>JACKJW010000009.1 GCA_020637755.1 Brucellaceae bacterium | reverse complement strand
AAGGGCAAGACGCTGGGCGTCTGGTTCGGCGGCAACGAGTATCCGTTCCTCAACTGGATGAACAAGCTCGGCTACAAGACCGACGGTTCGCCGGATGGCGTGACGGTGCTCAAGCAGGGCTTCAACGTCGACCCGATCCTGCAGAAGCAGGCCGATTGCGTGTCGACGATGACCTATAACGAGTACTGGCAGATCATCGATGCCGGGATGAAGCCGGAAGAGCTGGTTGTCTTCAAGTACCAGGATGAAGGCGTTGCCACGCTGGAGGACGGCATCTATGTGCTGGAGGACAGCCTCAAGGATGCGGCCTTCAAGGACAAGATGGTTCGCTTCGTGCGCGCCTCGATGAAGGGCTGGAAGTATGCCGAGGCCAATCCGGATGAGGCTGCCGGGATCGTGCTGGAAAACGATGCGACCGGCGCCCAGACCGAAATGCACCAGAAGCGCATGATGGGCGAGATCGCCAAGCTGACCGCCGGTTCCAACGGCGCGCTTGATCCGGCCGATTATGAGCGCACCGTCAAGGCGCTGATGAGCGGTGGCTCGGATCCGGTCATTTCCAAGGAGCCGGAAGGCGCCTGGACGCACGAAATCACTGACGCCGCGCTGAAGTGATTGCCTGACCGGCGACCCAGGAAAGGGCGGTCCCGGTGACCGCCCTTTTCGTTTGTCTGCCGGGGTGCGCAGGCCGGACCGGTGGGGCTGCAACTGTCACATGGCTGAAATGCAAATCGGCTCTAAGGCGCGGGACACATGATCCAGACGGACCGCAGCCATGACCAAGCCGGCCAAGTACCGCACCCTCTTCCTATCCGACGTTCATCTGGGAACGCCTGACTGCCAGGCGCAGATGCTGGTGGATTTCCTGCGCGAGCACGAGGCGGAAAAGATCTATCTCGTCGGCGATATCGTCGATTGCTGGCGCATGAAGCGGAAGGGCTTCTACTGGCCGCAGGTCCACAATGACGTGGTGCAGAAGCTGCTGCGCCAGGGCCGGGCCGGGGCAGAGATCATCTATGTTCCGGGCAACCACGACGAAGTGCTGCGTGACTGGCAGGGCATCCATTTCGGCGGCATCGTGGTGCGCGACCGCGACCTTCACGTAACGGCAGCAGGCGAACGCCTCCTGATCATCCACGGTGACCAGTTCGACATGGTGGTGATGAACCACAAGTGGCTGGCGCATTTGGGCGACGGCGCCTACGGGATGGCGATGTGGGCCAACAAATGGCTGAACCGTGCCCGCCGCCTGTTCGGCTTCCAGTATTGGTCCATTTCCAAGTGGGCGAAGCTGAAAGTGAAGCGCGCGGTCAATTATATCGGGGACTTCGAGGCCGTACTCGCCGAGGAGGCACGCAAGGAGGGGGCCGACGGCATTGTCTGCGGTCACATCCACCATGCGGCCGACGAGATGATCGGCACCGTGCACTATCTCAACACCGGCGACTGGGTGGAAAGCTGTACGGCCATCGTCGAGCACCATGACGGCCGGCTGGAGATCATCGACTGGTCCGCAATCACGCGTGAACGTGTGCGCGCGCTAGCCAGCCGCATCGGGACCGCGCGCCTTCCCGGTCCAGCGCAGCAAGCTGCCTGATCAGAAACGCGTACGCTCTAGCTTCCGGAGACATTCCATGACACAGGGTGCCACGCTCACCGTCGGCAAGCGGCTTGGCCAGGCCGTCCACCAGAACCCCGCCTACACGCTGGACGGCATCCTGGAGCGCATCTTCTCGCGCGCCTTCCAGGGGCTCGTCTATCCCCAGATATGGGAGGATCCGGTGGTGGACATGGAAGCGCTTGCCATCGGTGCCTCCGACCGCATGGTGTGCATCGCGTCTGGCTCCTGCAATGTGATGTCCTATCTGACGGCCGGTCCGGCCTCGATCACCGCGGTGGACCTGTCGCCTGCCCATGTGGCGCTTGGCCGCTTGAAGCTTGCGGCGGCGCGCCACCTTCCCGGCCATGGCGATTTCCTGCGTTTCTTCGGCGAAGCGGACAATCCGGTCAACGTGATCGCCTATGACCGTTTCCTGGCGCCGCATCTGGATGCGCAAAGCCGGGACTGGTGGGAAAGACGGTCGCTCACCGGACGGCGGCGAATTTCCATGTTTGCGCGCGGTTTCCATCGTTTGGGCCTGCTTGGCCGCTTCATCAAGGCCGGGCATTTGCTGGCAAGGTTGCACGGCGTTGACCCGCGCAAGCTCACCGAATGCGCGACAGTGCGTGATCAGCGCCGCTTTTTCGAGGAGGAGCTGTCACCGCTGTTCGACCGGCCGCTGGTGCAATTCCTGACGTCGCGCCGTGCCTCGCTGTTCGGCCTCGGCATCCCGCCAGCCCAATATGAGGCGCTGGCCGGACCGGATGGCGACATGGCGGAGGTGCTGCGCGAGCGCACGCGCAAGCTTGCCTGCGGGTTTGCGCTTGCCGACAACTACTTCGCCTGGCAGGCCTTCGGGCGGGGCTACCAACGCAGCGCCAATGCCTCGCTGCCGCCCTACCTTGATGCCCGGCACTTCGCTGCGCTCAAGGCCAATGCGGGCCGGGTGACGGTGATCAACGAGAGTTTCACTGACCACTTGCGCGTTCTGCCAGCCTCCTCGCGCGACGTCTATGTCCTGCTCGACGCGCAGGACTGGATGACCGACCGCCAGCTGAACGAGCTTTGGGGAGAGATCTCCCGGACGGCAGCACCCGGCGCGCGTGTCATCTTCCGCACCGCTGCCGGGCCGAGCGTGCTGCCCGGCCGGGTGGATGATGCCCTGCTGTCGCGATGGCGATATGAGGAACGGCGCTCGCGGGAGCTGAATGCACGCGACCGCTCGGCCATCTATGGCGGCTTCCACCTCTATGTGAAAGGCGAATGAGATGGACGGGATTTCCGGTGCCCGCCATGCCGTTCTGATGGATGGCATCTATCGTCATCAGCGCCATATCTATGATGCGACCCGCAAGTTCTACCTGCTTGGCCGTGACGAAATGCTCGAAGGATTGGCCGTTCCGCCGGGTGGCAATGTGCTGGAGATCGGTTGCGGCACGGGCCGAAACCTGATTGCGGCTGCCCGCCGCTATCCCGGCGCGCAATTCTACGGCATCGACATTTCGGCCGAGATGCTCAAGACGGCGGAAGGCAAGCTGGATCAGGCAGGAGTGGGAGACCGCGCGCGCCTCGCCGTGGGCGACGCTGCCGCGCTCGACCCGGAAGGAGCCTTTGGTATCAACGGGTTTGATCGCATCTTCATTTCCTATGCCGTTTCGATGATTCCGGAGTGGCCGGAAGCCGTCCGCCAGGCGGCGACTGCGCTGAAACCGGGTGGTTCGCTTCATGTGGTCGATTTCGGCCAGCAGGACCGTCTGCCCGTCTGGTTCCGCGTCCTGCTGCGGGGCTGGCTCGCAAGGTTTCATGTCGCGCCACGCGCGGAACTGGAAGCCGTGATGCGCGAAGCGGCGCAGGGCTTCAAGGGCACCATGCATTTTCAAAGCCTCTATCGCGACTATGCCCGGCTCGGGGTTCTCCGCCGCCCAGCCTGACCGGCTGCAAGCTTGCAAGCCTGCGCAAGCCGGGCCATGACGGGGTTGCGAGAGGCGCAATCACGGGCAGCGGAACATGGCACGGGCAAACATGGCGATCATCGGCGGCGGCCCGGCCGGGCTGATGGCGGCCGAGGTTCTCTCGTCTCACGGTCATGCGGTCAGCCTTTTTGATGCGATGCCATCGCTCGGGCGCAAGTTGCTGCTGGCGGGCAAGACCGGTCTGAACCTTACCCACTCGGAGCCGCCGGAGCGCTTTGCGGCCCGGTACGGTGCGGCCCATGACTGGCTGCGGCCCATGCTGGAAGCGTTCGGACCACGCGAGACCGTCGCCTGGGCGAACGGGCTGGGTGCGGACTGTTTTACCGGCTCGTCAGGCCGTATCTTTCCGAAAGCGATGAAAGCCTCGCCGCTGCTGCGCGCCTGGCTTGCGCGGCTGGAGGCGCAGGGCGTGCAACTGTTCAAGCGCCACCGGCTCACTGGCATCGCCTCGCAAGATGGGCGCCCCGTTCTCTCCTTCAATCCGCCGGAGGGCAGCATGACGCGGGCGGACTTCGATGCCTGCCTGCTGGCACTTGGCGGGGCAAGCTGGCCGCGGCTCGGGTCGGATGGCGGGTGGACGGACCTGCTGGAGGCCGCCGGCGTTGGGGTTGCCCCGCTGAAGCCTGCCAATTGCGGGTTCGACGTGGCGTGGAGTGGGCATTTTTCTGAACGCTTTGCCGGTGCGCCGGTGAAGGGCGTTACGGCCACGTCGGATGCAGGCGCGGTGCCGGGCGAGTTTGTCGTCAGTGCCTCCGGGATCGAAGGCAGTCTGGTCTATGCCCATTCGGCTGCCTTGCGCGACCGGCTGGAGACTGGTGGCGAGGCCGTGCTGGGTATTGACCTCCAGCCTGGGCGGGACCAGGCGCGGATCGCGCGCGACCTTGCGCGCCAGCCAGCCAAGGCGAGCCTCTCCAACCGGTTGCGCAAGGGGGCCGGGTTGTCCGGCGTCAAGGCGGCGCTGGTGCGCGAGGCTGTGCCGGAAGCCGCGGGATTGCAGCCAGAAGCACTTGCCGCCATCGTCAAGGCGGTGCCGATCCGTGTGATCGCACCGCGCCCGATTGCCGAGGCGATTTCCACGACAGGCGGTATCCGGCGTGCAGCGCTGGACGACGGGCTGATGCTGCGCGCGCTGCCAGGCGTTTTCGCGGCTGGCGAGATGCTGGACTGGGAAGCGCCGACCGGTGGCTACCTGCTGACCGCCTGTCTGGCGACCGGGCGTCATGCCGCAGCGGGCATGATGGCACATCTGGCCAAGGCCGGGACGGCGGTTACTCGGGCTGGCAGATGAGGCCGCGCGCGGCGGCTGACAGCGTGCGCATGATCAGCATGGCAATCACGGCGGCCAGCACCGCATAGAGCGCATAGCCTGCGGTGATGAAGCCGGGCTTCCCGCTCGCCTCGCCGTAAAGGAAGGTGGCAATCGTCAGTGCGGCGACCGGGAAGGAATAGGCCCACCAGGATATGACGAAGGGCAGGCGCACCAGCTTGCCGATCTGCGCGGCCACCACGAGGGCGAAGAGAACAGCTCCGTAGTAGAGGACGCGGGCGAAGGGGTTGAGATCGCCGGTCAGTTCGTGCCAGGCGACGAAGCAGACAGCGGGCGGCGCGACGAGGATCATCAGCGTGGGATAAAGCCGCTCAGGCAGCGGGGCGTGGAAGATCAGCCGGTTGAACACCAGCGTCAGCAGGATCATCCAGAACAGAATTCCGGTGGTGAAGAAGAACCAGGAGATTTCCGTGTAGCCAAGCCGCGCCCCGGCAACGGGCACAATGACGTTGCCGACGGCGGGGATGAACCATGCGGGCGACATCTGCACCGTTTCCCACTTGCGGTGACCAATCCAGCTGGAGACGACGGCAAGGGTTCCGGCCAGATGCAGCACTGCGCCAAGACCCCAGACGATACCCGCAACAGCGGGCATCAGCGGCACCATGGCCGTTGAAATCAGGAGCATGCCGATGGAGATGGCGGGGAAGAAGGCAATCTTCACCGGGTGATTCCAGTCGGCCTTGACGGCGGCGGGAAAGCGCAGCGCCTTGGCGGCGTAGGCGGCAAGCAGGAAGAGGAAGACGGCGATGGTGAGGCCGAGCGCCCATGGGCTGAGGATACGGCCGGCACCCGCCGCATGCTCCAGACGCAAGGTGGCCAGTGTCAGTCCGGCCAGACCCATTACGATGGCAAACAGCCCTATGGGGAAGTGCTCCAGCCTTGAATGGGCTTGCGCCGGGGCTTGCATGGCGTTGTCGCTCACGATGTGGTCCTCGCTGCCTGAAAAGTACATATGTTTTCATATAATGATATAATTACGGTTTGTCACCGGAAAGTTTTTCGGTTTCCCTATGGCCCGGCACGGCGGGCGCTCCAGTTTAGAATTTTTCCAAACTGTTGATTTATTGGAATTTTTCCAAACTAGAATATTTGACATGGCGCGCATCCTCTGGCTTCTGGGTTCCGTGAGGTGTGAGAACGCCGCCTTTGATGTCAGGGCCTTGACCCCTTTCGATTGGAGGATACCGTGATGATATCCCATCCCTGCCGCGCCCGCGGCAAGGCAGGTTCAGCACCGCTTCGCCGGGGTCTTGCGCCCTTGGCGCCGCTGCGTGATCGCCGCATGATGCACGGCCCGGCGGAAAATTTCGTGCTTGCCGGCTTCCACGCTGACCTGTGCCGCCCGAGTTGGCGAAACGCTCCAGTCCGCCGCGGGGCTTGCCATGCTGCTGAAAGCTTCCGGCGCATTGCTCCTTCCTGTTTCCGCACCGACACTCCGGGTCCTGACGGATCCTGAACGCTCCAAACCACGCGCCCGGCTTTGACCCGCGCCACGCCGTTGACAAAAAGGACATCCCAATGACCAGCCGCTTCCCGCTTCTCAGCCTGCTTGCCCTGGGCTCTGGCCTTTTGGCTCCGCTGCCGGCTCTTGCCGGGGGTGCCGACGCCAAGGCCATTGCCGCCAATTACGCGGAGATGGGCCTGGCCACCTACGAGGACGCGCTGACAACGGCGCAGGCCCTCGACACGGCCATCGGCGTACTCATTGCCGCACCGTCGCCCGATACACTCTCCGCAGCAAGGCGGGCCTGGGTGGCAGCGCGCATCCCCTACCAGCAATCCGAGGCCTTCCGCTTCGGGAACCCGGTGGTGGACGAGTGGGAAGGCCGGGTGAATGCCTGGCCGCTCGACGAGGGGCTGATCGATTACGTCGATGCCGGGTCTTATGGCACCGAGTCTGATGACAACACGCTGTTCACCGCCAATGTCATTGCCAACGACACGGTGCTGATCAACGGCAAGGAGGTTGATGCCTCGCAGATTTCGCCGGAGTTCATCGCCTCCACGCTGCATGAGGCAGGCGGGATCGAGGCCAATGTGGCCAGCGGCTACCACGCCATCGAGTTCATGCTGTGGGGGCAGGACCTGAACGGCACGAAACCGGGCGCCGGTGACCGCCCGTTTACGGATTTCGTGCAGGGCGAGGGCTGCACCAACGGGAATTGCGACCGGCGCGCGGCGTATCTTGCCGCTGCTTCCAGGCTGCTGGTCTCCGACCTTAAGGAGATGGTCGCCAACTGGAAGACGGGTGGCGCGGCGCGAACGGCCATCGAAACACGCGATGCCAAGGCCACGCTCGCGGCCGTGCTGACCGGCATGGGATCGCTCTCCTATGGCGAACTTGCCGGGGAACGCATGAAGCTCGGCCTGCTGCTGCACGATCCCGAAGAGGAGCAGGACTGTTTCTCCGACAATACGCATGCCTCGCATCTCAACGACGCCATCGGTATCCGCAACGTCTATCTCGGGCGCTACAGCCGGGTCGACGGCTCAGTGATCGAAGGGCCGTCGGTCTCGGATGCGGTTGCCGGAACGGACAAGGGACTGGACGAGGAACTCCTGGGCAAACTGGACAAGACCGTTGCGGCCATGGAGGCGATGGCCGGCCGCGCGGAAAGGGGCGAGGCCTATGACCAGATGATCGGCGAGGGCAATGCGCAGGGCAATGCCGTCGTGCAGGCAGCCATCGACGCCCTGATCGACCAGACGCGCTCCATCGAGCGGGCGGTCGCCGCGCTGGGTCTCGATGGTGTGACCATCGAGGGTTCCGACAGCCTCGACAAGGCGGACGCCGTGTTCAAGTAGGGATTGGCCGAACGTGGTGTCGGCCATGCGGTGCGGCCCTTGCCGTGCCGCCAGGAAATCGCCGAGACTTCCGGCAAGGAAGCGGGTAGAGAGGGTTTGGAAGAGGTCAGGTCATGACAACCAGCCGCATGGGTTTTGCTGCACTTCTGATCGCCGTTTCGGCCTCCGCCTCCGTCGCGCAGCCGGCTATGACACGCGACGATCTTTCACCCAAGGATCTGGCGCGGGTGCGTGCCGTCACGGCGCCGGCGACGGATTTCTCCAAACCGGAACCGTTCGAGGCCCTGCCGGGCGGCGCGGCAACATCGCGCCACATCGTCAATGCCGATGCCTTCTCGCATTTTTCTGCCAATCTGGCATTTGAAGGCGAGGAGCGTTTCAAGCTCGGCAACGCGCTGTTCCGCAAGCTCTGGGTGTCGTCTCCTTCCTCCACGCAGGCAAGCGATGGGTTGGGACCGCTGTTCAATGCCAGGGCTTGCCAGAGCTGCCACCTGAAGGACGGGCGCGGCCATCCGCCGGAAGGCAAGGCCGATACCACGTCCATGTTCTTCCGGCTGGCGAGGGCCCCCTCGACGGAAGACGAAAACCGCCTGCTGGCGGAGAAGAAGGCCTTGCTGCTGCCCGATCCGGTCTATGGCGGGCAGCTGCAGGATTTCGCCGTGCCCGGTCACAAGGCCGAAGGGCAGATGGCCATTTCCTATACCGAGATGCCCGTGATGCTTGGCGACGGAACGGCATTATCCCTGCGCAAGCCTTCCTACAGTGTCGCGAATCTCGGCTATGGGCCGATGGACCCGTCGACCGTGCTCAGCCCGCGCGTTACGCCGCCGATGATCGGGCTCGGCCTTGTCGAGCAGATTCATCCGGCCGACATCCTCGCCAATGCCGATCCCGATGATGCCGACAAGGACGGCATTTCCGGCAAGGCCAACATGGTGCGCGATGCCAGGACGGGCGAGCTGGTTCTTGGCCGCTTCGGCTGGAAGGCGATCAATCCGACGATCCGCGCGCAGACGGCCGGCGCCTTTTCCGGGGACATCGGCATTTCCTCGCCCGACGTTCCAGGCCCCTGGGGTGAATGCACGGAAAAGCAGGCCGATTGCCGCGCTGCCCCGCATGGCGAACAGACGGAACTCGGCGAGGGCGAAGCACCGGAACAGGTGATGGAACTGGTCACCTTCTATTCGCAAAACCTTGCAGTGCCGGAACGGCGGAACCTGAAGGACCCGCAAGTGCTGCGCGGCAAGGAAGTGTTTTATGCGCTTGGCTGCGTATCCTGCCACAAGCCGAAATTCGTCACCCGGCGCGATGCGCCCGCCAAGGCGCAGGCGTTCCAGCTCATCTGGCCCTATTCGGATTTCCTGCTGCATGACATGGGCGTCGGCCTGGCTGACTGGATGAACTCCGGCGATGCACGGGGCACCGAATGGCGTACCCCGCCGCTCTGGGGCATCGGGCTGACGCAAACGGTGAACGGCCATACCTTCTTCCTGCATGACGGGCGCGCACGCAACCTGACCGAGGCGATCCTGTGGCATGGCGGGGAGGCGCAGGCGGCGCGCGACGGCTTTGCCGCCCTTCCAGCAGATGACCGTGCCGCGCTGATCAAATTTGTGGAGTCGCTGTGATGCGTCCTGCCGCCTGCCTCGCCGCAATCATTCTTGCTACCGGTGCTGCGCACGCCGATGAGACGCAGCGCCAGCAGCTGGTGCGCACGGCTGTCGAGAGCGTGATCCTGCCCGGTTATGCCGGTTTCGATGCAGCGTCCGGCAGGCTGGCGGATCATGTTGCCGGCCTTTGTACCGCTCCGTCTGAAGCCGGGTTGGAAAAGGCGCGCGCTGCCTTTGGCGAGGTTGTCGAGGCATGGAGCCAGATCGAATATGTCCAATTTGGGCCGGTGCGCGCGGACAACCGGCTGGAACGCATCCTGTTCTTCCCGGATCGCCGCGGCATCGGCCTGAAGCAGATCCAGCAATGGATCGGGAAGCCCGGGGATGGGAAACCGGATGCCGCATCCATGCCTGCGCGCAGCGCTGCCGTGCAAGGGCTGCCCGCGCTGGAGTTCACACTGTTCGGCAGCGGGTCGGAGGCTCTGGCCGGAACGGGCGGTGCCTGGCGTTGCGCGGTCGGGCAGGCGATTGCCGGCAATGTCGCCTCGATTGCCGGTGACGTGCTGGCAGATTGGCAGGGTGACACGGGTATTCGCCGCGATCTCGAAAATCCCGATGAGGGCAACGCGCTCTACCGCTCGGCGGACGAGGCGCTGGCGCAAGTGCTGAAGGTTTTGCCAAACGGCTACGAGATGATGGAAGAGACCCGGTTGAAGCCGGTGCTCGGTGATGACCCGGCCTCGGCAAAGCCCAAGGCGGCGCTGTTCTGGCGGTCGGGCCTCACGGCGCGCGCGCTGTCCGCCAATCTCGACGGGTTGGCGGCGCTTGCCGCGATCGATGGCATCGCGGACGGGTTGCCGGACGACCTGCGAAGCTGGGTTCCGGGAAACATCGCCTTCGAAACGGCGCAGGCCAAGGCGTTGCTTGCGGCTTCCGGCAACGACCTTCCGAGCGGAGCGGCAACGGCAGAAGGCCATGCGCGGCTGATGGTAGTGGCGGGGCAACTGGAAAGCCTGCGGGATACTTCCGCGACCGGCATCCTTGGCGGATACGGTCTTGCGGCAGGCTTCTCATCGCTGGATGGGGACTGACCGATGCGCGCCTTTGACCGGCGGCTGTTCCTGAAGGGTGCTGGAGCGGCGTTTCTTGCGGGGCTGTCACCGCGCGCGGCGGACGCTGCTACTTCCGGCGACGTGATCCTGGCTTCGGCCTGCCAATTTCCCGGCGGCGGTCATGGTGCGGTCCTGTTCACGCAATCCGGGCAAATCCTCAGAAGGGTCGATCTGCCGGATCGCGGGCATGACGTGGTGTTTTCGCCATCGGGCGCGCTTGCGGTTGCCTTTGCGCGGCGTCCCGGAAATTTCGCGCTCGCCTTTCCGGTTTCCGGATCGCGTGAGCCCGTTGCCTTCCATGCACCGGAAGGGCGGCACTTCTTCGGCCACGGGGCTTTCTCACCTGATGGCCGCCTCTTGTACGCGACCGAGAATGATTTCGCGGCGGCCCGCGGCATGATCGGCATTTATGACGCAACGGCGGGCATGGCGCGGATCGGCGAGTTTGAAAGTCGCGGCATCGGTCCGCATGAGTTGCTGTTTCTCGCCGACGGGGTGACGCTCGCTATCTGCAATGGCGGCATCGAGACCCACCCGGACAAGGGCCGCGCGATGCTGAACCTTGCGACCATGCGGCCGAATATCACCTTCATCGACCGGCGTGACGGCTCGCTCAAGGCGCGGCTCGAATTGCCGGAAATGTTCCATCAATTGTCATTGCGCCACATGGCCGCGCTGCCGGACGGGACGGTGATCTTCGGTGGCCAGTATGAGGGACCGAAAGGCGGGCACCCGCCACTGGCCGGGCGCGCCCATGCTCAGGAAGGCATTTCGCTCTATGCGATGGATGAGCGGCTTGCCGCTTCGCTGGGCAACTATGTCGGGTCGGTCGCCCTGTCGCGCGACGGCGGTGAGGTGGCGGTGTCGTCCCCGCGCGGCAACCGCATTGCCGTGCTCGACGTGCGCGACGGCGCCTTGCTCGATGCCTACGCGATGAAGGATGGCTGCGGGCTTGCCTGGCTGGAGACGGGCCTTGTCGCCTCGAACGGCGCGGGCGATTTCGGCGATCCCGAACGCCCGCACCCGCTTGCGGTCTCCTTTGACAACCATCTCGCAGTGAATGGCTGAGGCGTTCCTATTCGGCCAGTGACCCGGTCAGCGCGTCGCCACAGGCCGGCCGGGCCCGCAGGCGTTCCAGCCAGGCGCAGACGGCCGGAAACGGGTCGAGGCTGGTGAACATGCCGCCGGCGAAGATGGAATAGGCCATGGCAATGTCGGCGATGGTGAAGCCGCGGTCGAGCAGGTGGCCGCGGTCGGCGAGCCGGTCCTCGACGATCGAGATTGTCTTTTCCAGCCGTCGTGTCTCCACCTTGATGGTGATGGCCGAGCGGATTTCAGGCGGCTGAAGAATGTTGCACTGCTGGTTCAGGTTCTGGACGTGGACCGCAATGGTTTCCGAAAACTGCAGCCATTGGAGGAAATCGGGCCGGTCGGCCGAACCTGGTTTCACCCAGAGCACACCCTGGGGGTCGCGCGTCTCGGCAAGGTGCTGCATGATGGCGAGGCTTTCCATAATGCGGATGTCACCATCGATCAGAAACGGTACGCGGCCGAGCGTGTTTGTCTGGCGAAATTCGACCGACTGGATCACTTCAGCCAGGGTCATGCGGACTGTTTCGTGCTCCAGTCCCAGTTCGGCCAGGAGCCAGAGGATGCGCGCCGAACGGGTCGCCTCGCCATGATAAAGCCTGATCGTCACCGGTTCCTCCGCTAACCATGTTGCCAATCGGGCCGTGCAGCCCCTTGGGCTTGTTATAGGATGGCGCTGCCTACCGGCCAAAAGAATCTGTTCCGGCCGGAGCATTTTTCCGGAAAGGCCGGAGGCTCATCGCGGGCCTCCGGCTTTTTCGTCTCTCCAGTTACCGACATTGCTGCGGCGCCAGCGGCGTGTGCCGGACGGGCTGATATCGAGCGCGCGGGCGCGGCGCTGCCGAAGGTTCTCCGCCGAGGCGAGATCCCAACGGAACGCATCGCCGGCATCGGCGTGCCGGGCCTGCAGGGAGCCTCCCTCGACGGGTGCGGCGAGATAGAGATAGCCGTTTGACGCTCCTATGCGGCGCACCGTGCGCAGGCAGCGGTTTCCGTCGTCATCATCCAGTTCCAGCATGTCCCCGCGATGCAGGCGCATCACCAGTTTGGCGCCGCGGCGATCACGCTCCCATTCCGGCCGGTAGCCGGGCAAGGCGGCATCCGCCAGCGTCACGCCGCAAGCTTGCCAGGCTCCGTCGCGGCCGGCAATGATGTCGACGTGATGGTTGCCGGAGGGCACCAGCATGCGGCTTCCGTCGCGCGAAAGGCGTGCGCAGGACAGGTTCTTCAGGAGGCGGACGCGGAAGGTTCCGGTGCGCCCGCTTACCTCTGTCATGGCCTTCTGCCAGGCAGACGGCGTGCGCGACAATGTGGCCTCGCGTTGCAGCATGATCCGCAGGTCCGGATCGCGCACAAACCTTGCCTCACTGCGGCTGAGCGCGGCCAGCGGTTTTCGATGGACGGCGAGACCGGGAACCACTTGCAGCCCACCTTTCTGTCCAGATCCTTTTACCGGGCCATAGACGGTTTCCTCCATGCAGCGTCCCGCGCGGGCGCGGCGGGTCTCGTGGATCACGGCTGTCGTCCGTGCGGCCTCCAGGATCACGCCATCATCGGGCAGGGCAGGCTGGCTGGTCAGCGCCGCCAGCATGGCATCGATGCCATGATTGCGATTGTCGCGGCGGTCCTTGGAGAAGATTGCGTCACCGGTCTGCTCCAGCAAATGCCTGCGCAGTGCGGCAACCTGTGCTGCGGGCAAGGTGCGCAGTGCCGCTTGCGGCCAGCGCCGCGCGATCAGCGACCGGCACATGCGGTGGGCCCTCACCATCTGGGCAGGATCGGATGGCGCGCCGACTTGCGGGCCGGTCTCGCCGAGAATGGCGGCTGCGAGCGTTTCGGGAAGCGCTCGCGATCGATCCGCAATTGCCTGCCATGCTTCGGTTTGGCCGAAAGCCTGGTTCGGCGTGCGTGCGCCCTTGGCGCGATTTGCCGTGGCCATGCAGACGACGAGATTGTCCGGATCGTTGCTGCCACCGCTCGAAAGCGGCACCACGTGATCCGTCTCGGTCAGGCGCGATGCCAGCAGCGCCGGTGTCAATTCGGTCCCGGTGTAGGGGCACAAGGGCGTGCCGTCCGCCGCGCGAGCCTGCCGCGCCGCCAGAGCCTGCCTGGACAGGTTGACCGCGTCCGCCGGCCGGGCGGGGACCGGGCCTTCGATCACGATGTCATCGGGCGTTCCGAAGCGGCGTTCGAGATCATCCATGGCGGCCAGCAGCAGGCGCCGCAGCGGGTCAAGGGCGCGTTCCGGGCGGCGCGGCGGATGACGGCCGTGGCGCGCGGTGGCCTCGCGAAAATGCGCCCGGATGGTTTCGGCGAGGGTGCCACCGGACAAGGCCCCATGATGGCGTGATTGTGCTGCCAGCAGGGTGTCGAGGTCGCCAAGAACTTCCGCGCGGAGCGTGATCCGGTGCGCCCCGGCGGCAAGATGGGCCCGGTTCCGCAAGGCGGCCGCGCCGCGGCCGGTGTGTCTGGTGCGCTGCCTGCGGCCTTCGCCTCCCATGGTGGCCGGTTGCACGGCCGTGCCGCTTTCATCGTTCACGCCGCGTCGTGCATGCAGGTGCATCAGCAGGCGTCCCAGCGCATGGGCGTCCAGCGGTTCCGTCGCGGCCAAATTGCGTAGCGCCCAGGGGTCGCTTGCGAACAGGGCGTCGTCACGGGTTTCGGGCAGAAGGCCGTGGCTGCGCAGCAGCGTGGCGAAGGCGCGCCGCCTTGCCTTGCGGCGGGCAAGCTGGCGCGTTCGCCTGCGGCGCAGACGGGCGCTGTGGGTTTCGCGCGGCAGGCAGGGCAGCGCGATGCCCGAGGCTGCAGCGAGGATGGTTGGCTGCCCGCCGCCGGCTGATGTGACCGCAAGCCCGAGCGATGCCAGGCCCGGATCGAATGCAAAACACAGTCCCATGTCCCGTCTCCCTGATGACTCGATCCTCAGGGAAACCCAGCTGAACCCGGCCGGAAATGGTGCTTTCACGTATTACGCGATCACACCATTTCGGGCCGGTTTGCTGCATGGCATGCTGATGTTCCGGAAAGATGGTCCCACCGGCAACCAGGCATTTGCCGTGGCGGGGGCGGGCTCCGGTCTGCCCCGCATCCGCTCATTGGAAGGTGGCACGCGCCCGGTCCACCTCGTCCTGGATGTAGCGCACCACAGTCTGGATGCGCTGAACGGGGCGCAGCGATTCATGATAAACGATCCAGTAGGCGCGGCGGATGGGGCTGAAGCCGGGCAGGGCGACCAGATCGCCGTGCTGGCGGGCGATGAAGGTGTGCAGGATGCCAATGCCCGCGCCCGAGCGCACCGCCTCGGTTTGCCCAAGCGCTGAGGACACGCAGAAGGACGCGCGCCAGCCGGGGTGGAACTCACCCGCATAGTCGAGCGACGGGTTGATGACGAGGTCTTCCACATAGCCGACGAGGCGATGGGACGTCAGGTCGGCCGCGCGTTCCGGCAGACCATGTGTTTCGGCATAGGCGCGGGAGGCATAAAGGCCGAGCGTGTAGTCCACCAGCTTGCCCGCAACGAGGCGGCCTTCCGCGGGCCGCTCCACCGTGATGGCAATGTCGGCCTCGCGGCGCGACAGCGAAAAGGAACGCGGGATCGGCACGAGTTGCACCGACAGGCCGGGATGGCGTTCGGTGATGCCGCCCAGATGCGAGGCCAGCCAGGCAACGCCGAATCCGTCTGGCGCACCGATCCGCACCACGCCGGTGACGTCGTCATCGGAACGGGCGAGCGCGGCCCGCACGGCGATCATTTCCGATTCCATGCGTTCGGCTGTTTCCATGAAGCGCTCGCCGTCGGTGGTCAGTTCCGTTCCGGTCGTCGTGCGGTTAACCAGCTTGGCCTTCAGTTCGCTTTCCAGCGCGGCCAGGCGGCGCGAAACCGTTGCGTGGTTGAGACCGAGGCGCCGCGCCGCGCCGAGGATCTGCCCCGACCGCGCGACGGCCAGAAAGATGCGCACGTCATCCCAGTTCATGGCTTCTCGCTTTTGCAAAAATTGATAGTCAGACCATAGTGTATCTGAAAATTTGCACAACGGCTTTGGCATCAGGCGCGTTGCCGCGGGGCCTTGCCGCGCGCACAATGGCACCATTGAAAACGGGCACGGGATCTAGCCGCGCCACAAGGGAGCGAGACCATGCAGGAAATCGGCCATTACATTGACGGCAAGCTGACAAGCGGCACGAGTGGGCGCTTTGCCGATGTCTACAATCCGGCAACCGGTGAAGTTCAGGCGAAAGTGGCGCTGGCGACTGTCGCCGAGCTTAACGACGCCGTGGAGCGCGCCGCCAAGGCCCAGGTTGCCTGGGGCGCGACCAACCCGCAGCGCCGCGCCCGCGTGATGATGGCCTTCGGCGCGCTGATCAACCGCGACATGGAAAAGCTTGCCGAAGCGGTCAGCCGCGAACACGGCAAGACGCTTCCCGATGCGCGCGGCGATGTGCAGCGCGGCCTTGAAGTGATTGAGGTGTGCATGGGTGCGCCCTCGCTGCTCAAGGGTGAGTACATGAACGATGGCGGCCCCGGCATTGACCTCTATTCGATGCGCCAGCCGCTGGGCGTCGTCGCCGGGATCACGCCCTTCAACTTCCCGGCCATGATCCCGCTGTGGAAGATGGGTCCGGCGCTGGCCGCCGGCAATGCCATGATCCTGAAACCCTCGGAGCGCTGCCCGACGACTGCGCTGATGCTGGCTGAGCTGATCAAGGAAGCCGGGCTTCCTGATGGCGTGCTGCAGGTGGTGAATGGCGACAAGGAAGTGGTGGATGCCATCCTCGACAACGAGACCGTCCAGGCGGTCGGCTTTGTCGGCTCCACACCGATTGCCCATTACATCTATTCGCGCGCGGCTGCCAACGGCAAGCGCGCGCAGTGCTTTGGTGGCGCCAAGAACCACATGATCATCATGCCGGACGCCGACCTCGACAAGGCAGCTGACGCTCTGGTGGGCGCGGGTTACGGAGCGGCGGGCGAACGTTGCATGGCCATCTCGGTTGCCGTGCCCGTTGGCGAGAAGACGGCCGACGGCCTGATCGAGCGCCTCGTGCCGCGTATCGAGAAGCTGAAGGTCGGCCCCTACACCGCCGGTGAAGGCGTCGATTACGGCCCGCTGATCACCTCGGCCTCCAAGGCGCGTGTGACAGGTCTCATCGCGTCGGGCATCGAGCAGGGTGCAACGGCTGTGCTCGACGGGCGTGACTTCTCGCTGCAAGGCTACGAGAACGGCTTCTTTGTCGGCCCGACGCTGTTCGACCACGTCACCGCCGACATGGACATCTACAAGGAAGAAATCTTCGGCCCGGTTCTTTCGACCGTGCGCGCCAAGACCTATGAGGAAGCGCTCAAGCTGACCATGGACAATCCCTATGGCAACGGCACCTCGATCTTCACGGCCGACGGCGACACGGCGCGCGATTTCGCCACCCGGGTGAATGTGGGCATGGTGGGCATCAATTTCCCGATCCCGGTGCCGCTGTCCTATTTCTCCTTCGGCGGCTGGAAGAAATCGGCCTTCGGCGACCTGAACCAGTATGGCGCTGACGCCTTCCGCTTCTACACAAAGACGAAGACGGTGACCGCGCGCTGGTTCTCCGGCATCAAGGAAGGTGGCGAGTTCCACTTCAAGGCGATGGACTGATCGTCCCCGCTAGGGAAAGTCAACAGGGCCGCGTCCGGAAACGGATGCGGCCCTTGTCATGCTGGCGGAATGAAGGGCTGGCTGTGCTCCTGGAACACTGGCATCGCTTCGCAGGCAGCCGCATGGGCGGCAAGCGCCGGGCGGCTGCCGAGGTTCACATGGGCAGGCAGCGATTCCGTCACATGGCGCAGCATGCAGCCAACCGCAATGTCAGCGTGCCCCGGTGTGCCGCCAAACCACCACGGTGCGGTCACGCGCCTGCGCTCAGCTTCCAGCCAATCCAGCGCGCCTGCGATTTGGCCCGCGCGACGCTCGACGAACATGGGTGACGGGGTTTCGTGCAGGACCAGCGTATAGAAGAGCCCGACTGCCATGTCGGCTGTACCCGTGGCGATGGCGGCGATCTTCATGGCATGGCGCCGTTCCGGATTACTCTGCGGCCACAGACGCTTTTCCGGCGGGACCAGGGTTTCCAGGTGGTCGAGGATGGTCGCGCTATCAACCAGCACCTCGCCGTCATCAAGAACCAGCGTGGGAACGCGGACCAGCGGGTTGAGTTCGCGCAGCCTGTCCGCATCACCGAAGACGGACCAGGGGCGGTGCTCAAAGTCCATCCCGAGCAAGGCCATGGCGATGGCGGTGCGGCGGACAAATGAGGAATCGTACTGGCCGATGAGGATCATGCGCGCGCTCCGAATGGGACGGGATCAAACCCTACATAAGGAAGCGCGCACAGCAAGTGCTGCATTTGGGCGGCGGCTGCGCCTATTCCTCGTCCACCCATTCCAGCAGGTCACCCGGCTGGCATTCCAGCTCGCGGCAGATGGCGCCCAGCGTCTCGAAGCGCACGCCCTTCACCTTGCCCGACTTCAGGAGCGACAGGTTCTGTTCGGTGATGCCAATGCGGTCGGCCAGCTCGCGCGAACGCATCTTCCGTTTGGCCAGCATCACATCGAGATTGACGATGACGGGCATCAGACGATCTGCCGCATTTCGCCGTCCACCTCGGCTGCGAGCGCCATGAGATGGCCGGTGACGAAGAGGATGCCGGACAGCAGCAGGCTGAGCAATTCGCCCGTGCCGATCCGGATGGTGATGAAGCCTTGTCCGGCTGGTGCTCCGGCGGAATAGATGGCCGACAGCAGGGGCTGGGCGATGATCATGGCCACCGCATTGGCAGCAAACAGCAGGCCGGCGTGGCTCAGCAGCACGGCCGACCGGCTGTTCAAAACGGCCTCGCCTGAAAAACTGGCGAAGGCGCGGCGCAGCTTGTCGAGCGCCCACAGGAAAAGGGCACCCTGAATTGCCGTGACCAGTGCGATCAGCACGCTGGCGGTCCGGCCGGTCTCGATGACGCGGCCGCCAAAACGCTCGGCCATGATCTTTCCGATCTCCCCAGGGGCGATGATGGCAGCAAGACCGACGGCTGCAAGGAGGATGGCGACCAGCACCATCAGGAACAGCGTGGCCCGGCTCATGCGGCGGGACAGGATTTGGCTGCGAAGACGTGTGGTTTTCATAAGGGCTTGCCTTTTTGTTTTCATAATTTATCGTAAAACAGCAAAATATGAATGTCAAACATCAATCACTGCCTGACAAGGATATCCCATGCGCTTCCCTCTCCGTTCCGGTCTCACGGCCTGCCTGTTTCTCGCGCTTTCCGGCTGCGCCTCTCTCAATCCGGTGACGCTGGTCAAACTCCTGTCCATCGATCTCCTCTCGACCGAGCCGGGGGCCATGTCGGTGGCAGCGGTGGCGCCCCGCGAACTTCTGTTGCGGACCGGAGATGTCAAGATGCAGCTGACGCTCAAGTCGGATGACGAGGCGATCAGTATCGATGAAGTGATCTTTCTTGAGGTGGCGGAAATGCCGGCAGCCCGCGGCGTCCCCTTTGACCGCGAGACCCAGCGGGTGACCATGGCGCGGGTGCCCCGCGCCGATTTCGAACGATTGTCGGTGGCGCAGAAGCGAGGCCGCGCCTTCCGGGAATCCGGCCGGAAGGACGGCAAGGGCAGCCTGTCGATCGGCGTGCAGGGCGGCTGCCATGCCGGACCTTTGCCGGAAGGCGAACTGCCGGTCAGCATCTACATCCGGACAGAACCCGGCGGCGATTATCTTCCGGTCCTGTCCGGCGTTGATCTGCGGCAGGTCGAAGAAGGCGCGGTTGCTGCTCGCATCCGGCCTTGCGCGGAAGCCGTACGCTGAAAATGGCAGCGGGTGCGAAGGCAAATCGCGCGGCCCGTCTTCTGGGCCCGAATCTTCCCGCCTGCCTTACGCCTCGAAGCGCACCAGCAGGTCCTTGGCGTCGATCTGGTCGCCGCCATGCACCAGCACCTCGGCGATCTTGCCGTCGCGTTCGGCGTGGAGCGCGGTTTCCATCTTCATCGCCTCGATGGAAACCAGCACGTCACCGGCTTTCACCTCCTGCCCGGTGGTCACGGCCACGGTGGAGATGACACCGGGCATCGGCGCGCCGACATGGGCCGGGTTGCCGGCATCGGCCTTGGCCCTTGCCTTGGCGGCGGATGCGCCATGGATGCGGTCCGGCACCTTCACGCGGCGCGGCTGACCGTTCAGCTCGAAGAAGACCGTGCGCATGCCCTGTTCGTCCGTCTCGCCGATCGCCAGGCAGCGGATTACCAGCGTCTTGCCCTTTTCGAGATCGACGAAAATCTCGTCCTCGGATTTCAGGCCGTAGAAATAGACGGGTGTCGGCAGCACCGAGACCGGGCCGTATTCCTCGGCGGCCAGAGCGAAATCGGAGAAGACCTTGGGGTACATCAGCCATGAGGCGAATTCGAATTCGGAGAGCTTGCGGCCGAGCTTTTCCTCGATTTCCGCGCGCTTCGCCTTGAGATCGGCATCGGGCAGCAGCGCGCCGGGGCGCTCGACATAGGGTTTTTCGCCCTTCAACGCCTTTTTCTGCAAGGCTTCCGGCCAGCCAGCCGGCGGCTGGCCCAGATCACCCTTCAGCATGGAGATGACGGAATCCGGGAAGGCAATGTCTTTGGCCGGGTTTTCCACATCGGCGACCGTCAGGTCCTGGCTGACCATCATCAGGGCCATATCGCCGACCACCTTGGAGGAGGGAGTGACCTTGACGATATCGCCGAACATCATGTTGGCATCGTGATAGGCGCGGGCCACCTCGTGCCAGCGGGTTTCCAATCCCAGCGAGCGGGCCTGCTCTTTCAGGTTGGTGAACTGGCCGCCCGGCATCTCGTGCAGGTAGACTTCCGACGCCGGACCCTTCAGGTCGCTCTCGAAGGCGGCATACTGGTTGCGCACGGCTTCCCAGTAGAAGGACAGGCGGCGGATCCATTCGGTGTCGAGGCCAGGGTCACGTTCCGTGCCCTTCAGCGCCTCGACGATGGAGCCGAGGCAAGGCTGGGAGGTGTTGCCCGAGAGCGCGTCCATCGCTGCATCCACCGCGTCAACACCGGCTTCCACCGCGGCCAGAACGGTCGCCGCCGAAATGCCGGACGTGTCATGGGTGTGGAAGTGGATCGGCAGGCCGGTTTCCTCGCGCAGCGCCTTGAACAGCACGCGTGCCGCACCGGGCTTCAGCAACCCGGCCATGTCCTTGACCGCGATGATATGGGCGCCTGCCTTTTCCAGGTCGCGGGCAAGGCCGGTGTAGTATTTCAGGTCGTACTTGGCGCGGTCCGGGTCGAGGATGTCGCCGGTGTAGCAGATGGCCGCCTCGCAGAGCCTGTTCTCCTCACAAACCGCATCCATGGAGACGCGCATGTTCTCAACCCAGTTCAGGCAGTCGAAGACGCGGAAGAGATCGACCCCGCCGGCGGCCGCCTGACGCACGAAGTGTTTCACCACATTGTCGGGATAGTTGGTGTAGCCGACGCCATTCGCGCCGCGCAGCAGCATCTGGAGCAGCAGGTTGGGCGCGGCCTCGCGCACCAGCGCAAGACGTTCCCAAGGGTCTTCAGTGAGGAAACGCATGGCCACATCGAAGGTGGCCCCGCCCCAGCATTCCAGCGAAAGGAGCTGCGGCAGCGCACGGGCATAGGTGCCCGCGACGTGCGCGATGTCATGGGTGCGCATGCGCGTCGCCAGCAGCGACTGGTGACCGTCGCGCATGGTCGTGTCGGTCATCAGAACCTGTTTTTGCGCGCGCATCCACTCGGCGAATTTCACCGGGCCGTCGCTGTCCAGACGCTGTTTGGTGCCGTCCGGGACAGCACCGCCATGGAAGGGCACGACCGGGGCCGCGGCATCGGCCTTGGGCATGGGGCGGCCACGGGCTTCCGGATGGCCGTTCACCGACACGTCGGCGAGGTAATTCAGCAGCTTGGTGGCGCGGTCCTTGCGCTTGACCTGGCTGAACAGCGCCGGCGTGTTGTCGATGAATTTGGTGGTGTAGGAATTGTCGCGGAATTCCGGATGGCTGATGATGGCTTCCAGAAAGGTCAGATTGGTGGCAACACCACGGATGCGGAACTCGCGCAGCGCGCGGTCCATGCGGTGGATCGCCTCGTCCGCCGAGGGTGCCCAGGCTGTCACTTTTTCCAGCAGGGGATCGTAGAAGCGGGTGATGACCGCGCCGGAATAGGCCGTGCCGCCGTCGAGGCGGATGCCGAAGCCGGTGGCGCCGCGGTAGGCGGTGATGCGGCCATAATCCGGGATGAAGTTCTGTTCCGGGTCTTCGGTGGTGATGCGGCATTGCAGTGCGTGGCCATTCAGCCGGATGTTTTCCTGCGCAGGGACTCCGGATTCCGGCGTTCCGATGGCAAAGCCGTCGAGAATGTGAATCTGTGCCTTCACGATGTCGATGCCGGTCACTTCCTCGGTGACCGTGTGCTCGACCTGGATGCGCGGATTGACCTCGATGAAATAGACCTTGCCGGTATCGGCATCCATCAGGAATTCGACCGTGCCGGCGCCAACATAGCTGGTGGCGCGGGCGAGTTTCAGCGCGTGGCCGGAAAGCTCGGCACGCTGGGCATCATCCAGGTAGGGCGCGGGCGCGCGCTCGACGACCTTCTGGTTACGGCGCTGGATGGAGCAGTCACGCTCGAACAGGTGGACACAATTGCCGTGGGTGTCGCCCAGCACCTGCACTTCCACATGGCGGGCGTGCTCGATCAGCTTTTCCAGGTAGACTTCGTCCTTGCCAAAGGCTGCCTTGGCCTCGCGCTTGGCCTCGGTCACCTCGCGTTCGAGGTCCCCGGCCTTGCGGATGACGCGCATGCCGCGCCCGCCGCCACCCCAGGAGGCCTTCAGCATCACCGGATAGCCGACGGCCTGCGCCATCCTGTGCACTTCGGCCATGTCGCCAGGCAGCGGGTCTGTCGCCGGGATGACAGGGACGCCGACCTCGATGGCGAGATTGCGCGCGGCGACCTTGTTGCCGAGCCTGCGCATGGTATCGGGCCGGGGCCCGATGAAGAGGATGCCGGCTTCGGCGCAGGCATCTGCGAATTCCGGGCTTTCCGACAGCAGTCCGTAGCCGGGATGGATGGCATCGGCGCCGGAAAGGCGCGCAACGCGAATTACCTCATCGATGGAAAGATAGGCCTCGATCGGGCCCAGATCCTTGGCCAGATGCGGCCCGCGGCCGATCTGGTAGCTCTCGTCAGCCTTGAACCGGTGCAGGGAATACTTGTCCTCCTCGGCCCAGATCGCCACGGTCTTCAGGCCCAGCTCGTTGGCTGCGCGGAAGACGCGGATTGCGATTTCGGAACGGTTGGCAACGAGGATCTTGCTGATGGCCAAGGGATCACTCCACGTTTTAAATCGGTTAAATCATCCTACCAAATTATTGTGCATCTGCGAAGTCACTAAACTTGGTCAAATTTCTTTACCAGTCATGGCGTTCCGGGAAAAGCGCAAAGAGAAAGGCCCGGTGCGATGCACCGGGCCTTTCGTGTTCTGCTCAGGCGGAGGATTACTGCAGGTAATCGTACTTGCCGGCCTTCCATTCGTAGAAGACGTAGCCCGGCAGGGTCACGTCGCCCTTGTCGTTGAAGGAAAGTTCACCGAGCACGGTGTTGAACTTGCCTTCCTGGAGCGCCTTCACGACCGGATCGAAATCGGCCGACTTGGCGGTGGTGGCAGCCTGTGCCCAAGCCTGCACGGCAGCGTAGGTGTAGAGCACGTAGCCTTCCGGCTCGATGCCCTTGGCGCGGAACTTCTCGACGAGCGGGGCCGCATCGGGGTTCTTGCGCGGATCGGGCGAGAAGGTCATCAGCGTGCCTTCGCCGGCGTCGCCGGTGATGGCCCAGTACTCGTCGGTCACCAGCGCGTCACCGGAGACGAGCACGGTGGTCATGCCCTGCTCCTTCATCTGGCGGGCCATCAGGCCGGCTTCGGTGTGGTAGCCGCCGACATAGAGCACATCGACGCCCTCGGCCTTCAGCTTGGAGACGAGAGCCGAATAGTCCTTTTCACCGGCGGTGTAGGCTTCGTAGAGGGCGGGCTTGCCGCCGGCCGCCTCGTAGGTGGCCATGGTGGCATCGGCGAGACCCTTGCCGTAAGCCGTCTTGTCATGGACGAAGGCGACCTTCTTGCCGGCGAACTTTTCAGCCAGGAACTTGCCGGCCACGTCGCCCTGCTGGTCGTCACGGCCGCAGACGCGCATCGTGCCCGGACCGGGGCGCTCGTCGGTGTACTTCGGGTTGGTGGAGGCCGGCGAGATCTGCACGATGCCTTCCTCGGCGTAGATGGCCGAAGCCGGGATCGAGGAACCCGAGCAGAAGTGGCCCGCCATGAACTTCACGCCGGCGGAGGCCATCTGGTTGGCGACAGCCACGGCCTGCTTGGGGTCGCACGCATCGTCGCCGATTTCCAGCTTCAGCATTTCACCGTTCACGCCGCCGGCGGCATTGATGTCCTCGACGGCCTGCTCGGCACCGGCCTTCATCTGGGCGCCGAAGGAGGCGTACTGGCCGGTCATCGGGCCGGCAGTGGCGATGGTGATGTCGGCGAAGGCCGGTGTGGAAAGGGCGAAGCTCAGCGCCACGCCAGCCATAAGGATCTTCTTCATGATAACTCCCATGTTGCACCCTGTGGATTTCCCCTGCCGGCAAGGCGGGTGGGTTTCCATGTGCCGGCTTGTACGGATCCCGGACCCGCTTGACGGGCATCAAAGCCCAATTCGGCCCGGAAATAAAGCGATTAGGCGTAACCTTTTTTCGGCTTTTTCCTCATGGTTGACAGGAAGGGTTGACCGGCTCAGCGGCGCTTCCAGCCAAAGGGTCCGGACGCATCGAATGCAAAGGAATACTGGGTCGCCATCTGGCGCGCGCGGGTGAAGCGCATGCCTGCCCAGGCAATCGCGCCCAGCACCACGAGATCGACCAGATAGTACCAGGGCGCGATCAGCGTGCCATGGAACAGGGCAAAATGGATGAAGCGAACGGCAGCAGCCAGCAGCACGACATAGATCACCAAGCTGGAGACGGGCTTCCAGGACTGGGCAACGGCGCGGCCGGTCATCCATGCGGCTCCGCCGCCAAGCACGACGGTGACAAACAGGAACTCGGTGAAGCCGATTTCCCAGATCAGGGTCGGATGGGCTTCCATGTCAGCGGCCTCCGGCGGGGTTGGTTGCGGTGCGGGACATCAGTGATGCCCTCCTTCCAGATAGGCGGCACGCACTTCGGGACGTTTCAGCAATTCGCGTCCTGCGCCGCTCATGGTGATCTCGCCGTTGACCATCACATAGCCGCGATGGGCAAGCTTCAGCGCATGGAAAGCGTTCTGCTCGACCAGGAACACGGTCAGGCCCTCATTGGCGTTCAGCTCGCGGATGGCATCGAAGATCTGCTTGACGATCAGGGGGGCGAGGCCCAGCGACGGTTCGTCCAGCAGCAGCAGCTTGGGCCGGCTCATCAGGGCCCGGGCAATCGCCAGCATCTGCTGTTCGCCGCCCGACAGCGTGCCGCCGCGCTGCGTGATACGTTCCTTCAGGCGCGGGAACAGGTCGAACACCTTGCGGATGTCGTCGTCGAAATGCTTGTCCTCGACGAGGCTCGCGCCCATCTGGAGGTTTTCCATGACCGTCATGCGCGGGAAGATGCGCCGGCCCTCGGGCGACTGGGCAATGCCCATGCGCATGATCTCGTGGGTTGGCATCAGCGTGATGTCGGTGCCGTCATAGACAATCTGGCCGGTGCGGGCCTGAGGCTTGCCGCAGATGGTCATCATCAGCGTGGATTTGCCGGCGCCGTTGGCTCCGATCAGCGTGACGATCTCGCCGCGGTGGACATCGATGTCGACGCCCTTCAGTGCGATGATCTTGCCGTAATAGGTTTCGACGCCGCGAACGGCGAGCAGGGTGCCGTTGTCCGCGCTCATGCCTTGCCTCCCTTGCGTGCGCCCGTTGCGCGGCTGGTTGCCACCTTGCCGGAATCAACCCGTCTGGAGAATTCGGTATCCTTGCCCCTGGCCAGCAGTTTGGCCTGTGCAATCCACTCCTCACGCTCGATGCGCCCTGGGAAGGCCATGTAGGCACCCACCCATTCCGCCTCCTTTTTCTTCCAGGCGGCAATCTGGCGGAAATGGAAAATGCCAAGTTCGTTGAGCTTGCCCTCGTTCTTCGGGCCGATGCCCTTGATGCGGGTCAGGTTGTCGGCCGTCCCTTCGGGCGCGGCCAAAACGGACGGCTTGGCGCCCGGCAGCTTTGCCTCGGCTTCGGTCAGCGGCGTGGGCGAGACCGGCGCGGCGGACTTCGCAGCGCTTTTGGCGGCAGGCTTTGTCTTTGCGGCGGGTTTCTTTTGCCCAGCAGGTTTTACCGCAGCCTTCGTTGCGGTCTTCGCCGCTGCAGCGTTTGCGGGCGCGCCGGAGCTCACACCACCTTCTGGCATCTTGCCGGTGGCGGCATGGGCGCTCATCGCCGCAATGGCAGAGACCGGCTTTGCCGGTGCGGCCTCGGCAGAGGGCGTCTCCCCTGCCTCGTCCTCGTCAATGTCGCTCTCGTCATCGACGCCGAGATAGGCCGCGATCACCTTGGGATCGTTGCGCACGGCTTGCGCGCTGCCGTCGGAAATCTTCTGGCCGTAGTCGAGCACCACGACATGGTCGGAGATTTCCATCACCACGCCCATGTCATGCTCGATGAGCAGGATCGACGTGTTGTGCTCGCGGCGGATGAATTGCAGCAGGTCATTGAGCTCGGCGGATTCGCGCGGGTTGAGGCCGGCGGCCGGTTCGTCGAGGCAGAGAAGATGCGGGCCGGAACACATGGCGCGCGCAATTTCCAGACGGCGCTGGGCTCCATAGGGCAGGTCGCCTGCCGGGTCGTCGGCACGGTCAATCAGGTTGACCTGCTCCAGCCAGTAGACGGCCTGTTCCACCGCCGTTGTCTCCGCCTTGCGGTAGCCGCCGAGGCCCAGAATGCCGCCGATCGTGAAGTTCGACGCATCCATCAGCGGGTTGTGCTGGGCGACCAGAAGGTTTTCCAGCACGGTCATGCCACCGAAGAGGCGGATGTTCTGGAAAGTGCGGGCGACCTTGGCGCGCGCCGAAATCTCGAAATCCGGCATGCGCTCCAGAAGGAAGACCGCGCCGGCCTTGGTCCTGCGCCACTGCTGGCCGGAATCGGTCAGTGCCTCGACTTCGGTGGCTTGCTGGCCCGGGCCGTGGCGCATGACGATGCGCCCTTCGGTCGGTTTGTAGAAACCGGTGACGCAGTTGAAGACGGTGGTCTTGCCCGCGCCGTTTGGCCCGATCAAGGCCGTGATGTCGCCGCGCCCGACATTGAAGGACAGGTCGTTGATGGCGACCAGCCCGCCGAAGCGCATGGTGAGATGTTCGACGGTCAGCACCGGGTCCTTGTCCCAGTTGTAGCCAGCGCCGGCTTCCATGGTGATATCGACAGCCATCTCAGTGTCCCTCGCCCTGTGCGACCATGTCGGCGCCGATGCGCTTCTTTTCCTTCAGGACGGCCGATGGTTCGCGCGTGGAGACCAGGCCACGCGGTTTCCAGACCATGATGCCGACCATGGCGATGCCAAAGATCAGCATGCGGTACTGGGTCGGGTCGAAGCCTGCCCCGAAAATGGACTGCAGGAAGCCGAGGTTTCGCAGCAGCTCGATGCCGCCGATCATGACGATGGAGGCAACGACAACGCCAATCTGCGAGCCGAGACCGCCGAGCACGACGATGGCCAGGATGATGGCTGACTCCAGAAAGGTGAAGCTTTCCGGCGAGATGAAACCCTGGCGGGTGGCAAAGAACGAACCGGCAAAGCCGCCGAACATGGCGCCAAGCGAGAAGGCAGTCAGCTTGGTGTTGGTGGTGTTGATGCCAAGCGAACGGCAGGCGATCTCATCCTCACGCAGCGCTTCCCAGGCGCGGCCGATCGGCATCTTGCGCATGCGCATCGTCACGATGTTGGTGATGATCGCCAGGATGAAGATGATGTAATAGAGATAGATGAAGCGCTGGATCGGATCATAGGTGAGGCCAAAGAAGTCGGCGAAACCGCCTTCACCGCGCTTGAATTCGAGGCCAAAGAAGGTGGGCTTCGGGATGCCTGACAGGCCGTCAGGGCCGCCGGTGAAGTTGTACCAGTTGAGCAGCACGACACGGATGATCTCACCAAAGGCCAGCGTCACGATGGCCAGATAGTCGCCGCGCAGGCGCAGAACCGGAAAGCCCAGGATGATGCCCCAGAAAGCGGCGAGAATACCGGCCAGCGGCAGCGCCATCCAGAAGCCGAAGCCCAGATTCTGGGCCAGCAGGGCAAAGGAGTAGGCACCGACCGCATAAAAGGCGACGTATCCCAGATCGAGCAGGCCGGCGAGACCAACCACGATGTTCAGGCCCCAGCCGAGCATGATGTAGGTCATGATCAGGATGGCAAGGTCAATGAACTGGCGGTCGCGGTCGGGAAACAGGAAGTGGAAGAAGAAGGGCAGGATGACAGCGAAGCCGAAGAGCGCGCGTTTCAGCCACCGGGCGGCCACATCCATCGTCGCGGAAGATGGCCCGGATCCGCTGATCTTTGCAGTCACGGGCTTGTCGGTCTTGAAGACGAAGAGGTTCAGCGCCAGACGGCCGAAAAAGACGATGGCCAGTGCGGTCAGATAGAGGCCCCAGCGCGTGGAGAGGACGAGGCCACCGGGCGCGATATCGGTGCGAAGCCCGAGGAAGAAAAAGCCGAGCACGCCGGCAAGCAGCGTCGCCAGAAAGGCGTCGCGCAGCGAGACCGCCATGGTGTGCGGGCTGCGGTCAGGCACGAGCTCCGGCGCGGCCGCGCGTTTCTCGTCCTTGAGCTGGGCACCTTCCGGTGTGTTGGTTTCGGTCGGTTGGTGGGCCATCAGACCTTCTCCACTTCCGGTTTGCCGAGCAGGCCCGAGGGCAGGAAGATCAGCACGATGGCAAGGATCGAGAAGGCTGCGACGTCCTTGTATTCGACGGTGAAATAGCCGGACCAGAACACTTCGATCAGGCCGATCAGCAGACCGCCCAGCATGGCGCCGGGAAGCGAGCCGATGCCGCCCAGCACGGCAGCGGTGAAGGCTTTCACGCCGGCCAGGAAGCCGATGTAGAAATCGATCACGCCGTAGAGCAGCAGGAACATGAGGCCTGCGACCGAGGCGAGTGCAGCACCCATGACGAAGGTGAGCGAGATGGTGCGGTCAACGTTGACGCCAAGCAGTGCGGCCATCTTCTGGTCCTGCTCGCAGGCACGCTGGGCACGTCCGAGCGGCGTCTTGTTGATCAGCAGGGTGAAGCCGATCATCAGCGCGGTTGTCAGCAGGATGATCAGCATCTGCATGTAGGAAAGCTGGACGACGATGGGGCCGTTCTCGGTGACGCCTTCCATGATGGTCACGCCGCCCGAGATGATGGGCTGGAGGGGCTTGACGCGGGCGCCCTGGCTCACCTGCACGAAGTTCTGCAGCACGATGGACATGCCGATGGCAGTGATGAGCGGCGCCAGGCGGAAGGAACCGCGCAGGGGGCGGTAGGCAAGGCGCTCGACCGTCCAGCCCCAGGCTGCGGTGAAGACCATGGAGATGATCAGCACCACGATCAGCGCGAAGATGATGAAACCTGCCGAGGAAGCTGCCGTCAGCCCGATGGCGACGATCAGTGCCAGCGAGATGAAGGAACCGACCATGAAGATGTCGCCATGGGCGAAGTTGATCATGCCGATGATGCCGTAGACCATCGTGTAGCCGATCGCGATCAGCCCATAGATGGAGCCGAGCGTCAGCCCGTTTATGAGCTGCTGGACAAAATATTCCATGCCGTTCCCCTGTGCCTCCGGTCCCCATGGCGGGACCCGGGCCTGCGCTTTTTGCGCGGTTATTTGTGCGTCCGACTTTAGCCGCTCCGTCCGCCATTACAACAGGCTTGCACCGGCGTACCGTGAAGCCTGCAAATGGCACCCTCCGACGAAGGTTGAATGCCGTCCGCTTATTTTCCTAGCATCAGCAATGCGCAAAGTCCCAGACTTTTTGAAGCGATTTCGGCCTTCAAAAGGCGGTATTTTGCGCCAATCTTCCGCAATGTGGTGAAACCTTGCAAATGGCACCCAGCCGGTCTGCGGAAATTGATTGGCCGGCCAATAATCTTCACAGCACGGAAAAGCCCTTGGCGAAGGGGTCGCGGCCGTCGATGAAAATCGTGTTCAGTCCTGTCATTCGGGCCCATCCGGCAATTGAGGGGATGATGGCGGGCCGTCCACCCAGTGTGGTTTGCGCCTCCACACGCCCCTTGAAGAGCGAACCGATGATCGATTCGTGGATGAAATCGTCGCCGGGCTTGAGGTCGCCGCGCGCTGCCAGCTGCGCCATGCGCGCTGACGTGCCGGTGCCGCAGGGCGAGCGGTCGATGGCCTTGTCACCGTAGAAGACGGCGTTGCGGGCGTGCGCGCCCTGAACGGTCGGCTTGCCAGTCCACAGGACATGGGTCACGCGGTTGATCTCCGGCTTTTCGGGATGCGCGAGCGAATAGGTCTCGTTCAGGCGCTGGCGGACCACCGGGCTCCAGGCGATCAGGTCGGCCGCGGAATGGTCCGCCATACCGCGGTAGTTTTCCTGAGGTTCAATGATGGCGTAAAAATTTCCGCCATATGCGACATCGACCTTGAGGAGCCCCAGATCCGGACATTCCACTTCCCAGCCCTGCGCATGGAGGTACGAGGCCACATTGGTGAGGCGCACTTCCTCGACGTATTCACCCTGCATCGTATAATCGGCACGCACTGGTCCTGCCGGTGTATCCAGCATCAGCGTGCCGGGTGTGCGTGGGCGCACGAGCCCATGCTCGATGGCGAATGTGACCGTGCCGATCGTTCCGTGGCCACACATGGGCAGGCAGCCGGAGGTCTCGATGTAGAGCACGCCAACATCGCAATCGGGACGCGTCGGGGGGTAGAGGATCGAACCCGACATCATGTCATGGCCGCGCGGCTCGAACATCAGGCCGGTGCGGATCCAGTCATGGTGGGCGAGAAAGTCGGCGCGGCGCTCCATCATGGAGCTTCCATTGAGCAACGGCCCGCCGCCGGCGACAAGGCGGACCGGATTTCCGCAGGTGTGGCCGTCGATGCAGAAGAAGGAATGGCGGGCCATGGCTCAAAACCTTTGCGGGCTGAAGGGGGCGACGTCGATGGGAGGGGGCTGGTCCGACACGATCCCGGCGACAAGGCGCCCTGTCGCAGCGGCCTGTGTGAGGCCCAGATGGCCGTGGCCGAAGGCGTGGATGATGCGGTGGCTGTTGCGCGACCGGCCGATGACCGGCAGGGAATCCGGGGTGGACGGCCGGTAGCCCATCCATTCCCGGCCGCCCGCCGTGTCGAGGCCGGGCAGGAAGCGGGAAGCCTTTTTCAGCATGGCCTTGCTGCGGGCATGGTTGGGCGGGCGGTCGAGGCCGCCGAGTTCGACCGCGCCACCGATGCGCAAGCCCGTGGAAAGGGGTGTGGCGACAAAGCCGTGATCGGTGAAGAAGACCTGCCGTTTCAGCGGGAAGGCCGTTGCGGGCAGCGTGGTGTTGTAGCCGCGTTCGGTTTCGAGCGGGATGCTGTCGCCTGCCTGCGCAGCCAGCCGGTGGGACCAGGCGCCGGCAGCGATAACCACATGACCGGCCGCCAATTGCGCCCCGTCGTCCAGCAAGACGGCAGGGAAACCTCCGGCTTCGCCGATGCCGGTGACGGTTGCGCGGCGGAAGCGCGCGCCACGTGATGCCGCGTGTTCCCAGACTGCCAACCCGAACAGCTTCGGATCATCGACCGTCTTCCAGCCGGGCAGGAAGGCGGCGGCGGCGAAATGGGGCGACAGGCCCGGCTGAAGCGCCTCCAGCTCGTCGCGGCCGGGAAATTGCACCTCGAATCCGTGCTGTTGGCGCAAGGCGTAGCCCTTCCGGGCGGCTTCGAAGGAACGCGCCGAGTCGTAGAGTTCGAGGCAGCCGTCGTGGCGGATCATGGCGGCGATGCCCGCGCGGTCTGCCAAACCTGTCCATTCGCTTTCCGCAAGCCGCATCAGGCTGGACTGGGCAGCAACGGCTGTGCTGAGCCGGGCTGGACTACCTGCCCGCAGGAAGCGCAGAAGCCAGGGGGCGAGACGCGGCAGATAGGCGGGCGGGATTGACAGGGGGCCGAGCGGGTCGGTCAGCCAGAACGGCACTTTCTTCCACATGCCTTTGTGGGCCAGCGGAAGCACTTCCTGGAAAGCGAGCGCGGCGGCGTTGCCGGAACTGGTTTCCTCGCAAATACCTTTGCGGTCGATGACGGTGACAGAGAGCCCCTGCCCGGCAAGCAGCGCAGCGGTGGCGATGCCGACAATACCGGCCCCCACGATCACGGCGTCCGCGCGTTCCTCCATCGCTCCGGTCCTTTCCCGGCCCTTTGGTCAGCTTCAGAATTGGGGCAAGCTCGGCCGCGTGGCAAGCGCTGCGCGGATGGTGGCCTCGACGGCGGCCCGGCGTTCGCCCTCCAGCGGCATGCGCGGCATCCGCACGCGGTCATTGGAGCCGATCGCATGGACCTCGGCCAGTTTCAGGTTCTGGACGAGGAAGGTGGAGACGTCGAGGTCCAGTAGTGGGCGGAACCAGCGGTAGATGGACAGCGCCTCGGCCTGCCGGCCTTGTTGCATGAGTTGATAGATGGCAACGGTCTCGCGCGGGAAGGCGGTCACCAGACCGGCCACCCAGCCCGTTGCGCCCATGGCCAGTGCCTCGTAGGCGAGATTGTCGATGCCGGTAAAGAGGTCGTAGCGGCTGCCCAGGGCGGAGATGATCTCGGTGGACCGGCGGATGTCGTCGGAGCTTTCCTTGACTGCGACGAAAAGCGGATTGGCAGCCAGTTCGGTCATCATGTCCACGGTCACATCCACGCGGTAGGCGACACGGTTGGAATAGATCATCACGGGCAGGCCGCCGGCCTTTGCCACCATCGACATGGAGGCGACGGCTTCCTTCGGCGTGGCATGGTAGACCATGGAGGGCACGAGCATGATGCCGTCTGCACCCGCCTCTGCGGCTTCGCGGGCACGGGCGCAAGCCTCGCGGGTTCCTGCCTCATTGACGGTCATCAGCACCGGCTTGCCGCCCGCAACGCCGCGTGCCGTGGCGAGCACCGCGACCTTTTCTTCCGGCGACAGCATCGGACCTTCACCCAGTGAGCCACCGATGATCATGCCGTCGCAACCGGCATCCATCATCAGCGCGAAGCAGCGCTCCATTTCGGCGTGGTCGAGATCACCAACCTCGTCAAACTTGGTGGTGACGGCCGGAAAGACACCTTTCCACATGGCTGTTCTCCTTCGTTCGGAGTTCTGATATATCAGTACGGAGCGACTACGGCAAGGGTTGATATATCAGATGACGGAGAGTGATCGAGAAGCGGGCGGCATGGCGGGTGGAATCGCAGGTGAAAGCGCATCGGCAAGCTTGGCCGAACAGGCTTACCTGCTGCTGGAACAGCAGATCGTCACGCTGGACCTGGCGCCGGGCATGCGGATCACCGAGGCGGCGCTCATCGCGCGCACGGGCATGGGGCGCACCCCGCTGCGCGAGGCGGTGCAGCGCCTCGCCTGGGAGGGGCTGCTGACGGTGCGTCCGCGCTCGGGGCTGGAAATCGCGCCGCTGGTCGATGGCGACTGGCTGAAGATCATCGAGGCGCGGCGCGGCGTGGAGGCTGTGATGGCGCGCGGTGCCGCAAAGGCGGTGTCGCAACCGATGGCCGGTGACATGGCGGCGGTCGCGCAGGCCATGGGCGAGGCGATGGAGGCCGGGGACACGCGCGCCTTCCTTTCTGCCGACAAGGCTTTCGACACGGTGCTGGCGCGGGCCGCAGGCAATCCCTATGCCGCACGGCTTGCGGCCCCGCTGCAAACCCATTCGCGGCGCTACTGGTTTGCCAATGCCGGTTCGGACAGCCTCGCGGAGGCGGCCGAGCATCATGTCGACCTGATTGACGCCATCCTGTCCGGGGATGGCGAACTGGCTGCCGCCGAGGCCACCCGGCTGATGGCCCTGCTGCAAGCCATGGCCGAAGGTTGATTCAGGTCCCGGCGCGCGCGTCGAGCGGAAGGCGCGCCAGCTCTTCGGCCAGGAAATCGAAGACACGGCGAATGCGCGCGGAATTGCGCAATTCGCGGTGGGCGGCCAGATACATGGGCAGTGCGGGCAACGGCAGGTCCGGCAGGACAGGCACGACATGGGGCGAGGACAGCCCGACGAGGACCTGCGTGAAGCCGAGGCCTGCGCCCTGCTCCACAAGCCGCCAGTTCAGCACCTGATCGTCGGTGCGCAAAGGGAAGAAATCACGCGTCACCGGATGGCCCACGGCGGCGAAACCGCGCAACATCTGGGTGTCCCGGTCATAGCCGACAAAGTCATGGAGCAGCAGGTCTTCCAGAGCCTGCGGGGTGCCACGCCGGTCGAGATAGGCGGGGGCGGCGAACAGGCCGACCGCAACATCGGTGATCTTGCGCGCCACAAGTTCGGCCTGCTGCGGCGCGGTCATGCGGATGGCAATGTCGGCGTCGCGGGCCAGCAGGTTTTCGACTGTATTGGAACTGACGATTTCCAGATGAAGGCCGGGCTCTTCCCGGTGAAGGCGTGCAAGGACCGGCGGCAGCAGGAAGTGCGCCACCATCTGGCTCGCAGTGATGCGTAAGGTGCCTTCAATGGCCGCCGAGCGGCCGGTTGCTGCGAGCGAAAGCGCCGCGCTGCCGGCCTGCATGGCGCCTGCATGCTCCAGCAGGGCGGTTCCAGCCTCGGTCAGTGCCATGCCCCGGGGCAGTCGCTCAAACAGGGTGACGCCGAGCGCGGCTTCCAGCTCGCTGATGTGGCGGCCGAGTGTCGGCTGCGAAGCAGCAAGCTTGCGCGCGGCGGCGGACAGGCTGCCAGTTTCGGCAACCGCCAGAAAGCCCTTCACGAGGTTCCAGTCAAACTCCTGCATCCATTCATTTCCAAATAGCAATCATCCAAAGTCTTGGAATTTTCATTCATATTCAGATGGAGCATCCTCCGAGCCTACAGTCAAGCACAGGAGAATGACATGTCCACGATCACCATCATCGGAGCTGCCGGCCGGGTCGGCCATGCCGCTTCTCAAGGCTTTCTGGAAGCCGGCTGGGCGGTGCGCGGCATCGGGCGCGGCGTAAAGACCAGGGAAATGGCCGCGGGCGTGATGCCGGTTGAAGCCAGCGCGTCTGACCGCGACGGGCTGACCGCAGCCTGCGCAGGGTCCGATGTCATCCTGCACGCAGCCAACCCACCCTATGACAAATGGGCGACGACGGTGCTTCCGATGATCGAAAACGCTATCGCGGCTGCCAAGGCGACGGGCGCAACGCTGATGATCCCTGGCAATGTCTACAATTTCGGCCGGGAGATCGGCACGAACGTTTCCGAGGACGCGCCGCAGATCGCATCGACGGAAAAGGCCGCCATCCGTATCGCCATGGAACAGCGGCTCGAACAAGCGACGCGCGAGGACGGCGTTCAGGTCATTATCCTCCGGGCAGGCGATTTCTACGGCGGGCCGAAGCCGGAGACCTGGCTGGACCTGATGATCTGCAAGGACCTGCGCAAGGGCAAGTTCACCTGGCCGGGTGCCTGGAACCTGCCGCATGCCTTTGCCTACCTGCCAGATCTCGGTCGCGCCTTCGCGGCTGTGGCCGAGAAGCGCGGCGAGCTCGGTGCCTTCGAGCGCTTCCACTTCGCGGGTCATACGCTGACGGGCGACGAGATGCTGGCGGCAACTGAAAAGGCGACCGGCCGCAAGCTCAGGCGGGGCGGCGCACCGTGGACGATGATGAGCCTGATCGGGCTGTTGTCGCCGGTCCTGCGCGAAGTCGTGAAGATGCGCTATCTGTGGGACACGGCCCATTCGCTGGACGGGCACAAGCTGGATGCCCTCATTGGCACTTCAGCGGTGACACCGCCTGTGGAGGCGATCCGTCAGGCGCTCGCCGATCTCCGGCTTGATGACAGCATCGCACCTGCGGCGGAAAAACGGCAGGCCGCGTGACGGCCCGGACCAGTCCATGAGACGGAACGTTCCGCAGCCTATTCGCCGGGCTGCGGAACCGTCTTGTCTGCCTTCGCTTGCGGCCTGCGGCGCAGGCGGGCGAGGAAGCGGGAAACCTTGCTGTCCTTCGACCGGGTCACGATCATCAGCATGGAGGGCGTGACGATCAGCGTAAGAACGGTAGAGAAGGCGAGGCCGAAGACGATGGCCGAGGAGAGCGAGATCCACCATTGGGTGGAAGGCGCTCCGATGGTCGTCTCGTGGTTCATCAGCTCCAGATTCCAGCCGAAGGCAATGGGCAGCACGCCGAGGATGGCGGTCACGGCAGTCAGCACCACGGGCCGCGCGCGCTCGCGGCAGGTCTGGAGGATGGCGTCCACCTTGTCCCAGCCTTCGGAGCGCAGATGGTCGTAGGTGTCGATGAGCACGATGTTGTTGTTCACGACGACACCGGCGAGCGCGATGATGCCGATGCCCGACATGACCACGCCAAAGGGCTGACCCATGATCATCAGGCCAAGGAACACGCCGATGGTGGACATGACCACTGCCGTCAGCACGAGGCCGACCGACAGGAACTTGTTGAACTGGGCGAGCAGCACCACGAAGATCAGGAACATGGCGGCAGCAAAGGCCTTAGAGAGGAACTCGCCTGCGGCCTTCTGCTCCTCGTCCTCGCCGGCGAGCTTCCAGCGGATGCCCTTGGCATCGAGGTTCATGGCGCTGATGCCGTCGATCACCTTCTGGCGCACGCCATCGGCCTGCACGCCTTCGCGGATGCCGGCCTGCACGGTCACGGTGCGCGACCCGTCGATGCGGTTGAGGATGCCGGTGCGCTGTGCGGCCTCGCGGGTGACGAAGTTGGAGATCGGCACCGAGCCCTGCGCCGTTTCCACGCGCAACTCGTCCAGCATGGCCAATGTGCGGCGGTCTTCCGGCAGGCGCAGACGGATGTCCACGGCGTCGTCGGCCCCGGCGGGGCGGTAATCGGACAGCTTCAGGCCGGTGGTGACGAGCTGCACCACGGTGCCGACCGAAGCCGGTCCGATACCGTATTGGGCTGCCCGGGTGCGGTCCACCTTCAGCTCCCAGTCGATGCCGGGCGAGGGCAGACCGTCGGAAATGTCGATCACGTCCGGCACGGCGCGCAGCATGGCGGCGACATTTGCGGCCACATCGTTCAGCCCGTCCGGATCGGCGGCCGAGAGGCGCACCTGGATGGCCTTGCCGGTGGGCGGGCCTGCCTGCGGCACCGACACCTCGATCTCGGCGCCGGGTATGCCCTTCATCGCCTCGCGCAGGTCTGCGAGGATGGCGTTGGCATCCTTGCGCTCGCGCCAGTCGACGAATTCGTACTGGATGACGCCAACCACGTCCTCGGCAACCTGCGCTCCGCCGCCGCCCTGCACCTTGCCGACTCGGGTGTAGACGGTCTTGACACCGGGCCAGCCAAGGATACGGCTTTCGGCCTGGCGCGTGACGGCATCCTGTTCATCAAGGGAGAGATTGCCGCGCGCATGGACATAGAGCAGGCCGTATTCCGGCTCGACATTCGGGAAGAATTCCACACCCTTCCCCATCTGGCCGTAGGCGACCGGGACCGCGAACAGCAGGCCAATGGCCGCCGTCATCACAAGAAAGGGATGGCGGATCGCCTTGTTCACGATCCACATGTAGAGGCCGTCCTTGCCCGGCCCCTCCTCGACGGTGGGCTTGGCGATCAGCGAGCCGAGGGCCGGCGTAAAGATCAGCGCATAGGCCATGGAGGCCGACAGTGTCGCGATCAGCGTGATCGGCATGTACTTCATGAATTCGCCGACGATGCCCGGCCAGAACAGGAGCGGTGAGAAGGCGGCAACGCGGGTCATGGTGGCGGCGATGACGGGGCCGGCCATGCGATGGGCAGCCATTGCGAAAGCCTCATCCTTGGCCATGCCCTCGCTCATGCGCCGCTCGGCAAACTCGGTGACGATGATGGCGTCATCCACCAGCATGCCGACAGCAAGGATGAGCGAGAAGAGGACGACGATGTTGATCGTCATGCCGGCCAGCGACAGGCCAAGAATGCCCATCAGAAATGAGGCCGGGATGGCGAGGCCGATCAGCAGCGAGGCGCGGCCCGACAGCGCATAAAGGATGACGATGAAGACGAGGATTACCGCTGTCAGCACCGAGTTCTGAAGGTCGCCCAGCATCTGGCGGATGGTGGTGGATTTGTCCTGGCTGAAGGCGATTTGCGCGCCAGGTGGAAGCAGCTTCTGGAACTCGGTGGCGACGGCCTTCACCTTGTCGACGGTTTCGACCAGATTGGCTCCGGTGCGTTTCGACACCTCGATGGCGATGGCCGGCTTTCCGTCCAGCCTCGTGATCGTTTCGGCATCCTTGAAGGTCGAGCGGATGGTGGCAAGATCGCGGGCGCGCACAACGGCATTGGGTCCGGCCACGACGGGCAGGTTGGCGACGTCCTCGACGGTCTCGATGAGCGAGGGCACCTTGATGGCGAAGCGGCCTTCCTGCCCCTGCAACTGGCCTGCGGCCACGAGCGAATTGTTGGCGTTGACCCCGGCAATCAACTGGTCGAGGCGCAGGCCGTAGGATGAGAGCTTCACCGGGTCGATGATGACTTCGACGAGATCGTCGCGCGCACCGCGCAGGGCGGCGTCCAGCACGCCGGAGACTTCCTCGATGCGGTCACGCAGTTCACGGGCGGCCGCCGTCAGCGCGCGCTCCGGCACGTCGCCCGACAGGGTGACGACGAGGACCGGGAATTCCGAGATGTTGACCTCGTTGACGGTCGGTTCGTCGGCGCCCGATGGCAGGTCGCGCTTGGCGTCCGACACCTTGTTGCGCACATCATCGAGCGCCTTGTCGAGATCGGCGCCGGCCTGGAATTCCACGATCACGTTGCCGCCACCCTGATAGGCGGTGGAGCGCATTTCCTTGATGCCGGTGATGGATTTCAGCCGTGTCTCGACCGGGCGCAACAGCAGGCGTTCGCTGTCTTCGGGCGAAATGCCCTGATAGGTCATCGACACGTAGATGATCGGGATCTGGATGTCCGGCTCAGCTTCCTTGGGAATGGCGATATAGGACAGGGCGCCCGCCACGAGGAAGAAGAGCAGGATCGAGATGGTCAGCCGCGCATTGCGGATGGCGTAGGAAACGATACCCATGGCTATTTGGCCAGTTCACCGGCCAGGCGGCGCAGCGTCGCCTCGTCGGCGGTCACGGCGTTCACCTTCTCGCCTTCAGTCACAAGGTCCTGGCCTGCCACGATGATGCGGGCATCCTGCGGAACGCCGCCCAGCACGAGGCCTTGCGGCGTGTCGTCAATCAGGTCGATGGGCACGAAGTCCACCGTGTCATCCGGCTTGGCGATGCGGATACCGAGGTCACCGTCCCGCGAGAGCGTGACCACCGAGCGCGGCAGCATGACAGCCTGAACCGGATCGGTGGTGAGCGTGATCTCGGCGGTCATGCCGGCGGGAATCGCGGCGTCAGGATTGGCGACTTCCACCTCAACGGGGAAGGTGCGGGTCGCGGCACTTGCCTGCCGGGAAATATAATGGATGCGGCCTTCCACCTCGCGGCCGGAAATCAGGCGCACCTGCGCCTTGCCGCCGATGGCGATATGGGCAAGGTCGCGCTCGGACACTTCGCCCGACGCAATCACCGGATCAAGCTGGAGCAGCGTGGCCACGGGCGTACCCTGCTGGACGGCGCTTCCCTGCTCGACTGTCACCGTGTCGATGATGCCGGAGAAGGGCGCTCGCACTTCCACCTGGCCGAGATCGGCCTCCGACTTTTCCAGGGCGGATCGCGCGGCTGCAAGCGCGGAGCGCGCGGTGTCGAGCTGGAGCTTTGGCAGGCTGCCGCGCTTTGCCAGCCGGTCGGCGGCTTCATATTCCTTCTCGCGCTGGGCCAGGACCGCGCGCGCGCTTTCAACGGCGGCGCCCTTGCCCTCGGCTTCCAGCGACAGGACGAGATCGCCCTCGTCGATGCGCTGGCCTTGCTTGACGGGGAGCGAGGCGATGATGCCGCCGGTGCGCACTGCGAGCGTCGCGGACTTGTCGGCCTTGGTGAGGCCGGACACGCGGATGGCACGGGCGTGGCCGATGAACGGCGGGTTGACCACTGCGACAGTCTTCAGGGTTGCAACGGCGGCCGGTGCGGGCGTGCCTTCCGGCTTGGCAGCCTTTTCCTCGCCGATGGCTGCGCTGCCGACGGAGGAGAATTCACCTGTGACGACCCATGCTGCCGAAGCGGCGAGAACGGCAATCGCCGCGATCTTGTGAAACCTGAATTTTGACATGGGTCCGGTCCGGTTGCAGCGTGCCGGAAGCTTTCCGGCCGAAATGTGCCCTTGATGTGGCGTCTTGCCGCAGCAGTTGCAAGGCGCCCGTTCTAGCATGGCTATCGCTGTTGCAAAACCGCAACGGCGCCGTGCAGCCTCATTGCTGACACAAGGTGTCAGCAGCGCGGCTGACGGGTGCGGCCGGTGCCGTCAAGCGAACGTCACCGCCTTGCTGAACGGCATCTCGCGCAGGCGCTTGCCCGTTGCCGCGAAGATGGCCCCGGCAAGGGCGGGGGCCGCCGGCGGCACGGGCGGCTCGCCGATACCAAGGACCTTGCTGCCATTCTCCAGCCCGCGCACTTCGATCACCGGGCACTGGTTGAAGCGCATGCCTTCGTAGCTGTCGAAATTGGATTGTTCGGCCATGCCATCGCGATAGGTGAGCTCGCAATTCATCGCGTGGCCCAAGCCAAAGATGACACCACCCTTCACCTGATTGTCGAAGTTCACCGGATCGAGGACACGTCCCACTTCGGCAGCAACCCAGACCTTGCCGATGCGGATGCCGTCAGCGGTTCCGGAAACCTCTACCACCTCGGCGCAATGGACGCCAAAGGACTTGGTGAAGGCAACACCGCGGCCCGTTCCCGGCGCCGGCCTCGCGCCGGTCCAGCCGGACATTTCCGCTACGGCTTCCAGCACCTTGCGGGCGAGGGGATCGTTGCACAGGCGCAGGCGCTCTTCCATCGGGTCGGCGCCGGCCGCCTCGATCAGTTCATCCAGCGCCGCGTTGAAGAAAAACCCGTTGGAGGAGGCGCCGACCGAGCGCCATGAACTGACGGGCACGAGCTCCGGAACGCGGTAGCCGGTCACGCGCATGTTGGGAATGGCGAAGGGCTGGTTCCAGGCGCCAGCGACGATCTCGCCGTCCGGTCCCGCCACCGGAAGTCCCTGGCGGCCAAATTGCGACGGCAGGATTGCCGGCATGGCGATGGAAAGGTCAAACGCGTCGACCTTGCCGTCCTTCACCGCGCCGCGAACGCGTGCCATGGCGATCTGGCGCGGGAATTCATGGGTCATGTCCTGCTCGCGCGAATAGGTGAGCTTGACCGGGGTGCCCTTCATCTGCACCGCGATCTCGGCCGCGCGGCGGACCGCCTCGTCCTCCAGCCGGTGGCCGAAGCTGCCACCCATCATCAGCACATGGACGCGTACCTTGTCCGCATCAACGCCTGCAATGCGGGCGACGTTGGTCTGGACGAAGCGGGGAATCTGTGTGCCGGCCCAGACATCGACCGTGCTGTCGTTGTTGACGCGGACGATGGCATTGACCGGCTCCAAAGGCGCATGAGCCAGATAGGGCGCGCGGTATTCTGCCTCGACGGGTGCGGTTCCGGCTAGCGCCGTCTCCACATTTCCGTCGTCACGATTGCGGCTGTTCCGCCTGCCGTCGACGAAGGAACCGGACAGGGCCTGCCAATGTTCCTCCATCGAAGCGGGGAAGGGCGCCTTGCCCCATTCCGCCTTGACCGCTTGCACCGCCTGAAAGGCGCGCCAGGTGTTGTCGGCCACGACGGCCACGCCGCCGGTGACAGGAAGCACGGCTTTCACGCCGCGCATCGTCAAGGCCTCGCTGCCATCGAAACTTTCGCGCGCACCGCCCAGTGCCGGGTTCAGCAGGATGGCGGCGTGAACCATGCCGTCGACGTGAGCATCGATGCCGTAGGCCTGCGTGCCGGTGCATTTGGCTACCATATCGATGCGTTGCATCGGCTTGCCAAGCAGCCGCCACGTTGAAGGGTCGCGCAGGGTGACATGGTTGACCGGTTCGATGGCGGCGGCGACGGGCGCCAGCGCGACATAGGTCAGTTCCGATCCGTCGGGCAACTGCACCGCACCGTTGGCGGTTTTCAACTGTGCTACCGGCACACCGGACTGCTTTGCAGCTGCAGCCTTCAGTGTCTCGCGGGCCACGGCGCCAGCCATGCGCAGCTTCTCGAACTGGTCGGGCACGGTGCTGGATCCGCCGGTCAGTTGAAGGCCCAGAATTTTCACGCCGGTGTCCAAACCTGCGGTTAGGGCATTCTGTGCGACGCCGGCGGCGGGAATGAAGAACTGGGCGAATTCATCGGCCACTGCGGTGTTCCAATAGGCCTTCGAGGGCGGGCCGGGATCGACCCTGATCCGATCGAGATCAATGTCCAGTTCCTCGGCGATCAGCGCGGCCTGCACATGGTAGGTGCCCTGGCCCTTGTCGGCGCGGGGCGTGATCAGCGTCACGCCGCCGGCATCGATCTTCACATAGGGCGTGAGGGCCGCTTCGCCCTCGCCAAGGCAGTCCAGCAGCGGGTTGTCATAGGGCGTCTTGTATCGCCATGTGCCGAAGGCGACGCCACCGGCCACGGCGACGGTACCGATCAGGAAGGTGCGACGGGCGATTTTGGCTGCGCGTCCCATTCAGGCCTCCCGGAGCTTTGCGGCCGCCGTCTTCACGGCCTCACGGATGCGCGGATAGGTGCCGCAGCGGCAGAGGTTTCCGGCCATGGCTTCATCGATATCCGCATCGGTCGGGTCGGGATTTTCCGACAGGAAGGCGGCGGCGGTCATGATCTGACCGGACTGGCAATAGCCGCATTGGGCAACCTGATGGGCGATCCATGCGGCCTGCACAGCGTGAAGCGCCTGCGGATTTCCGAGACCTTCAATGGTGGTCACTTCGCCTTCCACGTCGCCGGCAGCGGTCTGGCAGGAGCGGGTGGCGACGCCATCGATGTGAACGGTGCAGGCCCCGCAGGCCGCAATGCCGCAGCCGTATTTCGTGCCGGTCATGTCGAGCTCGTCGCGCAGCACCCAGAGCAGCGGCATGTCAGGCTCGACATCCAGCTCATGGAGCTTGCCGTTCACGGTCAGTTGCATGCTTGCCTCCCGCCATGCCCAAGAACATGGCCTAAAGAATTACGTTCTGACAATATTCGTCAAAATGTCAGATTGTCAAGGCGGACCGGGCGGGCTAACATGATGTTCATGAACCAGATGCTCGCACCGGCCTCAGACAGCCGCAGCGCCCTGATCGTGACTGCTGCGCTCGGCCGTTTCATGGCCTACGGATTTGCGCGCGTGACGATGGATGACATTGCGCAGTCGGCCGGCATGTCGCGGCCCGCGCTCTACCAGTTCTTTCGCAACAAGCAGCAGATCTATGAAGCCGGTGCGACGGCCATGCGCGAAAAGTCACTGGCCGTCATGGCGCAGGTGCTCGAACAGCCGGGTTCTTCTCGTGCCCGGATTGCGGCTGCCATGGGCGAAGGCGTGCTGGACATGATGGCGCAGATGGAGGCGACGCCACACGGTGCCGAGCTCATATCGATGAGCACGGGCATGCCGCCCGGATGGATGGCCGAGTGGCGTCAGCGCAAACAGGTGCTGCTCGCCCCGGTCTACGAGGAAGCGGGGGTGCCGGAACCCTTCAGCGGTGCCGTTCTGGCCGAGCAGCTCTCCGATTTTGTGGAAGGCATGAAGTCCCGGCTTGTGGATCCCGACGCGCGCCGTGCTGCGCTGGAGCGTTTCCTCGACCTGCAATTTGCGGCGATTGGCTGAACGGACCGGTCAGGTGCGCGGGCGGCGGTGACCGGCCAAGAAGTCGCGCACCCGGCGTCCGAGTGTGCGGCGGCCCGCCGGTTCCATGCCGGCCTCAAGCTCATCGGACAGGTCGATGCCGGGCTTGTGGCCGACATTGGCAGCGCCTTCCTCCAGCCAGTCCTCAGCCGCGGCGCGGCCAAGATCGCGCAGGTATTTCAGGAATTCCCATTCCGCCGACACCTTGGAATCGGCCGACAGACCCGCCAGGGCCTCATCGGCATCGATGCGGTGCATGCGGATATCCCGGTACTGGCGATGATCGACATTGCCATTTTCCAGCAGCTTCTTGACGAAGGCGATGGCGCGCAACTCGCGTAGCAGCGCCGCGTTGAAGGTGATCTCGTCAATGCGGTTCTGGATTTCGCGGGCCGTTGCCGGCGCGCCCGGACGCAGGATGGGGTTGATCTGCACCAGCAACACATCCTCCACACCATTGGCATAGAAGAACGGATAGAGCGCCGGATTGCCACCATAGCCGCCGTCCCAATAGGGCACCCCGTCAATTTCCACGGCGGGAAAGATGGTGGGCAGGCAGGCGGAGGCCATGACGTGGTCAATATCGAGCTGACGATGATCGAAGACGGTCAACTTTCCGGTTTCGACATTTGTCGCCGAGATGAACAGCTCCAGCGCCCTGCAGCCGCGCACCCGCTCAAAGTCGATCTCGGCTTCCACCACATCGCGCAGGGGGTTGATGCCGAGCGGATTGGCCATGGAGGGGGAAATGGTGCGCGACAGGAATTCCAGCCACAGGTAGGCCGGGTTGTTGGCCACCGACCAGTTGCCAAGCAGCATGTCGAGCGGTGTGCGCTGGATCGGCGAAAAGCGTCCTTTCAGACCGACGGCGCGCCAGAAATCCTGCAGCTTTTCGCGTGCGCCGTCACGGCCGCCGCGCGCCCAGCCGTCCGCCAGGGCGACCGCGTTCATGGCTCCGGCGGAGGTGCCGGAAATGGCCGGGAACTCCAGCCTGCCGTCTTCCAGCAGGCGGTCCAGCACACCCCAGGTGAAGGCACCATGCGAGCCGCCGCCCTGCAGGGCGAGGTTTACGGGTCTTGCTTCAGGTGTGCCGTTTGCAGCCATGGCGGGTTTCCTTGCGCTTCCGGGCGCGCCCGTTACAGCGCCGTCCAGCCGCCATCGACGGAAATCGTCGTACCGGTGATCTGCGCGGCGGCATCGGAGGCAAGGAACACCGCAGTAGCGCCGATCTGGTCCACGGTGGCAAATTCGCGGGTTGGCTGACGGGTCAGCATCACCTTGTCGAGCACTTCTTCACGGCTCATGCGGTGGGTCTTCATCTGGTCGGCGATCTGGCCTTCGACCAGTGGGGTCAGCACATAGCCGGGGCAAATCGCGTTGCAGGTTGCGGCCAGCTTGGCCTCCGCCATTTCCAGCGCCACGGTCTTCGTCAGCCCGACAACGCCGTGCTTGGCGGCAATATAGGCCGACTTGTAGGGCGAGGCTGTCAGCCCGTGTGCCGAGGCGACATTGATGATGCGCCCGCGCCCGGCCTTTTTCATCAATGGCATGGCAGCTGCAATGGTGTGGAAGGCTGACGACAGGTTGATCGCCAGAATGGCGTCCCATTTCTCGATCGGGAACTCCTCGATCTTGGCAACATGCTGGATCCCGGCATTGTTGACGAGGATATCCACCGTGCCGAATTGCGCCGCAGCCTTTTCAACCAGTGCCCGGCACTGATCCGGCTTCGACATGTCGGCCTGCACATAGAGTGCCTTGACGCCATGGCTGTCTGCAATTTCCCTGGTGACGTCATGGTCCTGCTGGGTATCGGAAAAAGAATTGACAACGATGTTGCAACCCTGTGCAGCGAAAGCGTGGGCGATGCCCAGCCCGATACCCGATGTTGAGCCGGTGATAACGGCGGTGCGTGTCTCGCTCATGTGCGAATCCTTCCTGGATGATTTTGCTGCATAGCAGCATCTTATCCGGCTCGCCGCAACAGGGATACAAGTCGTATGGCGGCGGCAAAGGCTGTCAAACTGCGGTCACGATTTTGGCGACACCGTTGACAAGCCGGGCCCGGACGCGCCACACGAAAGCCGATTGCAGATGGATGATCGCAGCATGACGACCTATTTCTCCGCGCCCTTCCCGCGCAAGCAGACCGTTGGTGTCGATGTCGGCGGCGTGATGGTGGGGGGCGGCGCTCCCGTCGTGGTGCAGTCCATGACCAACACCGACACGGCGGATGCCGATGCCACGGTGAAACAGGTTGCCGCGCTGGCGCGGGCCGGGTCGGAGATCGTGCGCATCACGGTCGACCGCGACGAGGCCGCCGCACAGGTGCCGCATATCCGCGATCGGCTCGACCGGCTGGGCGTGCATGTGCCGCTGGTCGGCGATTTCCACTATATCGGCCACAAGCTGCTGGCCAATCACCCGGCCTGCGCAGAGGCGCTGGCGAAATATCGTATCAATCCCGGCAATGTCGGCTTCAAGGACAAGAAGGACAAGCAGTTCGGCGCGATCATCGAGACGGCCATGCGGCACGGCAAGCCGGTGCGCATCGGCGTCAACTGGGGTTCGCTCGACCAAGCCCTGCTGACGCGGCTGATGGACGAGAACCATGCGCAGGGCGCACCGCTGACCGCCGTCGAGGTGATGCGTGAAGCCATCGTGCAATCGGCGTTGCTCTCGGCGGACCTGGCCGAGGCCATGGGCATGGGCCGCGACAAGATCATCCTGTCGGCCAAGGTGAGCCAGGTGCAGGACCTGATCGCCGTCTACACGATGCTGGCCGCGCGCTCGGACCATGCGCTGCATCTGGGCCTGACCGAAGCCGGCATGGGATCGAAGGGCATTGTCGCCTCGTCGGCGGCCATGGGCATCCTGCTGCAACAGGGCATCGGCGACACGATCCGCATCTCGCTGACACCGGAGCCGGGCGGAGACCGCACGCGCGAGGTGCAGGTCGGGCAGGAATTGCTCCAGACCATGGGCTTCCGGCAATTCGTGCCGGTGGTGGCGGCCTGCCCGGGATGCGGGCGGACCACGTCCACCGTGTTCCAGGAGCTGGCGCAGAAGATCCAGGATGACATCCGGACCAACATGCCGGTCTGGCGCGACAAATATCCCGGCGTCGAGGCGCTGACGGTGGCTGTCATGGGGTGCATCGTCAACGGGCCGGGCGAGAGCAAGCACGCCAATATCGGCATTTCACTGCCTGGAACCGGCGAGGCGCCGTCTGCTCCCGTCTTCATCGACGGGCAGAAGGCGGCGACGCTGCGCGGGCCGAACATCGCGGCAGAGTTCCAGGTGATGGTGGCCGACTATATCGAGCGCAAGTTCGGCCACCGGCACAGTTCGGCTGCGGAATAGGCCGGTGCGGTGCCGCAGTGCGATCCTGACGGCTGCACTGGCGGTGTTGACAGCGCTTGCGGTTCCTGCTGCAGCCGAAGAGGACGAGGTTGCGCCGCCGCAGAAACAAGCTGCGTTGGCGGACAAGGCGGTGCATCTGGACAAGGTGTGCACCCTCATCCGCAACAATGCCGACCGCCACGGGCTGCCCAGGGCCTTTTTTGCCCGGCTGATCTGGAAGGAAAGCCGGTTCGACCCCAATGCGGTCAGCCCGGCCGGAGCCGAGGGCATTGCGCAGTTCATGCCCGGCACGGCAAAATTGCGGGGCCTCGCCGACAGTTTTTCCATGGAACAGGCCATCCCGGCATCGGCGGCCTATCTGGCTGAGATGAAGGCGGCCTACGGCAATCTCGGCCGCGCGGCCATCGGCTACAATGCGGGCGAGGGGCGTCTCGGCCGCTGGATTGCCGGTGGCGGCTGGCTGCCGCTCGAAACGGAAGCCTATGTGCTCGATATCCTGGGGGAGCCCGCGGAAACCTTTGCCGATGCGGCGCGTCAGGCTGTCATCAAGCCGCTGGATGACAAGCTCGGCTTCGACGCGGCCTGCCGCAAGCTTCCGGTCATCATGTCGGCGACCGTGCCGATGGCGCGCATCCGGCTGAAGCCGTGGGGCATCCAGGTCGCGGGAAATTTCCGCCGTTCGGCTGCGGTCGGCCAATGGCAGCGGCTGCGGTCTCGATTTGCCAAGGTGCTTGCGGGCCATGAGCCGGTGGTCAGCCGCATCCGCTCGCCGATGGGGCGGCGCGGCGTCTATGCGGTGCGCATCGGAGCTGACAGCCGTGGCGAGGCCGACCGCATCTGCGCGACCCTCAAGCAGGCAGGCGGCGCCTGTGTCGTGTTGCGCAATCGCTGAAACTCACGCCGCATTGCGTTTTGCTTCGTGCATCCACTTTGTGATCTTGTCGGCGAGCTTGTCAGGCGAGACGGGTTTGGAGAGGTAGTCGTCCATCCCGGCATTGATGCAGCGTTCGCGGTCGCCCTTGAGCGCATGGGCGGTGACGCCGATGACTGGCGTGTGGGTGCCGCGTTCCGCGTCGGTCAGGCGCAATTGCCCGGTCGCCTCGATGCCGTTCATCTCGGGCATGGAAACATCCATCACCACGACGGCGGGGCTGTGCTGGCGGTGGGCCTCGACGGCCAGCCTTCCGTTGCCGACGATCCGGTAGGTCACGCCCAGACCGTTGAGGATCTGCGTGAAGACCAGCTGGTTGACCTCGTTGTCCTCGGCGACGAGCACGTCGAGCCTTTCGGGTGCGGCCCCGTTGAAGCGGCGCTCGGTGCGTCGCGGCTCCTCCTGCACGGCGGCCGGTACCTGTGGCTGCGGCACGGGTGACGGGGCGGCCTGCGGCACGGGAACGTCCCGGACGGCTCGCGGTGCAGTGGGCGCTGCGGGTGACGGCGGTGCTGCCGGTGCGGCGGTCTGGCCGGACGCCATGGCGGCCAGTTCCTGCATGGAAGCGGGGCGCGGGGCGGGCTTGTTGCGCGCTTTCTGCAGCACGTCCACGATGGTCTCCAGCAGCAGCGACGAGCGCGCCGGCTTGGTCAGGTGTGCCTCGATGCCGTGTTCCATCACCATGCGCCCGAAATCCGCCTGGTCGACGGAGGTCAGCATGATGACCGGCAGGTCCGCGCCCGATGGCCGCGCACGCAGGGCTGCCAGCACGTCCTCGCCGTTCATGCCGGGCATCTGGTAGTCGAGGATGATGCAGTCGATGGCGATGCCCATCTCGGAGGCCTTGTCGACAAAGGCGAGGCCGACGGGGCCGGATTCGGCGGCCGCGCTCTCGAAGTGCCAGGAGCCGAGCTGCTCGGTCAGGATGGCACGGTTGACCGGGTTGTCGTCGATCACCAGCACGCGGGCGCCGGTGACATCGACGGGCACGGGCTTTTGCTCCCAGCCGGTCTCGGCAACCGGCAGCGGCACGGTGAACCAGAAGGTGGAGCCGCGGCCGAACTGCGATTCCACACCCATCTCGCCGCCCATCAGCTCGACCAGGCGCGAGGCGATGGCCAGTCCCAGGCCGGTGCCCTCGTGGCGGCGGGTGGAGGAGCCGTCCACCTGCGCGAACTTGTCGAAGACGGTCTTGAGCTTGTCGTCGGGAATGCCGATGCCGGTATCCTCGACGCGCACGGTGACACGGGCGATGCCGCCGGTCACGGAGCCCGAGACATCGACCAGCACATGGCCCTGCTCGGTGAACTTGACGGCATTGCCCATCAGGTTGGTCACGATCTGGCGGATGCGGCCGACGTCGCCGGAGACGAAGGCGGGCAGGCGCGGATCGATGCGCACGATCAGTTCGAGGTCCTTCTCGGCCACCTTGGTGGAAACCAGCGTGGCGACATCCTCCACCGCCTCGCCGAGCTTGAAGGGGGCGGGGTCGAGCTCGAGCTGGCCGGCGTCGATCTTGGAGAAGTCGAGAATGTCGTTGATGATGGTCAGCAGCGCGTTGCCCGACTTGACGATGACATCGGTGAACGTCTTCTGGCGCGCATCCAGCGAGGTCTTGGCCAGAAGCTCCGCCATGCCCAGAACCCCGTTCATCGGCGTGCGGATCTCGTGGCTCATGTTCGCCAGAAACTCCGACTTTGCGCGGTCCGCAGATTGGGCAGCCTCGGCGACCTCGACCGAGCGCAGGCGCTCGATTTCGAGCCGGTGGTTTTCCTCGGAATTGCGGCGGAACACCTTCAGCGCGCGGGCCATCGCGCCAATCACGTCGCGGCGGTCGGTCCCGGCGATGTCAACGGACATGTCTCCGCTGGCAATGCTTTTCGTCGTGCCGGCCAGCAGGTTGATCGGTTTCACCACGGTCCAGTGCAGCATGGCGACAGTGGTGCCCAGGATGCTGAGGATCAGCAGCAGGCCGGAACCGGCCTGGATCATGGCCCGCGACTTCCAGGCGGCCAGCGAAGCCGTCATGTCGACAGCGGCACTGTAGGCGCCAAAGGCCTCGTCTTTTTGGACGCCCATCAGGCCGGTGTGACAACTGGCGCATTTGGGATCGGCGGCCGTTCCCTGGCCAAGCAGGACGGGACGGGTCACGCGGGTGGTGGTGCCGCTGGTCTCGCTCACCTTGCTGGCTGTTTCCAGCGCCTTGCGATCAATATCGTCCTGTGGCCCTTCGAGCTCGTCGTGACCGGACTTCTGCTGGAAATCCAGGATCTTCTCGCCCATCACGAGCCAGAGCTTCACGCCCTGCGAACGGTCGGAAAATTGTTCCATGGTTCCGTTGAGGGTCTGGACGGCGGGGTCGTTGTCCTCAACCTGGCTGCGGTTGAGCATGGAATTGACGTGGACGGCTTCCAGCATGTCGATGGCGGTTTCCGCCTGATGCCCGGCTTGCGCCCTTATCTCGGTCAGTTCAGAATAGATGATCCATGCCATCAACGGGACAAGCAGGGCGACAAGTGTCAACCCAACGCTCAGGATGATTTTTCGGGAAATCGATATGTTTTCTAGAAAATTAGCCATGTAGCCCCGCTTTCATAGGATTATAAATGAGACGTACATTGTAAAAATTTTGATAAAAATGGTCATATTTCATATGAATTTGTTAATCATTGACCTTTTCAAGCTTATTGATGAGATAATCATGCAAGTTTTCAGGCAGCGTTGCGTTTTGCTTCGTGCATCCACTTTGTGATCTTGTCGGCGAGCTTGTCAGGCGAGACGGGTTTGGAGAGGTAGTCGTCCATCCCGGCATTGATGCAGCGTTCGCGGTCGCCCTTGAGCGCATGGGCGGTGACGCCGATGACTGGCGTGTGGGTGCCGCGTTCCGCGTCGGTCAGGCGCAATTGCCCGGTCGCCTCGATGCCGTTCATCTCGGGCATGGAAACATCCATCACCACGACGGCGGGGCTGTGCTGGCGGTGGGCCTCGACGGCCAGCCTTCCGTTGCCGACGATCCGGTAGGTCACGCCCAGACCGTTGAGGATCTGCGTGAAGACCAGCTGGTTGACCTCGTTGTCCTCGGCGACGAGCACGTCGAGCCTTTCGGGTGCGGCCCCGTTGAAGCGGCGCTCGGTGCGTCGCGGCTCCTCCTGCACGGCGGCCGGTACCTGTGGCTGCGGCACGGGTGACGGGGCGGCCTGCGGCACGGGAACGTCCCGGACGGCTCGCGGTGCAGTGGGCGCTGCGGGTGACGGCGGTGCTGCCGGTGCGGCGGTCTGGCCGGACGCCATGGCGGCCAGTTCCTGCATGGAAGCGGGGCGCGGGGCGGGCTTGTTGCGCGCTTTCTGCAGCACGTCCACGATGGTCTCCAGCAGCAGCGACGAGCGCGCCGGCTTGGTCAGGTGTGCCTCGATGCCGTGTTCCATCACCATGCGCCCGAAATCCGCCTGGTCGACGGAGGTCAGCATGATGACCGGCAGGTCCGCGCCCGATGGCCGCGCACGCAGGGCTGCCAGCACGTCCTCGCCGTTCATGCCGGGCATCTGGTAGTCGAGGATGATGCAGTCGATGGCGATGCCCATCTCGGAGGCCTTGTCGACAAAGGCGAGGCCGACGGGGCCGGATTCGGCGGCCGCGCTCTCGAAGTGCCAGGAGCCGAGCTGCTCGGTCAGGATGGCACGGTTGACCGGGTTGTCGTCGATCACCAGCACGCGGGCGCCGGTGACATCGACGGGCACGGGCTTTTGCTCCCAGCCGGTCTCGGCAACCGGCAGCGGCACGGTGAACCAGAAGGTGGAGCCGCGGCCGAACTGCGATTCCACACCCATCTCGCCGCCCATCAGCTCGACCAGGCGCGAGGCGATGGCCAGTCCCAGGCCGGTGCCCTCGTGGCGGCGGGTGGAGGAGCCGTCCACCTGCGCGAACTTGTCGAAGACGGTCTTGAGCTTGTCGTCGGGAATGCCGATGCCGGTATCCTCGACGCGCACGGTGACACGGGCGATGCCGCCGGTCACGGAGCCCGAGACATCGACCAGCACATGGCCCTGCTCGGTGAACTTGACGGCATTGCCCATCAGGTTGGTCACGATCTGGCGGATGCGGCCGACGTCGCCGGAGACGAAGGCGGGCAGGCGCGGATCGATGCGCACGATCAGTTCGAGGTCCTTCTCGGCCACCTTGGTGGAAACCAGCGTGGCGACATCCTCCACCGCCTCGCCGAGCTTGAAGGGGGCGGGGTCGAGCTCGAGCTGGCCGGCGTCGATCTTGGAGAAGTCGAGAATGTCGTTGATGATGGTCAGCAGCGCGTTGCCCGACTTGACGATGACATCGGTGAACGTCTTCTGGCGCGCATCCAGCGAGGTCTTGGCCAGAAGTTCCGCCATGCCCAGAACCCCGTTCATCGGCGTGCGGATCTCGTGGCTCATGTTCGCCAGAAACTCCGACTTCGCACGGTCCGCAGATTGGGCCAACTCGCGGGCCGCTTCGGCCTCATAGCGCGACTTGTGAAGGGCATCCTGCGCCGAGATCACCGCCTTTTCGAGCGGCAGAAGGATGGTGAGCCCGATCACCAGCACGGCAGCAAGCATCAGCGCGCCTGACAGCAGCATGACGTTCATCAGCGTCGACTGGGTTGTGACAACCTCCACGCCCAGCATCCGGTTGACATTGGCCAGACCGGGACGGACCTTGTTTCCGCCCAGAAGACTGACCTGCCGGAAGGTGCGCGCTGCGGCATCGGACTCCAGGTCGCGGTAGAGCGAAATGCGGTTGGCGAGCGTGATCACTTCCAGCAGCGAGGAGCGCAGGCGGAAGCCGGTCGTATCACCTTGCCATATCGCGCGCAGCGATGCGGGAAGCGTGAGATTTTCGAGGCCGAGGGCGGCATCCGCGGAGTGGGCGGATTGTGCACCGTTTTCCTCAAGGGTCAGGCGCTTGCTCTCATTCATCGCCATTTCGGCGCCGCTGGCCTGCTCGATCAGCGCGTAGGTCTTCTCGAGGCGGGTGAGGGCGCTGCCCAGTTCGCCCATCGCCTGTTTGCTGTCAGCCTGACCGTCATTCGCCGCGCGGACCTTGTCGAGCGGATCGCGGCGCATGGCATCCAGACGGCCGATCTGGAAGAGCAGTTGCTCGGTCGCGTTGGCCGCATCAGAGAGCAGAACGTTGAACTGGGTCGAAGCCTTGGTCTGCTCGGTGTTCCAGTAGACATATCCGGTGCCGACAGCCACGCAGGCCAGTACAAGGGTCATGGCCAGGATGATGCGGATACGCAAATAGGCGCGGGTGAGGACTTTCGACATGGGCAAATTCCGGTTGTCTTTGCCCTCAGATTTCGCCTGATAATATTAAAGTGCGATTAATCGGCTTAACTACCTGGAAACCATGGCGGAAAATTTGCCGCGGCCTGACTGGTCAGAGCCAGGCCGGTTGAGCCGGTTCCGTGGCTTGTCAGGTCAATGGTCGCGCAAAGCCACGAAGCGGGCAGCTTCGATGAGCATCGAAGCGCGATCGCCATAGGGTGCCAGAAGCCCGGCTGCCTCGTCCACGAGACCCTGCAACTGGCGGCGTGCCCAGTCCTGCCCGTGCAGGCCCGCCAGCGTTGCCTTGCCGGCAGCGGCGTCCTTGCCGGTGGCCTTGCCGAGCTGGTGCTGGCCAGCGGTGAGGTCGAGCAGGTCGTCGGCGAGCTGGAAGGCAAGGCCGATCGCCGAACCGAAGGCTCCCAGCCGTTCGACATCGGCCTGTGAGGCACCAGCGGCGAGGGCACCCGCTTCGCAGGCATAACGGATGAGCGCACCGGTCTTCATGGCCTGCAGTGTAATGATGCCCCGCTCATCAGGGCTCGTCCTTTCGGCGGCGAGGTCGAGCGCCTGGCCTCCGGCCATGCCGCCAGCGCCCGCGGCCCGTGCGAGCCGGGTGACCAGCGCAACGCGCGTGTCGGCGGGGAGCACGGTTTCCTCAGCTGCAAGGATGTCGAATGCGATGGTCAGCAGGCTGTCGCCAGCGAGGATGGCGGCCGCCTCATCAAAGGCCTTGTGGACGGTGGGCTGGCCGCGGCGAAGATCGTCATCATCCATGGCCGGAAGATCGTCATGAACGAGCGAATAGCAATGAATGCATTCGAGACTTGCCGCGACGCGCAGGATTGCCGGGCCCGAGGCGCCGAAAAGGGCGGCGCTTTCAACAACCAGCCAGGGACGCAGGCGCTTGCCGCCATTGAGCGCCCCGTGGCGCATGGCCATCATCAGCCCGTCCGGCCGGCAGATCTCGCCCTCCAGCGGGGCGGCAGACAGCAAGGCATCGAGCAGGGCGCCGATGTCGTCGGCGTGAGCGTTGAGCGAGGTGAGGAAGTCCTGTTGCGTGACCATGGCAACGCGATGCCCGCAATCGCGCGCGCGGTCAAGAAGGGTTCGTGATGAAACGGCATTGGCCGTTGCGGGGGCTTGTTGCCGCGCGCGCTGCCGGTCACTATGGAGAGACCGATCCGGCCGGAAGGCCGCTACCGCGATGCGAGCAGCCCTTGGACACGAAGGATATTCCCACCGTTAAGGCCGAAGCGCGGGCCAGGCCTGCGCAGCGCAGCCGGAAGGGTGCAAAGCGCAAGGTGAAAGTGCCAAATGCCCGCCAGACCTGGCTGAGGCGGCTGGCGCTTGCGCTGGGCGGTCTTGCGCTGGTCCCGGTGGTGCTCACGCTGCTCTATGCGGTGCCGGTGGTCCATCCGGTCTCAACGCTGATGCTGGCCGATCTCGCCACGCTGAAGGGCTATGACCGCAAATGGGTGAGGCTCGACGAGATTGCGCCGGTGATGGCGCAGTCGGTCATCATGTCGGAGGACGGGCAATTCTGCCGGCACAACGGCATCGACTGGGGTGCCCTGAACGATGTGGTCAGCGATGCGCTGGATGGCGAGGGCGTGCGCGGGGCATCCACCATTCCCATGCAGTCGGTCAAGAACCTCTATCTCTGGTCCAGCCGATCCTATGTGCGCAAGCTTCTGGAGGCGCCCTATGCGCTGGTCTACGACCTGATCCTGTCGAAACGGCGGATCATGGAAATCTATCTCAACATTGTTGAGCTTGGTCCCAACATTTACGGTGTCGAAGCGGCTGCACAGCACCATTTCGGACGCAGCGCCGCGCGGCTGACGGCACGGCAGGCTGCGCTGCTGACGGCGGCACTGCCGAATCCGGCACTGCGCAACCCGTCCAAACCGTCGCCTGGCATGAACCGCATCGCACAATTGATCCAGCGCCGGGCGGCGCGGGCGGGCGGTTATGCGGACTGCGTGAAGGGCTGAAGACCCGCCGATTTTTTTGCTGCGGCGCTGGTCAAACGGTTCGGGTGCGTGTATAGGCTCGCCGGATTTCAGGATTCAGGAACCGGATTGCCGCCCTGTCGTTTGCGGGCACCCGGCTTCTTGTCAGTGATACCGGAGTAAGAAGAATGGCTGTACCGAAGCGAAAAGTAAGCCCGTCCAAGCGTGGCATGCGCCGCTCTGCCGACGCGCTCAAGAACCCGACCTATGTCGAGGACAAGAACTCGGGTGAACTGCGCCGCCCGCATCATGTCGATCTGAAGACCGGCATGTATCGCGGCCGTCAGGTGCTCGAAGCCAAGGAATAAGGCTGACGCCTTTTCCGGTCTGATCTTTCAGGGGACCGGTTCCGCAAGGAGCCGGTCCCCTGTTTCGTGGCCGGGTCGGTGCCGGGTGCCGTTTGAGGGGTTGACGGGTCCTGTCCCGCCGATTCACCATCGGCCTGCAACAGACATGGAGCGCTGCCCGTGATCGGCCTGATCCCCCTGCTCGTCATTCCCTTCATCCTCTACAATCTGGGCCTTGCCGGAATGTTCGGCGTGCCGGGCGATCCGTTTTCCGGGATCGTGTTCGCCATGACCATGATGTCGGGCGGGCAGTTTGCGCTGACCACGGGCGGCCTGGTGGTGCTCAGCGCTCTGGTGCTTCTGTTCTTCGAGATCATGAAATCGACGCGCACCAGCAATGCCTCGGTGGTCGATCACCTGCTGTCCACCTTCGTCTTCGTGGCCTATCTGGTGGAATTCCTGCTCGTGCGCGGTGCGGCGACGCAGATATTTTTCACGCTCATGATCATCGCGCTGATCGATGTGCTCGCCGGATTTTCAGTCTCGATCCGCTCGGCAGGGCGCGACGTGTCCTTCCACTGACGGCCGTCCTTCAGCGCTGATTCGACCAGACCTTGCGTGCCGCCGGCATTTTTTGCTGCGTGCAGGATTTTGCGGACGCAAAAAATCCTGCGCGGCGCCTTTTGCCAGCGTGCATACGGCAGGCGGAGAACCTTGCATTATCCTGCACCGCTTGATGCCACTAACGCGTGGAGAATTGCCTGTGATTCGTCACGGACGGGGGTGAAGGGCATCGCGGGCCCAGATGCCAGGCGCCGTGCGGGTGCGGCCTGCCGGACTGAAATCCGGGCCGATGGCATGAAGCGCGGCGCGACCTTGCAACAGGCGAACCGGACGGTTCCCTTGCGCCGGTTCCGGTCAGGCAGACGCGGGGCCGACGATGCGGACAGGGCGTGATCGTTCCGTGCGTTACGGAAAAGGGACGGGCCGTTGCCCGTCCGTCAGCGGCCCGGCCGTTACTTGCCCATCTGGTCGAGCTTGCGCTGCATGGCCGCGATCTGTTCCTTCAGATCGTCGAGCGAGTCATCCTTGGCGGACTTTTCCTTGGCAGGCTTTTCCGTGGCTTCGGATGATTTTCCCTGCATGGCGGAGAAGGGAGAGAACATCCGCATGGCGTTCTGGAACGTCTCCATGTTCCGGCGAGTCTGCTCTTCCAGCGCCTTGACCGCGGAATTGTCCATCATGGACGCCATCGGTGTGTTGCCGAAAGCCTGGGTCATCTGCTCGCGGAAGCGCTCCTGCTCCTTGGAGAAGGCAAGCATCGACTGTTCCAGATAGCTCGGAACAATCATCTGCATCTGGTCGCCGTAGAAGGAGATGAGTTGACGCAGGAAGGAGACGGGCAACATGGACTGTCCGGTACGGTTCTCCAGTTCGAAGATGATTTGCGTCAGCACGGTGTGGGTGATGTCCTCACCGGATTTCGCATCCTGAACCGTGAATTCCTCGCCGCGCTTGACCATTTCCGACAGGTCTTCAAGCGTGACATAGGTGCTCGTTCCCGTGTTGTAGAGACGCCGGTTGGCGTATTTCTTGATAATCACGGCGTCCTTGCCTTCTGCCATGTGTTGCCTCCCCATTCGGCCGAACCGCGAACGGGACTCGCCCGCCGCAGTGCATGATTTTTCAGCATATGCACTTTTGGCCGTGGATTCCAAATGGTTTGTGCACTGCATCCTCATTGGCGCTGCTGCAACGCAACATTCTTAGCCCCTTGACCCGGGGGCAGGAGATGGCCTTGGTTGTGCGCCAATGGTCTTGTTTGACTTCACGCTTTCTTCGGTCAAACACTGTCGCCCGAATTTTTCATCGAGCTTCTCAAGGGAGAGAAACAATGTCGAAATCCGTCGTCATCGCCAGCGCGGCGCGCACTCCGGTCGGGTCCTTCAACGGATCCTTCGGAAATACGCATGCCCACGAGCTTGGCACCATCGCGATCAAGGCGGCCCTGGAGCGCGCCGGTGTGGATGCCAAGGAAGTGGATGAGGTCATCCTCGGCCAGATCCTCGTTGCCGGCGCCGGCCAGAACCCGGCCCGTCAGGCAGCCATCAATGCCGGCATTCCGGCGGAAGCCACGGCCTGGGGCATGAACCAGCTCTGCGGTTCCGGCCTGCGCTCCATCGCGCTCGGCATGCAGCAGATTGCCAATGGCGACGCCAACATCATCGTGTCGGGCGGACAGGAAAGCATGTCGATGGCGCCGCACGTGGCCCACATGCGCAACGGCACCAAGATGGGCGACATCAAGCTGCTCGACACCATGCTCAAGGACGGCCTGACCGATGCCTTCTACGGCTACCACATGGGCAACACCGCAGAGAACGTGGCGCGCCAGTGGCAGCTCACCCGTGAGGAGCAGGACGTCTTCGCCACCGGTTCGCAGAACAAGGCCGAAGCTGCCCAGAAGGCCGGCCGCTTCAAGGACGAGATCATCCCGGTCACGCTGAAGACCCGCAAGGGCGATGTGGTCATTTCCGACGACGAGTTCATCAAGCATGGCGTGACGGCGGAACAGCTGGGCAAGCTGCGTCCCGCCTTCGACAAGGAAGGCACCGTGACTGCCGGCAACGCATCGGGCATCAATGATGGCGCCGCCGTTGCCGTTCTGATGTCGGAAGAGGAAGCGGCGCGCCGCGGCATCCAGCCGATGCTGCGCATCGTCTCCTGGGCGACCGCCGGCGTCGATCCGCAGATCATGGGCACCGGCCCGATCCCGGCATCGCGCAAGGCGCTGGCGAAGGCCGGCTGGACCGTGGACGATCTCGATCTGGTGGAAGCCAACGAGGCCTTCGCGGCACAGGCGCTGGCCGTCAACAAGGATCTCGGCTGGAACCCGGACATCGTCAACGTGAACGGCGGCGCCATTGCCATCGGTCACCCGGTCGGCGCGTCGGGCGCCCGCATCTTCAACACGCTGGCTTTCGAGATGAAGCGCCGCAACGCCAAGAAGGGCCTCGCAACGCTCTGCATCGGCGGCGGCATGGGCATCGCGGCCTGCTTCGAGCTGATGTGAGAAACGGCCAATAGCCAGCAGCAAGTGGCAAGGAGGGAGACGGAGAGCATTTCTTCGTCTCTTCCGCTTGCTGTTGGCCATCCATTTTTGACTATCTCAGGGAGGAGAAACCTATGAGCAGAGTTGCAGTTGTCACCGGTGGTTCGCGCGGCATTGGCGCGGCTATTTCCATCGCCCTCAAGAATGCCGGTTACACGGTTGCGGCCAACTATGCCGGCAATGACGAGGCTGCGGCCAAGTTTACCGCCGAAACCGGCATCAAGACCTACAAGTGGTCGGTTGCCGATTACGATGCCTGTGCCGCTGGCCTGAAGCAGATCGAGGCCGATCTGGGCCCGGTCGATGTGCTGGTCAACAATGCGGGCATCACGCGTGACGGCATGTTCCACAAGATGACCCCGCAGATGTGGTCTGAAGTCATCAACACCAACCTCACCGGCGTCTTCAACATGGCGCACGGTGTGTGGAACGGCATGCGCGAGCGCAAGTTCGGCCGCATCATCAACATTTCGTCGGTCAACGGCCAGAAGGGTCAGGCCGGTCAGACCAACTACTCGGCCGCCAAGGCGGGCGATATCGGCTTCACCCGCGCCCTGGCGCAGGAAGGCGCGCGCGGCGGAATCACGGTCAACGCCGTCTGCCCGGGCTACATCGGCACCGACATGGTGCGCGCCATTGACGAAAAGGTGCTGAACGAGCGCATCATTCCGCTGATCCCGGTCGGCCGCCTCGGCGAGCCGGAGGAAATCGCGCGCTGCGTGGTCTTCCTGGCCTCCGACGATGCCGGCTTCATCACCGGTTCGACGATCTCGGCCAATGGCGGCCAGTTCTTCAGCTGATTTCTGACCTGGTTTCACGATAGACGGGGGCGGTGCCGGCATACGGCGCCGCCCCTTGCTTGTTGGGCATCGCGGCCTGTGGCAAGCTGGGCCGGAACATTCCCTTCGGATCCGGCCATGCTGCTGCCAATCAGACCATCGCGTTTGTTCGCCCGCCCTGGAACGGCGGCGCGGCTCATGTTCGGCGTCATGATGGTTGCCACGCTCCCCCTGCCTGCGCAGGCGGATCAGATCGACGGCGACTGGTGTTCGGCTTCCGGTCAGCATCTGGCAATCGACGGACCGGCGATCACGCTCCCCTCAGGCGCGGAGACCATCGGCAGCTATTGGCGGCACGGGTTCCGGTATGAGGCGCCGGAAGGTGACCCGGAAGCCGGGCAGATTGTCGAGATGCGGCAATTGTCGGACGAGGAAATGGTCCTGATCCGCAGCACCGGTGGCAAACCCGGCACACCGGAAACGTGGACGCGCTGCCAGGCGACCAGTTGATCGCGGTTGCGCTTGCTCCGAATTCCACCTCCGATTCGGTACCGGAACAAAGATGCAACCCTTACGAGTCAGCGATTCGTCGCCGTTTCGTTCCACTCCCGTTCCCGGTACGGGAGGGTGGCACGCCGTCAATTCGCCCTCTTGCCCTTGCAGGTCTGAGCGCTGATATGCTTTGAACTGCGGCCCGGCGATGATGCCGGGTGGCCCGAAAGACCGGAAGTGCCATGACACCTGCCCCAGAGACCGGCCAGCCGCTCGTCCTTTCCGGGCGCGGCGTGACCGCCGTTCTCGGCCCGACCAACACGGGAAAGACACATCTGGCGATCGAACGCATGATCGCGCATTCGTCGGGCATGATCGGCCTGCCGCTGCGCCTGCTGGCGCGTGAGGTCTATGGCCGGGTCTGCGAGAAGGTCGGGGCGGCCAATGTCGCGCTGGTGACGGGCGAGGAAAAGATCACGCCGCCCGGCGCGCGCTATTCGGTCTGTACGGTCGAGGCCCTGCCGCGCCAGACCAATGTCGCCTTCGTCGCAATCGACGAGGTGCAGCTCGCCGGGGACCTCGAACGCGGCCATATCTTCACCGACCGCATCCTGCATTTGCGCGGACGCGAGGAGACGCTGCTGCTCGGCTCGGCCACCATGCGGGGCGTGCTGGAAAGGCTGCTGCGCGGGATTTCGGTGGTCACCCGGCCACGCATGTCGCATCTGGCTTATGCCGGGTCCAAAAAGATCACGCGCCTGCCGCGCCGGTCGGCCATTGTCGCTTTTTCGGCCGATGAGGTCTACGCCATCGGCGAGTTGATCCGCCGCCAGCGTGGCGGCATCGCCGTGGTGCTCGGTGCGCTCAGCCCGCGCACCCGCAATGCGCAGGTCGGGCTCTACCAGTCGGGCGACGTGGATTTCCTGGTGGCGACGGATGCCATCGGCATGGGTCTGAACCTCGATGTCGATCACGTGGCCTTTGCGCAGGAGCGCAAGTTCGACGGGTTCCAGTACCGCAACCTCAATCCCGCCGAACTCGGCCAGATTGCGGGGCGCGCCGGGCGGCACACGCGCGACGGCACGTTCGGGGTGACCGGGCAGGTTGATCCCTTTGACGAGGAGCTTGTCGAAAAGCTCGAAGCCCACGATTTTGATCCTGTGAAGGTGCTGCAATGGCGCACCGGAGCTTTCGATTTTTCCTCCGTGGAGGCGCTCGCGCGCTCCATCGAGACGCCCGCACCCGTCGAGGGGCTGGTGCGCGCGCTGCCTGCAGTCGATGCGCAAGCGCTGGCCTATCTCTCCCGCGACGCGGACATTGGTGCCATGGCGAAGGGCGATGATCGTGTGCGTCTGCTGTGGGATGTCTGCGCGCTTCCTGACTACCGCCGCATTGCGCCTGCCCAGCATGCCGACATGATCGGTGAGCTCTACCGCGATCTGGTGCGCCGGGGCCATGTGGACGAGGACTACATGGCGGAGCAGGTGCGGCGCGCCGACCGGACCGACGGTGACATCGACACGCTGTCGGCCCGTGTGGCGCAAATCCGCACCTGGACCTATGTGTCCAACCGTCCGGGCTGGCTTGCCGATCCGGCACACTGGCAGGAAAAAACGCGGGAAACCGAAGACAGACTGTCGGATGCCCTGCACGAACGGTTGACGAAACGGTTCGTAGACCGCAGGACTTCCGTGCTCATGAAGCGCTTGAGAGAAAATACCATGCTTGAAGCTGAAATCAGCCCGACCGGAACCGTCACCGTTGAAGGCCACCATGTGGGCGAGTTGCAGGGCTTCCGCTTTTCCGCCGACCGCACTGCGGAAGGCGAGGACGCCAAGGCGATCCGCGCTGCTGCCCAAAAGGCGCTCGGTGCCGAGTTCGATGCGCGCGCGGAACGATTTGCCGCGTCTGCCAATGGCGATCTGGCGCTCGACACGGCTTCCGGCATGGTGCGCTGGCTGGGCGCGCCGGTCGCCACGCTTGCCGCAGGCGAGGATGTGCTGAGGCCGCGGGTGATCCTGCTGGCAGACGAGCAATTGACCGGTCCGGCGCGTGACAAGGTGGCGGCGCGGGCCGAACGCTTCGTTCACTGGCAGGTCGAGCAATATCTCAAGCCGCTTCTGGATCTTCAGTCGGCCGAAGGGCTGGAGGGTATGGCGCGCGGCGTCGCCTTCCGACTTGTCGAGGCGCTCGGCGTGGTGAACCGCCGCGACATCGCCGATGACGTGAAGTCGCTGGATCAGGATGCACGCGGCAGGCTGCGCCGCCTCGGCGTGCGCTTCGGGGCCTATCACATCTTCCTTCCGGCCCTTCTGAAACCGGCGCCCGCCGGGCTTGTGACGCTGCTCTGGGCGCTTGGCAACGACGGCAAGGACAAGCCCGGCTTTGGCGATGTTGTATCTGCCATGGCTGCGGGCCGTACGTCCGTGGTCACCGACCCGGCCTTCGCGCCGGAATTTTACCGGCTGGCCGGGTTCCGCAATCTGGGCCGTCGCTCGGTGCGCGTCGATATCCTGGAGCGGCTGGCAGACCTGATCCGTCCGGCGCTGTCATGGCAGCCGGGGCAGGGACCGCGTCCCGACGGCGGCTATGACGGGCGCGCTTTCCTCGTCACCCCGGCGATGATGTCGATCCTCGGCGCGACCGCCGAAGACATGGAAGAAATCCTCAAGGGCCTCGGCTACCGCCACGAACCGAAGGAAGCCGCGGCGGTTGAAACACATCTGGCCGGACTTGATGCGGCCGCGGCGCCGCAAGCAGAGGCTCAAGGCCAGGCTGTGGGCGAGGCCGCTGGCAATGGCAGCGACGGAGCCGTGCAGGCGGACGGCGCATCCGAAGCTTCGGGAGAAGGTTCAGATGGCGCCGCGGAGACCGCTTCCAAGGAACTGCCTGCTGCGGAAGCGCCGGACGTTGAACCGGCGGCACAAGGCACGCCCTCACCCACGGGTGAACCGGCTGGCGGAGGTGCGGCGGGCTCCGGTGGCGGGGCGGCATCCGGCGAGCCGGACGAGGCGCCCAAGCCGGTCCTCATCTGGCGGCAGGGACGGCCCGAAGGCGGGCGTCCGCGCCAGCCGGGCCGTGGCCAGCACCAGCGGGGCGGTGGCGACCGGCAGGGCGACAAGCCAGAGGGCCGTGACCGCAACAAGGGCGGCGAGCGCCACAAGGGGCCAAAACGCCATGGTGGACCGAAGGGCGGCAAGCCCCCGATGGAAGCCCGCCCGCCGCGTCCGGAAAAGCCGCAGCGCATCGATCCGGATTCGCCCTTTGCCAAACTGGCCGCGCTGAAGGACAAGATGGGCAAGTGACGCGGTCGCGCCAGCCATGAGCGGCGAACAGCCCGGCACACCCGGTGCGGCCCAGCGTCTCGACAAGTGGCTCTTTTTCGCGCGTATCGTGAAATCACGCAGCCTGGCAGCCAAACTCGTCCAGGCGGGCCATGTGCGCGTCAACCGCGACAAGACCGACAATGCGTCAAAGGCGGTGCGGTCCGGTGACGTGCTGACCGTCACGCTGGACCGGCGCATTCTCGTGCTGAAGGTGCTGGCTGCGGGCTCACGGCGCGGACCTTACGAGGAGGCGCGCCTGCTCTACGAGGACCTGAGCCCTCCGGCGCCGCCGCGCGTGGCCAATGAGGGTCCGGCGCCGGCAGCGCTGCGCGATGCGGGAAGCGGCAGGCCAACCAAGAGGGAACGCCGGGAAACCGACCGGCTGAAACCCTGAACGGTCTCGATTGCGCGAATTTGCCGCATCGCAGAAAAACGTTTCGCTGCTGCGTCAATGCGGACCATCCGTCCCCCTTGCATGCGCCTGCCAAAACCGATACCTGACTGGCGATCCCAAGAACCGTCTCCCTTGAAGCCGGAGCAGCTCAATGACCTATCTCGTCACCGACAATTGCATCAAGTGCAAGTATACCGATTGCGTGGAGGTCTGCCCTGTCGACTGCTTCTACGAAGGCGAGAACATGCTCGTCATCCACCCGGACGAATGCATCGATTGCGGTGTCTGCGAGCCGGAATGCCCGGCCGAGGCCATCAAGCCGGACACCGAACCGGGGCTCGACAAGTGGCTGAAGATCAACACCGACTATGCCGAAAAATGGCCGAACATCACGGTCAAGAAGGATCATCCCGCCGACGCCAAGCAGTATGACGGGGAAACCGGCAAGTTTGAGAAGTACTTTTCCGCCGAGCCAGGCTCCGGCGACTGACAGCGGCGGATGCGCCGGAAAAGATGACGTAGCGTCATTAACCGGAAGGCCAGGATGGTCTCCGGCGACACCTTCGCGTTCGCAGCAAAACCTTGATTCTATCCCCCAAATGTGCTAAACAGGCCCAATCATGCCGGTTTCGCGATCATCTTTCGGCGCTTCATGCGTTAATCATTGAAAGGTTCAAGCACAGAGTCAGGCCAAAAGCTTCTTGGCCGGAGCGTTTTCTGTCGCACCGGTGGAAAAGCCTGAGGGCTGATTTCGTGTCTTGTCTCGCGACGTTTCGGGCCCGGATTTTCCGGACCTCCGGCCAAGGCTTGATCCGGGCGGCTTTGCCCGGGTCCAACAGGGAGTAAGATTGCGTATGGCTACCCAGCAGAAAAAGTCCGCACAGCGTCAGGGTTTCAAGACGGGTGAGTTCATCGTTTATCCTGCCCACGGCGTCGGCCAGATCGTCGCCATCGAGGAGCAGGAAGTTGCGGGTCACAAGCTGGAACTTTTCGTCATCGATTTCCAGAAGGACAAGATGCGCCTGAAGGTGCCGGTCGCCAAGGCCGCCTCCATCGGCATGCGCAAGCTGTCGGAAACCGACTATGTCGAACGCGCGCTCAAGGTGGTGCAGGGCCGTGCCCGCGTGAAGCGCACCATGTGGTCGCGCCGCGCGCAGGAATACGATGCCAAGATCAATTCCGGCGACCTGATCTCGATCTCGGAAGTCGTGCGCGACCTCTATCGGGCCGAGAACCAGCCCGAACAGTCCTATTCCGAGCGCCAACTTTACGAGGCAGCGCTGGACCGGATGGCGCGCGAGATCGCGGCGGTCAACAAGATGAGCGAAACCGAAGCGGTCAACCTGATCGAGGTCAACCTCAACAAGGGTCCGCGCCGCGGCGCCAAGGCCGACAATGAGGAAGCCGCCGAGCAGGATGCTGCAGCCTGATCCTGTCGCTCAGCCCATGACTTGAACGGACCCGGCCTTGTGCCGGGTCTTTTCGTTTCGGGCCCATTTTTCCGCCGGACCATCGGGAACCAAATGCCCGCAAGCGCGTTTTGCGCCCGCCGGCCCGCTCTGGCCGTTCGCGGCAAGGCTTCGTGTCAAGCAATTGTGATCCGGGTTGCGCTGCCAATGCGTATAAGCTCCGTCCATCGCAACCGGGCAGTGGAGACTTTCCATGGCAGACGATGCAGCGCAGAGCCGGATGATCCGCCGCGCCATGAAGGCACCCTATCTGGAGCGGGACGAGGAGCATGCGCTGGCTGTACTCTGGAAGGAAAACCGCGACCAGAATGCGCTGCACCGCATTGCGTCGGCGCATATGCGCCTCGTCATCTCCATGGCGGCGAAGTTCCGCAATTACGGGCTTTCCTTTTCCGACCTGATCCAGGAGGGCCATGTGGGCCTGCTTGAAGCTGCCGCCCGGTTCGAGCCGGACAGGGAGGTGCGCTTCTCCACCTATGCGGCCTGGTGGATCCGCGCCTCGATCCAGGACTATGTGCTGCGCAACTGGTCCATCGTGCGCGGCGGGACGTCGTCCAACCAGAAGGCCCTGTTCTTCAACCTGCGCCGCCTGCGCGCCAGGCTTTCCGGCATGGAGGCCGGCACGCCGCGCGCGACAATGCATCGCCAGATTTCCGAAACGCTGCGCGTGCCGCAGAAGGATGTCGAACTGATGGATGCGCGGCTGTCCGGTTCGGATGTCTCGCTCAACATCACGGCCGGGCCGGACGAGACCGGCAACGAGCGGATGGATTTCCTGGTTTCCGATGCACCGGGCCCGGACGAACTCGCGCAGCAGACCATCGATAGCGAGCGGCAGGTGCGCTGGCTCCATAGCGCGTTGAACGTGCTCAACGACCGGGAGCTGCACATTGTCCGGCAGCGCCGCCTGACCGAGGACGGCGTGACGCTGGAGGCGTTGGGCGCGGAACTCGGCATTTCCAAGGAGCGGGTACGGCAGATCGAGGCCCGCGCGCTCTCCAAGCTGCACACGGCGCTGGAGCAGTCCGATCCGCGCATCGCCAGTTCCTACACAGGGAACGTCTGACCGCCCAGCGGATCAGCGGTCGGTGATGATCTTGACGCGCTCGCCGGCCGAGACGGTGGCGCCGGGCGACATGGCATTCAGCACGCGGAACAGGTCCAGCTTGCGTTCCGTACCGGCCATCAGCGCTGACAGCGAGGCGACCGTGTCGCCTGGCTTGGCAGTCACGACGCGCACGCGCAGCGGTTTCAGCGAGGCCTTTTCGTCAGCGCTCAACACGCGGAAACTGGAGCGGACGGACTGGGCGGTGGATTGCAGGGCCTTGCTGGAGAGCGGGGCAGCCGTCAGCAGCCGGTAAACCTGCCCGCCAAGGCGGATGACGGTGATATCGAACTGCCAGCCATCGGCCGAGGCGCGCGCGGTCGCAGCGGGCAGGCCGTTGACGGGTGTGGCGGCAATGGATGCCTGATCGAGCCCGCTGACCCAGCCGCTCGCCACATAGGTTTCCAGCGGCGTTTTCGGGTCGAGCGCAACGGCATCGAAGCGGATGGCGACGTCGCCTGGCCCGGCGGCGGTGACTGCGGCCTTGGAATTGTCGATGACGAAACCCTGCGGAACGGTGAAGCCGATGCCGAGCAGCGGGTGAAGGAACTCGCGGCCGCGCACGAAGCCTTCCTGCGGCTTGTCGCCATAGATCATGCCGTCGATGCCATCGAGATAGCGGTCGCGATCCGTCAGGCCCTCGCCGGGCTTGGCGAGGTTGCGGGCATGGCGCTGGGCCAGCTCGATGCGGCGCTCGCCGGCCGGATGGGAGGCCAGGAAGTCCATGGCCGGATCATTGGCGCCACTGACCGAGCGGAATTGGGTGTAGCTTTCCATGGAGCGCAGGAAGCGGGCGGCGGCGAAGGGATCGTAACCGGCTTCGGCCGCCTGACCGATGGAGATCACGTCGGCTTCGAGTTCCTGGTTGCGCGAAAATTGCGCCAGCCGCAGCCTTCCGCGGATCAGCGCGGCGCGCGCATCGGGATCGTTGGCGAGGATTTCGTCGGCCACCTTCTGCGACATCACCTCGTCCTGTTCGAGGCGCTGGCGCTGCAGCCCGTGATTGGCGGTCACGTGAGCGACTTCGTGGGACAGCACGGTCGCCAGTTCCGCGCTGTCATTGGCAAGTGCCAGCAGTCCGCGTGTCACGTAGAGATAGCCGCCGGGCAGCGCAAAGGCGTTGATGGAGGGGGAGTCGAGGATCACGATGCGGTAGACCGTGCCGGATTTTCCGCTGACCTCCGACAGGCGGCCAACCACGCCGGCGACCATGCGCTCCAGCTTCTGGTCGGAATAGGCGCCGCCATAGGTCTTCAGGATTTTCGGGTTTTGCTCTTCGCCGATGCGCTGCATCGTCTCATTCGCCTTCACCGTATCGACGGTGACCGGCTTCTCGGAGGGCTTGAGGGACGGATCGTCCATGGCCGAGCCGGGGATCTGGCAGGCCGCCAGGACCAGCGGCAGGGCAAGTGCCACCAGCCGGCGGGAGAGCCGGTGGCCTGACGGCCGGCCTTGATGCTGTCGGATGACCGGTTCCAGTTGCCCCACCTTCGGCAAATCAGTTGCGGCCTTGCCGCTGGCCTTCACGTAGACACAGGCGCAATTGCCATGCAAGCGCTGCCCGGTCACAGATTGATGCAAATTGTGACCGCAAGCGGGCGCGGTCACACAGATTTTGACGATTGCGCTCCGGCATAGCGGCGCACGGCATCCGGCATGGCGTCGCCGAACAGGGCGGAAGCGGGGCCGCGCGCCGCCAGGCGGCCGTTTTCAAGAAACAGCACCTCGGCGCCCATCGCCACGGCATCGCCCGGGTGGTGGGTGACCATCAGAACGGTCATGGCCGCAGTCGAGTGAAGTTCCTTCAGCAGCCCGATCATCTCTTCGCGCAAGGCCGGTCCCAGCGAAGCGAAGGGTTCATCCAGCAGCAACACGGGCCGGTTGCGCAGCAGAACGCGGGCAAGTGCGGCGCGCTGCCGCTCGCCGCCGGAAAGTTCTGCGGGCTTGCGGCTGCCCTTCCCGGCAAGGCCCACGCGCTCCAGTGCCGTGGCGATGTCCGCGCGGTCGCGGGCCGTCAGGCGCAAGGAGGGCGACCGGCCGAGGCCCACGTTGGCTTCGATATCGAGGTGACCGAAAAGGTTGTTCTCCTGGAACACCATGGAGACGGGGCGCTCACCGGGACGGTCGCCCGTCACATCCTGTTCGCCGATCAGAACCTTGCCGCTATCCGGCAGGGCAAAACCGGCGATGAGGTTCAGCAGGGTGGATTTGCCTGATCCGCTCGGTCCTGACACGGCGCAGAACGTTCCTGCACTGACAGAAAAATCAAAAAAGGCCTCGAACCCGTCAAGGGTGAGCCGGGCCGCATCAAGGGTCACGGGCAGGCCGGTCATGGCGTTCTCCGGGAGAGGCGGGAAACCACCATCATCAGGGCCAGCGTCAGGATTGCAAGCCAGAGGGCAAGGCCCGCTGCATCTGCCGTACGGTAACTCCCCATGCGCGACAGCAGCAGCCAGGGCAGGGTCTGCACCCGGTCCGACCCGAACAGCGCGATCACGCCGAGGTCGCCCAGCGACAAGGCCATGGAGAAGGCAAAGGCTGCCAGCATGGGCGCACGCAGCGCGGGCCAGTCGACCAGCCGGAACCGGGCGATGCCCGACATGCCGAGATTGGCGGCGAGCCGGTCATGGCGAAGCGCCGCCATGTCATGGGCGGGGCGCAGAAGGCGGATGGCGAAGGGCATGGCCATGGCCGCGTTGACGGTCACGACCATGACAGGCGCGAAGGCAAAGACATCACCTGCATGGCGCAGCGCGATGAACCAGCCCGCGCCGATCACGACCGGCGGGACGACGAGGATCAGCGATGCGCCGTGCCCGGCCCACCATTCCAGCCAGCCGGGCGCAGCGGCGCGGCGTCCGGCTTCCAGCAGCTGGCGCAGCCGGATCAGTGCGAAGGACAGGGCCGTGGCGAGCGCTGCGGCCAGCGCAGCCAGAGCCAGACTGGCAAGTGTGGCGCGCTGCACCTGCCCCTCGCCAGCCAGCCTTGAAAGGTCGGATTTCAGGCCTGAAACGAGAATGGCTGCGAGCGGGGCCAGCACGAAGGCGGCGGCGAGGGACAGGGTGACGAGACCGGCGATCCGGTCGCCCGTGGTGCGCGTCAGAAAGCGCGCGCCGGGCGAGAGCGTCAGGTTCGTTTCACCCGATGCCGCCCCGCCGAAATGGTTCATGAGAAGGACGATGGCAAGTGTCAGGCCCAGCTGGACCATTGTCAGGGTCACGGCAAGGGCGGGGTCAAAATCAAAGCGCAGCGCCTGGTAGATCGCCACTTCCAGCGTGCTCGCTGCCGGACCGCCGCCCAGCGTCAGAACCACGGTGAAGGATGTGACGCAGAGCATGAAGACGAGGCCTGCCGTGCCGGGAAGCGCGGCGCGCATGGCCGGCCATTCGATCAGCCGGAAGGTTGCTGCCGGCCCCATGCCCAGCTGGGCGGCGAGACGCCAGCGGTCGCCGGGCACGGCATCGAGCGCTTCGAGCAGCAGGCGCACGGCCAGAGGCATGTTGAAGAAGACATGGGCGACGAGAATTCCCGGCAGGCCGAAAATGCCGCCCCATGGGCTTCCGGCAAGGGACCCAAGCAATGGGGCGAGCCATCCCGCACGGCCATAAAGGGTCAGCACGCCGAGTGCTGCGACGATGGCGGGCAGGGCCCAGGGCACGGCAAAGAGTTGCAGGATCAGGCGCCGCGCCGGGGTGCCGGCCATGGCGAAGAGCGCGCGGGCGACCGCGATGGCGGGCAGGACGGACAACACGGTCGAGAGCACGGCTTGCCACAGGGTGAAGCGTGCTGCGCGCCAGACCCAACCGTCAAAGGCAAGGGCGGTGACGCCGCCGGAACGCGCCGCCTCAGCCAGCAGCGCGACAAGGGCACCGCCCGCCAGCAGTGCGAGGAAGGCAAGGGCGCCGATGCCGCCCGCCTTTTCCCGCATGCCGATGGCGGGCGGTGCGCTCATGTCAGCGGCTCATGGCGGCGAGCCACTCGTCGACCCAGGCCTTGCGGTTTGCGGCCACCTCGTCCGGGCTGTAGATCAGGCTTTCGGCGGGCTTCACCAGCTTGCCGAAGGCGTCGTTAAGAGGCTTTTCCGTCCTGGCGGCGGGCAGCATCCAGTTGGTTTCCGGGATGATGTCCTGAAAGGCCGGGGTCAGCATGAAGGCGAGGAATTCGGCGGCGTGCGGGTTGTCCTTGCCCTTCACCGTCTGTCCCGCAACCTCGATCTGCATGTAATGGCCTTCCTCGAAGGCAGCGGCCTGATACCGCTCGGTGCCTTCGGCGACCATGTGATAGGCGGGTGAGGTGATGTAGGAGAGCACCATCGGTGCCTCGCCCTTGGTGAAGAGGCCATAGGCTTCCGACCAGCCCGGCGTGACGGTCAGCACGCGATCCTTCAGCTTGGCCCAGGCTTCCGGCGCCTTGTCGCCGTAGACTTTTCTGACCCAGAGCACGAGGCCGAGACCGGGCGTGGCCGTGCGCGGGTCCTCGATGACAATCTTTGGCTCCGGCCCGCCCTCGACCAGCTCCTTCAGGCTTTTCGGCGGGTTCTTCACGGTTTCGGTGTCATAGACGATGGCGAAGTGGCCGTAGTCGTAGGGCAGGAAGGTGCCGTCGGTCCAGCCACCGGGCACGGTGACGGCGGAAGCGTCCACACCATGGGGAGCGAACAGGCCGGTAGCCCTAGCTTCCGCCGTCAGGTTGGTATCGAGGCCGAGCACCACATCGGCCTTGGTACCTGCCCCCTCCAGTTTCAGGCGATTGAGCAATTCCACGCCGTCGGTCAGGCCGACGAACTCGATGTCGCAGCCGCATTTTTGCTCGAAGGCCTTCTCGACCGCGGGGCCGGGACCCCATTCGGCGGTGAAGCCCTCATAGGTGTAAATGGTCAGGTCGGCTGCAGACGCGCCGGCGGCGAGTGCGAGAACGGACAGGGTGGACAGCAACACTTTGCGCATCTGCGCCTCCTTCATGTTTCAGGTTGAGGAACAGGCGCTGTGCGGCTTTGGCCAAGGCGTCTAATCCCTCCGCCGGTGCTAACCGGTTCAGGTTCAGCGGGTTGGCGAAACGCCTCTCAGCGCGCCGGACGAACCGGCGGGCACCCCGTTAGAGCGATGCGATATTTAAGGCAGGTGGCAGGAGGCGGCAAGCGGCAAAATGCACATCGGCCTCGTGGGCACTTCATCCGTGCGCGGCAATTTTCCCGTCAACACGGGAAGGAGCCACCTCGATGATTTCCGGGATGACGACATCATGGACGACAAAGGGGTCTGCCGCGACACGGGCCTGCAATTCGTCCATGCTGCATCCATCAGCCAGGACAATGCCGCCGGCTGCGGGCACGATGCTCCCGGTCATCAGGAACACGCCGTCAGCAAAGCCCTTGTCGATCCATGCCTTGTGTCCGGACATGTGTTCGCTGGCGGCCATCTTGTTGTGACCGAATTTCAACTGGACGATGAACATGCGCTGTCCCCGGTTTGTTTGCGAAAAGTGTCGATCTGTCCGTTGATCCATCGCGCGGCATCGGCCAGTTCGGCCTCGACGAAAGCCGTTTCCTGAAAGGCGGCTGCCAGGGTCGCAATCCCCTGGCTGCGCATCAGCACATGGTTGGCGAGGGGGCCGGCGCTTTCCCTGGCACCAAGCGTGGAAAACTGGTGTTCCAGCCACTGGCTGAACAGGGACAAGATCGCGGTGGCGCCCGGCGCAGAGGGGTGGCCGAGTTTTGCAAGTTCGAGGCAGAGCGTTCCGGCCGGGCATCCGTGTTTCATGATCTTGGAACCGTTGTCAGTCAGGATCGCCAGAAAGCGGATGATGCGGTCACGCGGGTTTTCAAGCTCGGCTTCCCATTGCTGGAGCAATGCCAGCGTGCGCGTCGTGCGCAGGTCGATCACGGCGTCCAGAATCTCGTCCTTGGTGCGGAAGTGATAGTAGAAGTTGCCGCGCGACAGACCTGCCGCCGTCGCAATGTGGGCAAAGGACGTGTGGTCAAAACCCTTCTCGTAGAAGAGCCGGTCTGCCTGCTCGACGATCCTCTCACGTGCTCCAACCTGTTCCAAACCGGCAATGCTTCCCTGTTGTGACCAGTCACGCCCTCTGACAGTTGACCTGGACAGGTCAAGTCTAGGACAATTGACCTAGGCAGGTCAAGCGCGAGACCGGATGAATGTTTTCGCCCTCCCCATTGCTGCTCGCCCATGCTAATCCCCGGCCATGAGCACCTTCACCATTCTTCTAGGCGGGGACGTGAATCCCACGCCGCGCCTGATGGGCCAGATCGCCGGGACGCGCGTGATTGCCGCTGACAGCGGCATGGCCCATGCTGCGGCGCTCGGGCTGACACCGGAACTGTGGCTGGGCGATTTCGACAGTGCCGAACCGGATCTGTTCGACCGGTTTGCTGCGGTGCCGCGCAAGACGTACCCCGTCGACAAGGACATGACCGACGGCGAACTGGCCATCGCGGAAGCAGTCCGGCTGGGCGCCTCATCCTTCATCCTGGCCGGGGCCTTCGGCGGCCCGCGCGCCGATCACGCCTTCCTGCATCTGGCTGCCGCCGTCTCGGTCGCCGAGACCGGCTTCGACGTGCTGGCAACCGATGGCCGGCAGGAGGGACGCGCGGTCCTGCACAAGACCAATGCCTATGACTGGCCGGCCGGCACGCTCTTTTCGGTGCTGCCCTTTACCGACCTGACAGGCCTGACCATCTCGGGCGCCAAATGGCCGCTTGGCGAGGTCGATGTCAGCTTCGGCTCATCGCTCACCATGTCGAATGTGGTGGAGGGACCGCTCTCCATCACGCTGAAATCGGGCCGGGCGCTGGTGCTTGCCCATCCGGACCCGGAAGTCTGATCCATGGCGCCGCCGCTTCTTCATCTTGACGGCATCAAGCTGACCTTTGGCGGCAAGCCGCTGCTCGACGGGGCCATGCTCTCGGCGGGCGCGGGTGACCGCATCGCGCTGGTCGGGCGCAACGGTTCGGGCAAGTCCACCTTGCTGAAGATTGCCGCCGGGCTGGTGGATGCGCAGGACGGCGAGATTTTCCGCCAACCGACCGCGACGATCCGCTACCTGCCGCAGGCGCCCGATTTCGGCGACCACACGACGGTCGAGGCCTATGTGACCTCCGGTCTCGGCCCGGCGGATGATCCCTATCGTGTTGCCTACCTCCTGGAGCATCTGGGGCTGACGGGGCAGGAGCACCCGTCCACGCTGTCGGGCGGCGAGGCGCGCCGCGCTGCGCTGGCCCGTGTGCTGGCACCCGAGCCGGATATCCTGCTGCTTGACGAACCGACCAACCATCTCGATCTCGCCACCATCGAATGGCTGGAAGAGGAACTCCAGCGCTCGCCTTCGGCGATCATCCTCATCAGCCACGACCGCCGCTTCCTTGAACGGGTCACGCGCGCGACCGTGTGGCTGGACCGCGGCACCACACGGCGGCTGGAAAAAGGCTTTGGCCATTTCGAGGATTGGCGCGATCAGGTGCTGGAAGAGGAGGAGCGCGAGCAGCACAAGCTGGGGCGCAAGATCGCCCGCGAGGAACATTGGGTCGTTCATGGCGTGTCGGGCCGCCGCAAGCGCAACATGCGCCGCCTTGGTGAACTGGCCGACATGCGCAAGGCGTTCCGCGACCATCAGGGGCCGGCGGGCAAGGCGCGGCTCGAAGCCTCCGAGGCGGAGGCCTCGGGCAAGCTGGTCGTCGAGGCCAAGGGCATCTCCAAGGCGTTCGGTGAGCTGACTGTCGTGCGCGACTTTTCCATCCGCATCCTGCGCGGTGACCGGCTGGGTCTTGTCGGGCCGAACGGCGCGGGCAAGACGACGCTGCTCAAGATGCTGACGGGAGCGCTGGCGCCTGATGCCGGGTCTGTCCGGCTCGGCGTCAATCTTGACGTCGCGACGCTGGACCAGCAGCGCGCCGGACTTGATCCGGACGACACGCCGGGTTCATTCCTGACCGGCGGGCGCGGAGAACAGGTCGTCATCAATGGCGAGGCGCGCCATGTGATGAGCTACATGAAGGATTTCCTTTTCAAGCCGGAGCAGGCGCGCACGCCGATCCGCGAATTGTCGGGCGGGGAAAAGGCGCGGTTGTTGCTCGCCAAGGTGCTGGCGCAGCCCTGCAATCTTCTGGTGCTCGATGAGCCGACCAATGATCTCGACATGGAAACGCTCGACCTGTTGCAGGAACTGGTGGCAGGCTTCCCGGGCACCGTCATCCTGGTCAGCCATGACCGTGATTTCCTCGACCGGACCGTAACCGCGACGCTCGCCCCGGAAGGCGACGGCCGCTGGGAGCTGTATGCCGGTGGCTATGCCGACATGCTGGCACAGCGCGGTTCGTCCAGCTTCGCGCGGCGCGGCGGCAAGGCAGAGAAGAAGGCCGAGACAAAGCCGGTTGCAGCAAAGGCGGAAGCGCCGAAGCCGCAAGGCAAGGCCAAGCTGTCGTTCAAGCAGAAGTTCGCGCTGGAGAACCTGCCCAAGGAGATCGAGAAGCTGACCGGCGAGATGGACAAGCTGGAAAAAAAGCTGGCCGACCCGCAGTTCTTCGCCCGTGATGCGGCCGCCTTCAACAAGGCCGCCGCCGAGCTGGAGGCCAAGCGCGCGGCCCGTGACAGGGCCGAGGAGGAATGGCTGGAACTGGAGATGCTGCGCGAGGAGATGGAGGGCTGACATGGGCGACCTGCTGAAAAGGCTCGGGATGGACCTTCCCCTCATCCAGGCACCGATGGCCGGGACTTCAACGCCTGCGCTTGCGGCTGCCGTTTGCGAAGCCGGTGGCCTCGGGTCGCTGGGGCTGGGTGCCGCCGGGGTGGAGGGTGCGCGCAAGGCGATCGCCGACACCCGCGCCTTGACCTCCAGACCCTTCAACGCGAATTTCTTCTGCCATCGACCAGCGGCCAAGGATGAGGAGAAGGAGCAAGCCTGGCTCGCCAGGATGGTGCCGCTCTTTGCCCGCTTCGGCGCGGTTCCGCCTGCCGCGCTCGCGGAAATCTACAAGAGTTTTGCCGTGGACGACGCCATGATGGCGATGGTGCTGGAAACCAGGCCTGCCGTCGTCAGCTTCCATTTCGGCCTGCCGTCGCCGGACCGCATCGCCGCCATGAAGCAGGCCGGGATCGCGCTTTTTGCTTCCGCAACCTCGCTTGCAGAGGGCCTTGCCTGTCAAGCCGCCGGGATCGACGCCGTTGTGGCGCAGGGCTGGGAAGCCGGTGGTCATCGCGGCATGTTTGACGAGAACGCGGCGGACGAACAACTGGGCATTCTGGCGCTGACGCAGCTTCTGGCGCGAAACCTGTCCGTGCCGGTTATCGCGGCGGGCGGCATCATGGACGGGGCCGGCATTGCCGCTGTGCTCGGGCTTGGCGCAGTGGCTGCGCAGCTGGGCACCGCCTTCATCGCCTGTCCGGAGTCCGCGGCCGATGCCGCCTATCGCGTGCGGCTCGCGGCGGCCGAAGAGGTGAACACGGCCATGACGCGGGTCATTTCCGGGCGCCCGGCGCGTTGCCTCACCAATGGCTTCACCGCGTGGGGTGCAAGCGTGCACCGCAAGTCGGTCGCGGCCTATCCCAATGCCTATGATGCGGGAAAGGCGCTGAATGCCGCCGCACGCGCCGAAGGCGAAGCCGGGTTCGGTGCGCAATGGGCCGGGCAGGGTGCGGCGCTGTCACGGGCCATGCCTGCGGGTGACCTGATGCGTCTGCTGGCCACCGAACTGGCAGCGGCGCAGCGCTGACGGGCGTTGCCCTCTCATCCCTTCGGCCCTGTGCGGTCCTGCCGCATGGCTTGTGGCGCGGTAAAGATGTATCTGGAATACATCAAATCTCGGACGTCAGCTCCGGAACCTTGAGGGATCCGCCATGAACCTTTCCGTCACAGCCGACAACGCCGCCCTTGTCGCTTCCGCCCATGGGACAGAAGAGGGGCGCGACAGCCTGCGTCCCGCGATGCCGCTTCTCGTTCTCGCCGTCATCTGGCTGGCAGCGGCCATCGTCTTCGGCGCGCCTGCCATCATCTTCCCGGCGCTTGCAGCCGTTGCGGCGGTTTTCTACGTCCTCATCCAGCTGACGCTCGGCAAGGTGGAGGTCAGCTGAATGCCGGCTTCCGGCAACCCTTCCCTGCTATTCCACCGGCGTGCCGAACAGCGTGATCGCCAGACCGGCAAGCGCAAGGGCGGCGAAGGCTGCAGCATGGAACGGCCTGCCGGTTGAGCGCGCGCGCAGCGCCGCCAGCGCTGCCTGAAACGCGTAATACAATGCAAATGCCCGCGAGGCGTAGGCGACGATCGCGAAGATGTCGAGCGTCCAGGTCATCGCCAGCCCGGCTGCCACCATTGCGGCATAGGTTACGCGATGGGGTATGCGTCCGCCGGTCAGCTCCCGAATCAGGCCGCCCGAGCCGCCGGTGTCGGCTATGGCTGCGGAAAATTGCGCGCTGAGCGCGGCAACGATCAGCAGCACCGGCAAGACGGATGAGATACGTGCCGTCATGTCTATGGTCTCGGTTTCCTTCACCGGAACGCTGTCGGCCGGGAACAGATAGGCCATCATGCCGATATAGGCGAGGTAGATGACACCCGAGATGATTTGAGCGAGCCGCATGGCTCGGATGCGGGCCGAAGCGTCGTAGCGGTCGCCCAGATAGCGTGACGTCTCGAAACCCTGAACGGTCACGACCAAGCCGAAGGCCAGCGTCACTGCCGCCCATCCGTGCGCCGCGCCGTCGTTGAGGACGAGTGCGCCATCGGCCGCCTTGCCGGTAAAAAAGACGCCGAGACCGGCCAGCAGCGCGGCGATGATGGCGAGCTTGGTGCTGACCGAGAGTTGCTCCATGCGTTCCAACGCTGCAAAGCCGCGCGTCCAGCCGACGGTCAGCACGAGGAGGAGAACGGCGCTGGTGACGAGGCGCGCTCCCTCATGGGTGCCGCCACCCCATATGCGGACGGCAAAGGCGCCGAACAGGTTGAGGTAATAGGCGACCGAGATGAAATAGGCGAAAGCAAGCGCCCAGGACGAGGCTGTCTCAAGGAGGGTTCCGGCGCGCCCGTCCTGATGGCCCTCGTCCAGCAGGCGGATGGAGAAGCGGATTGTTCCTCCGAAAGCCCATGCCGCGAGGCATAGACCGGCCATGACGGCAGGCGCCCATTTGCCATAGGCGTGATCGAGAACCGGTCCGAGGATCAGGAAGCCCGAGCCGATGATGGAGGCGAGCGGGGTGACGGTCGCCCGCCAGAGATTGTTCTTGTACACGCGCGGCCAAGCCATCACGGCAGCGGTCGCGGCAAGGGCTGCCACAATGACAATGTTGGTCAGCATGGGCTGTCCCCGGCGCTCATTTTGCGGGATGGATCCGGGCGGGCCGGTCAGCCCCGCGACAGGCTGGCGGCAATGCCCTCGATGCGGCCAGCGAGGTCCGTCAAGGCAGACGAAATTCCGGCGTCGGCCTTGTCGGCCTTGGCCAGCGCATCGTCGCGCGTCTTGCGCAGCGTGCCGATCTCGGCCTCCAGGCCACGCAGCCGCTTCTGCATTTCCACCAGCTCGTCCATGACCATGATTCCGGCCATGACGGTCAGGCGCTGGTCGCCAATTTCGCCGAAGGACCCCTTGAGATGGGTGACATAGCGGTCGAAGCGGGCGGCCAGATCGGTCAGATGGTCTTCCTGGCCCTCGTCGCAGGCCATGCGGTAGGTCTTGCCGTCAATCGTCACGGAAATCTGCGGCATGGGCGTTTTCCGGGTTCCTCGGTCAGCGGTCCAGAACCGCGCGAATGGTTTCCATGGCCGTCACCAGGCGGCGCGACACTTCCTTGTTGGCATCTTCAAGGCGCTCGCCACGGGCCTCGGAATTGTCGAGTTCCTGGGCGAGGCGCGCGCGGTCGGCATTCATGCGCTGCACCTCGGCCTCGGCCTCGGCAAAATCGGCTTCCTTTTCCAGCCGCGACCCGACGGCATTCTCAAGCGTGTCGACGGCCTTTGCGAGGCGCGCCAGGGCTTCCTTGAGAGTGACTTCACCGGTCATGAGTGGCGAACCGAACCTGTGTCATGGCGAATCGTGGCATCGGGTGAATACCTTAAGGCGAAAAGATTAGGGGCCGGATGAACGCGCCGTCAATGCCGCGCACGGGCCGTCCCCCGTTTTCGCTGTGGCAGCGGAATGCGGCATGACCGTGGAGAACCTTGCCTCCGGGTGCTGATCCGGTTGACTCCAAGTGGCCACCTGATATGAAGCGCCTGCTTTTCAGGGGCAGGTATCAGTCTTGTCTCATGTGCCTCTCCGCCGCGAATGGCGTCACGCAATGGCAAGCCGGCAAGCAGGCCGGGCAGGAACCAGCGAGCAATCATGATCTCACGCGAAAAACATGACCGGATGGCCAATGCGATCCGTTTCCTTTCCATGGACGCGATCGAGAAGGCAAATTCCGGCCATCCCGGCCTTCCGATGGGTGCTGCCGACATCGCCACGGTGTTGTACACCCGCTTCCTGAACCATGATCCCAAGCATCCCGACTGGGCTGACCGCGACCGCTTCGTGCTGTCGGCCGGCCATGGCTCGATGCTGCTCTATTCGCTGCTCTACCTGACGGGCTATGAGGACATCACCATCGAGGAGATCCGCAACTTCCGCCAGCTTGGCGCGAAGACGGCGGGCCATCCGGAATATGGCCATGCTGCAGGCATCGAGACAACGACCGGGCCGCTTGGCCAGGGCATTGCCAATGCCGTCGGGATGGCGCTTGCCGAGCGCATGCTGAACGCGCGCTACGGCGATGGTCTGGTCAATCACTACACCTACGCGCTGGTGGGTGACGGCTGCCTGATGGAAGGCATCAGCCAGGAAGCCATCAGCCTTGCCGGCCACCTCAAGCTCAACCGCCTGATCGTGCTGTGGGATGACAACAACATCTCCATCGATGGCACGATCTCGGTTTCCGATTCGACCGACCAGCGCAAGCGCTTCGAGGCCTCCGGCTGGGCAACCAGCGCTGTTGACGGCCATGATCCGGATGCCATCGAAGCGGCCATCGAGGCCGCGCGCAAGTCAGACAGGCCCACGATGATCGCCTGCAAGACCATCATCGGCAAGGGCGCGCCCAACAAGTCGGGTACCCACAAGGTGCACGGTTCGCCGCTCGGTGCCGAGGAAATCGCGGCAGCGCGCAAGGCCAACAACTGGGAAGCCGCTGCGTTCGAGGTGCCGAGCGACGTGCTCGATGCCTGGCGTCTGGCTGGCCTGCGGTCCAACAAGACCCGCGCGGCCTGGGAAAAGCGCCTGGCCGAAAGCGAAGCGGATATCCGCTCGGATTTCGAACGCGCCATGCGCGGCGACCTGCCGGGCGCCTTCGAGACGGCGATTGCCGACTACAAGAAGAAACTTGCTGAAGACAAGCCGAAGGCCGCCACCCGCAAGGCATCGGAAATGGCGCTTGAAGTCATCAATGGTGTCGTCACCGAGACGGTGGGCGGCTCGGCCGACCTGACCGGTTCCAACAACACCAAGACCAGCCAGACGGCGGCGATCACGCCCGGCGACTATTCCGGCCGCTACATCCATTACGGTATCCGCGAGCACGGCATGGCGGCAGCCATGAACGGCATCGCGCTGCATGGCGGCCTGATCCCCTATTCGGGCACCTTCCTCGTCTTCTCCGACTATGCGCGCGGTGCCATGCGCCTGTCGTCGCTGATGGGCATCCGCGTCATCTACGTGCTGACGCATGATTCCATCGGTCTGGGCGAGGACGGCCCGACGCACCAGCCAGTCGAGCATCTGGCCGCGCTGCGCGCCATCCCGAACCATCTCGTCTTCCGCCCGGCCGATGTGACGGAGACGGCGGAATGCTGGCAACTGGCGCTGGAAAGCCGGGACGCGCCCTCCACACTAGCGCTGACACGTCAGAACCTGCCGGCGCTGCGTACCGAGTACGTGGAGGAGAACCTCTGCGCCTATGGTGCCTATGAGCTGGAAACGGCCTCCGACGAAGCCAAGGTGACCATCTTCGCAACCGGTTCGGAAGTGGAGATCGCGGTCAAGGCCCGCGCCGCGCTGGAAGCCAAGGGCGTGCCTACCCGCGTCGTGTCCATGCCCTGCATGGAACTGTTCAACCGTCAGGATGCCGCCTACCGCAAGGCGATCATCGGCTCGGCACCGGTGCGGGTCGTGGTCGAGGCGGGCATCGAGATGGGCTGGGGACGCATCTTGGGCGATGACGGCATTTTCGTCGGCATGTCCGGCTTTGGTGCCTCCGGTCCCTATGAGGATCTGTACAAGCATTTCGGCATCACCGCCGAGGCGATTGTCGAAAAGGCTTCGGCGGCGCTGGCCAAGGCCTGACGTTCGGCTGCTTGAAACATCTGCGCCGCTCCGGGAAACCGGGGCGGCGTTTTGCTTTCCAAGGGCGATCGTGCCACTCGCGGGAAAGGGATGGCGGATGCCGTCCCGGATTTTATCGATTGAATTGGCGGCGCATCCTCCAAAACCCGCTGCGGGCGGGCTCATGCGGCTGGATTCTTTGGAAAACCCCGTCTATGAAGCGGCTGCCCCGGCGGCGGCACCCTCCCGGCCATCAGGCTGACATGCGCGCCACCGGTTGCTGAAACAAACGGGATCAGGCCGACCCTTCGCGCCACAGCCTTCGGGAGACTTCTCAATGACCGTCAAAATCGCCATCAACGGATTTGGCCGCATCGGCCGCAACGTCGTGCGCGCCATCTATGAATCCGGCCGCAAGGACATCGACATCGTTGCCATCAACGATCTCGGCCCGGTGGAAACCAACGCTCACCTGATGCGTTACGACTCAGTGCACGGCCGGTTCCCGAAGGCCGTCACGGTGGACGGCGACACGATCCATATTGAGGGCGGCGACAGCTTCAAGTGCTTCGCCGAGCGCGACCCGAAGAATCTGCCCTGGGGCGAGCTTGGCATCGACATCGTGATGGAATGCACCGGCATCTTCACTGCCAAGGACAAGGCATCCATGCATCTGGAAGCCGGTGCCAAGCGCGTGCTGGTCTCGGCACCTGCCGATGGCGCTGACAAGACGATCGTCTACGGCGTGAACCATGACACGCTGACCAAGGACGACCTCGTCGTCTCCAACGCGTCCTGCACCACCAACTGCCTGTCGCCGGTCGCCAAGGTGCTCCACGATGCCATCGGCATCGAAAAGGGCATGATGACGACGATCCACTCCTACACGGGTGACCAGCCGACGCTCGACACGATGCACAAGGATCTCTATCGCGGCCGCGCCGCCGCGCTGTCGATGATCCCGACCTCGACGGGTGCCGCCAAGGCTGTTGGCCTGGTGCTGCCGGAACTCAACGGCAAGCTGGACGGCTTTGCCATGCGCGTTCCGACCCCGAATGTCTCGGTCGTTGACCTGAAGTTCATCGCCAAGCGCGCGACCTCGGTTGCCGAGATCAACGCGGCGATCAAGGCTGCCGCTGACGGTCCGCTGAAGGGTGTGCTCGGCTATACGGAAGCCAAGAACGTTTCGATCGACTTCAACCACGATCCGCACTCCTCGATCTTCCACATGGACCAGACCAAGGTGATGGACGGCACGCTCGTTTCGATCCTGTCGTGGTATGACAACGAATGGGGCTTCTCCAACCGCATGGGCGACACGGCCGTCGCCATGGCGAAGTTCCTCTGACAGCTCTCAGGGGCCGGGCCTTCGGGTCCGGCCCTTCCGATTCAGGCCATCCCGCATCCCCTTCACTGACGGCAATAGACATGACCAGCTTCAAGACACTCGACGACATGGGCGACATCACCGGCAAGCGCGTGCTGGTGCGGGTGGACATCAACGTGCCCGTCAAGGACGGTGTCGTGACCGATGCCACCCGTATCGAGCGCGTCGCGCCGACCATCCTGGACCTGACCGGCAAGGGTGCCAAGGTGATCCTGCTGGCCCATTTCGGCCGTCCGAAGGGCGAAGTGGTTGCGGACATGTCGCTGAAGCCGATCGTGCCGGCCATCGAGCAGGTGCTTGACCGCCGCGTGTCCTTTGCCGCCGATTGCATCGGCGAGCCTGCGGCCACGGCGATTGCGGCCATGAACGACGGCGACATCCTGCTTCTGGAAAACACCCGCTTCCACAAGGGCGAGGAAAAGAACATTCCCGATTTCGTGGATGCGCTCGCCGCCAATGGCGACCTCTACGTGAACGATGCCTTCTCGGCGGCGCATCGCGCCCATGCCTCGACCGAGGGCCTTGCCCACAAGATGCCGGCCTTTGCGGGCCGTACCATGCAGGAAGAGCTGGAAGCGCTGGAAAAGGGCCTCGGCCAGCCGGTGCGGCCGGTCGTGGCAATCGTCGGCGGCGCCAAGGTTTCCACCAAGATCGACCTGTTGCAGAACCTCGTCACCAAGGTGGACGCGCTGGTCATCGGTGGCGGCATGGCCAACACGTTCCTTGCCGCCCAGGGCAAGGATGTCGGCAAGTCGTTGTGCGAGCATGACCTTGCCGATACCGCCCGTGCCATCATGGCGGCAGCGGACAAGGCGGGATGTGCCATCGTGCTGCCGGGCGATGCGGTGGTGGCGAAGGACTTTGCCGCCAATGCCGCCAACGCGGTGGTGTCTGTTGATGCGGTTCCCTCCGATGCCATGATCCTCGACGCCGGCCCGCAGGCTGTCGAGGCAATCAAGGCGTGGATCGAGAAGGCTTCGACGGTGGTGTGGAACGGTCCGCTGGGCGCCTTCGAGCTGACACCCTTCGATGCTGCGACGGTGGCGGCCGCAAAGGTTGCCGCGGCACAGACCGTGGCCGGAAAGCTGGTATCGGTTGCCGGTGGTGGCGATACGGTCGCGGCACTCAATCATGCCGGCGTTGCCGATGATTTCACTTACATCTCGACGGCCGGTGGTGCCTTCCTTGAATGGATGGAGGGCAAGGCCCTTCCCGGTGTCGAGGCGCTGAAAGCCTGAGCGCGGGAGCGCGGACCGGTGGAACGGCGCTACAGCACGCTTGCCTATCTGGCCACTTACCTGGCCCTGCCGGTCTATGTCTGGCAGGGGCTGGCGGTGCGGCGCAAAACGCCGCGCCTGCCCACGCCGCCGGGTCCGGTCACCGGCGATATCGCAGGCGAGGGCAAGCCGTTCCGCCTTCTTGTCATCGGGGACAGTTCGGCAGCCGGTGTCGGCGTCGATGACACGCGCGACGGGCTCGCCGTGCAGATGGCCGAAGGTTTGCATGAACGGACGGGCCGCCCCGTCATCTGGCGGGCCGCCGGGTCCAATTCGGCGACGTCGGCCCTGGTGCGCGACCATGTGGTTCCCCATCTGGAGCCGCGCGACTGGACCCATGTGGCGATCTCGCTCGGCACCAATGACATGAAGAATTTTCATTCTGTCAGCCGGTTCAAGCGGGAGTTCGGCACGCTGCTTTATGCGCTCCGGGCGCGGTTTCCGCAGGCCGCGATCGTGTGGGCGCCGATGATCGACATGCGCTGCGTGCCCGCCATGCCGAAGGCGCTGGCACAAATCCTCGATATTCGCGGGGATGCCATCAGCGCCAAGGGCATCCAGCTGTGCCATGAGCGCAGTGCGCGCGTGCTGGAACCGCTGTCCAACGTGCAGCCGGAAGGCTTCTGCCATGACGGGTTCCATGCCAGCAAGGCCGGGTATCGCGCCTGGGGGCGCCATCTGGCGGACCAGATCGCGGCATTGGACGAAGGCGTCAGCCGCCCGGCCTGAGCGCGACGGTCAGCACGACGGCGGCGACGGCACCGAGGCCGAGTTTCCAGAAATCCTTGCGCCGCTTCAGGCCCGGAAAGCCGAGCGGCCGGATGATGTGGATCAGCATGATCAACAGGATCACGAGGGAGAGAATTTTCGGCATGCGGGCTCCGTTCGCCGCAGATGAGCGCCTCTCCGTCCCCACCGCTTCAGGCGCGTTCGACGATGAGCCATGTTGCATTGCAGCAAAAATGGTATAGGCAGGTGAACCGGTTTGCGCAATGCCACGCGCAGCAAGGAGTGACCATGAGCTCTGCCTACTGGGACATCTACCACCGCTGGGAAGCCGATCCCGTCGGTTTCTGGGAAGAACCGGGCCGTCAGATCGACTGGTTCAAGGAACCGGAGACGATCTTCGATCCGGAAATGGGCATCTATGGCCGCTGGTTCACCGGCGGAACCTGCAACACCTCCTACAATTGTCTCGACCGGCAGATCGCCGCCGGGCGCGGAGACCAGATAGCGCTCATCCATGACAGCGCCATGACCGGCAGCAAGGCCCATTTCAGCTATCGCGAGACCCTGCGGCAGGTGAATGCGCTGGCAGCGGTGCTGGCCGACAAGGGCATCACCAAGGGCGACCGGGTCATCATCTACATGCCGATGGTGCCCGAAGCTGCCTTCGCCATGCTTGCCTGTGCGCGGCTTGGCGCCATCCATTCGGTCGTCTTTGGCGGGTTTTCGGCGCGCGAACTGGCGACGCGCATCGACGATGCCACACCCAAGGCGGTGATCGCTGGGTCGTGCGGGCTGGAGCCGGGCCGCATCGTGGACTACAAGCCGATGCTCGACGGCGCCATCGAGATGGCATCCTCGAAGCCGGAATTCTGCATCATCCTGCAACGGCCGCAGCGCGAAGCCTCGCTCGTCGAGGGGCGCGATTTCGACTATCGCGCACTGGTCGATCCGGCGCTGGCGGCCGGCCGAACGGTTGAGCCTGCCCACGTTGCGACCACCGATCCGCTCTATATCCTCTACACTTCGGGGACCACGGGCCAGCCGAAGGGTGTCGTGCGCGACAATGGCAGCCATATGGTGGCCGTCAAATGGACCATGGAGCACATGTACGGCGTGAAGCCGGGTGAGGTGTTCTGGGGCGTCTCGGATGTCGGCTGGGTGGTCGGCCATTCCTACATCGTCTATGGCCCTCTGTTGCACGGGGCGACGGGCATCCTGTTTGAGGGCAAGCCGGTCGGGACGCCCGATGCCGGGACCTTCTGGCGCGTCATGTCGGAGCACAAGGTCGTTTCGCAATTCACCGCGCCTACGGCCTTCCGCGCCATCAAGCAGGCTGACCCGGACGGGCTTCTGGTCAAGAATTACGACCTGTCGCATTTCCGCACGCTTTATCTGGCGGGTGAACGGGCCGATCCGGACACGATCCACTGGGCGGAGCGTCATCTGGGCGTGCCGGTTCTGGACCACTGGTGGCAGACGGAAACCGGCTGGCCGATGGTCGGCAACCAGTCCGGTCCCGGCCTGATGCCGGTGAAATACGGTTCTCCGGGCCTTCGGCTGCCCGGCTACAAGATCGACATTGTCGATGACCATGGCATGCAGGTGGGCCCGGACGTGATGGGCAACATCGTGGTGCGCATGCCGCTGCCGCCCGGCTGCCTGCCGACGCTGTGGAATGCCGACCAGCGCTTCATCGATGCCTATCTCACCGAATTCCCCGGCTACTACAAGACGGCGGATGCGGGCTACAAGGACGAGGACGGCTATCTCTACATCATGGCGCGCACCGACGACATCATCAACGTCGCGGGCCACCGGCTCTCCACCGGCGCGATGGAAGAGGTGATTGCCGAGCACCCCGACGTGGCAGAATGCGCGGTCATCGGCATGGCCGACCAGTTGAAGGGGCAGTTGCCCTGCGGATTCATCGTGCTCAACGCGGGGGTAAACCGGCCCGAGGGCGAGATCGAGGCGGAGGTCGTGTCGCTGGTGCGCGAGAAGATCGGGCCTGTCGCCGCCTTCCGCACGGCCATTGCGGTCAAGCGTCTGCCCAAGACGCGCTCGGGCAAGATCCTCCGCTCCACCATGCAGAAGGTCGCCGATTCGCAGGCATGGTCGATGCCGGCAACGATTGACGATCCGGAGATCATGGAAGAAATCGCTGCGGCGCTTGCCATGCGCGGCATCGGCGGGGGTGTGGCCGCAGCAATCTGACGGCGCGGGGTCGCCTTGACCTTTTTACGACCGGGATGCACGGTCCCCCCATGTCAGGAGACCCATCATGAACCTTTCGTCCAAGCGCGCCATCGTCACTGGAGCTGGCGGTGGCATCGGCCTTGCCATTGCCCAGCGGTTTGTCCGCGAGGGCATGCGGGTTGTCATTGCCGATGTCGACAATGAAAAGGGCAAGGCAGCGCTGAAATCCCTTTCGGCCCATGGCGATGTGCAGTTCATCAAGACCGATGTGTCGCGCAAGCTCGACGTGCACAATCTGGTTGCCCATTCGGCCGATTTCCTTGGCGGTATCGACGTGCTGGTCAACAATGCCGGGATCATCCATGGCGCCGAATTCCTCGACCTGAAGGAAGACGATTACGACCGGGTGATGAACGTGAACCTGAAGGGCTCGTTCCTGATGGGCCAGACCGTGGCCCGCCACATGGTGGAGGCTGTCAAGGCGGGCGGCAAGCCCGGCGCGATCGTCAACATGTCGTCGATCAACGGTGTATTCGCCATTGCCAACCAGGTGCCCTATTCGCTGTCGAAGGGCGGCGTGAACCAGCTCACCAAAGTGATGGCGCTGGCGCTTGCCCCGCACGGCATCCGGGTCAATGCCATCGGTCCCGGCTCGATCAACACGGAGATGCTGGCAGCGGTCAATTCCGACGAGGCGGCGCGCCAGAAAGTGATGTCGCGCACGCCGCTCGGACGCCTCGGCGAGCCGGAAGAAATCGCTGCCATCGCCGCGTTCCTCGCCTCCGACGAGGCAAGCTACATCACCGGGCAGACGATCTATGCCGATGGCGGCCGCCTTCCGCTCAACTATACCGTTCCGGTGAAGGCACGGAGGGATTGATCCGAAGGCCGCAAGGCAAGGGCAGATCAGATGCCCGGCAGGAAACAGGGAGGAGATGACCATGCGGATGATCATGGCAGCGCTGCTGGCGCTCATCGCCGGGTCCGCCCAGGGCGAACCGGTCGGCATCACCAAGGACATGATGAGCGTGACGGTTGAGACAGGCGACGGGCCGGTCGAGATTTCCCGCGTGCAGGACAATGGCGCGGTGATCGAAGGCGACTTCGCCAGGATCGCGCGGCCCTGCCCCAATTTCTGCATCCAGCCCATGATCCCGGCCGAAGGCGTGACGCCGGTGGGCGAGTTGGAAATGCTGGCCTTCCTCAAGAATCCGGACGTGGTGGTCATCGACGGGCGGGTGCGGCCAGACTATCTCGGCGGAGCGATCCCTGGTGCTGTCAACATTCCCTATACCGAAGCCGCTGACCGGCTGGGGGAACTGGGATGTGAGCCGGATTTCGACGGCTGGCTTTGCGACGGCGAAAACGTGAAATCCGCTGCGCTCTATTGCAACGGGCCATGGTGCGGTCAGTCGCCCACGGCGGCGCGCCGGATGATCGAGGCGGGGTTCCCAGCCGAAAAGATCTACTATTACCGGGCCGGCATGCAGGGCTGGCGGATGCTCGGCCTGACGGTGGTGACGCCAAAGCCGTGACGGGACATGGTGACGGCTCCTGACAGGATGCTGTCAGGAGGGGTGTGCGACAAGGGTGCATTCACATAGACCCGAAAGGAACGATCATGAATGCCCCGCTTCACCACAATCCGGTCATCTGGACCGAAATCCCGGTTGCCAACCTCGACAAGGCGAAAGCCTTTTTCGAGGCAGTCCTTGAAACAAGCCTGATCCGGCAGGAGATGGGCCCGAACGTCACCATGGTGTTTCCCTATGACGGCGAGCGCGGCGTGGCCGGTCACCTCTATGAGGGGAAGCCTGCGGCGGCAGGCAGCGGCCCGACGGTTCATTTCCAGGTTCACGGGACGGTCGAGGATGCGATGGCGCGGGTGACGGAAGCCGGTGGAACTGTTGTGTCGCCGGTGATCGAAATCCCGGACGGGCGCTTTGCCTATTGCACCGATCCCGACGGCAACTCCATCGGCCTGTTCACCTTCAAGAGCTGACCGTCATGCGCCGCGCCGACCGCCTGTTCCAGATCGTGCAACACCTGCGTGGCGGGCGGCTGGTGACGGCGCGCATGCTGGCCGGCCGGCTGGAGGTCTCGGAGCGCACCATCTATCGCGACATTGCGGATCTCCAGTCCACCGGCGTTCCCATCGATGGGGAGGCGGGGGTCGGCTACCTGCTGCGCGAAGGTTTTGATCTGCCGCCACTGATGTTTTCCCGCGACGAGATCGTGGCGCTGGTGGCGGGTGCGCGCATGGTGCGGGCCTGGGGCGGGGCGGCCATGGCGCGTGCCGCCGAGGAAGCGCTAGTCAAGATCGGCGCGGTGCTGCCGGATGCCGAACGGCACCGGCTTGATCAGATCCGCATCTATGCCCCACCCATGGACCAGCTGGGTGCGCGCGAGCGCGAACGCATCGACCGGATCAACAAGGCCATCGAGGCGGGCGAGGTGCTGCGGCTCGATTACCGCGATGCGGGCGAGGCAGCGAGCCTGCGCGATGTGCGCCCGCTCGGCCTGTGGTTCTGGGGCAAGGTCTGGACGCTGGTCGGCTGGTGCGAGCTGCGCAATGATTTCCGCATGTTCCGGCTTGACCGGATGGTCGTCCTGGAGGCCACGGACCGGCGTTTCAAGCCGGAGCGAGGCCGCAGCCTGGCGGATTTCTTCCGCATGATGGAATTGCGCAATGACGGACAGGGCGGCGGCTGCGCCCTGCCATGAAAAAAGCCCGGCGCGCGGCACCGGGCCTTGTCACATTTGCACAGGCTTGCGCCATCAGAACTGGTCGTCGTCCTCGTCGTCACGGCGTCCCTTGAGCGAGGAAAGCTTGGCGAAGACCTTGTCGGCGTCGAGCTCTTCCTCTTCCTCGCGCTCAGGCTTCGCGGCCATGCCGGCGAAGACGGAGAGATCGTTGGTGTCCAGGTTCTCGGTCGCGGAGGCCGGAAGCAGCGTGTCGCCGGTGTCGGCGCGCGGCGGGGCGTTCTTGGCGGCCTTCTGCACTTCCATGTCGAGGTCGATCTGGGCGCAGAGGCCGAGCGTCACGGGGTCCATCGGCGCGAGGTTGGCCGAGTTCCAGTGGGTGCGGTTACGGATCTGCTCGATGGTCGACTTGGTGGTGCCGACAAGGCGCGAGATCTGTGCGTCCTTCAGTTCCGGGTGGTTGCGCACCAGCCAGAGAATGGCGTTGGGCCGGTCCTGCCGCTTGGAGAGCGGGGTGTAACGCGGGCCCTTGCGCTTCTTCTCCGGGATGCGCACGCGCGATTCCTGGAGCTTCAGGCGGTATTCCGGGTCACCTTCGGCGCGGTCGATCTCGTCGCGGGTCAGCTGGCCGGTCGAGACGGGATCGAGACCCTTGATGCCCTGCGCAGCCTCATCATCGGCAATTGCCTTCACTTCCAGCGGGTGCAGCTTGCAGAAATGGGCGATCTGGTCGAAGGACAGGGCCGTGTTGTCGACGAGCCAGACGGCGGTCGCCTTGGGCATGAGAAGCTGGTTGGCCATCGGGTAATATCCTCTCGTTCGCCCGCGTCCCCCACGCGGGCGGTGGTCGTGCCACCGGATTTAAGGGAAAATCGACCGTGCTATAACGAAATTCGCGGGCCTATGCAACGCATGGCTTGGCAGGCCGGGCGCCTGAATGGTGTGCTTGTGGTGGAAAAGGCGCGGTCCGGCCGCCCCGATTGCCCAGCCGCAGCTTGACAGGCGGGCGGACGAGCGTTTATGAGCCAGCATCCTTTCAAGGCGCGCCCGCAGTGGCGCGCGTTTCATGTCGGGCCCGCCCCAGTGGCGCGGCTCAAAGCAACGGGTCAGTACGATGAAGATCAAGAACTCGCTCAAGGCGCTCAAGGGCCGTCACCGCGCCAACCGCATGGTGCGCCGCAAGGGCCGCATCTACATCATCAACAAGGAAGCTCCGCGCTTCAAGGCCCGTCAGGGCTGAGTGCGGGCGCCCTTGCGCCTCACGGATTTTTCAGTTTGACGTTTCCATGGGCAGCGCTACCCTGCTGCCCATGCGATTTTTTGTGTATGCCCTTTGCCTGTTCCTCTCCGCGGCTGCCCAGCCAGCCCATGCCGGTGCGCAGAAAGCGGGCGCGGCCTCCCTCGACGATCTCTTCATCCAGCTGAAGCGCAGTGCCAACGAGAGTGCGGCGAACAGGATTGCGCGTTCCATCACCGGGCGGCTGGAGGAGTCCGGTTCGGCCACCATCGACCTCCTGATGCTCAAGGCCAGCGAGGCCATGGCCGAAGGCGAGAACGATGTGGCACTCGACCTGCTCGACCAGGTCATCATGCTGGACCCGGCTTTTGCGGAGGGTTGGAACCGGCGCGCGACGCTGCACTTCAAGATGCGCAACTTCAACAAGTCGGTCGCCGACATCCATGCCGTGCTCGAACGCGAGCCGCGCCATTTCGGTGCGCTGGCGGGACTCGCGGCCATCTTCATGGCGACCGGGCGCGAGGAAAGTGCGCTTGCCGTCTATGAGCGGGTGCTGGTGATCTATCCCATGATGCGCGACGCCCAGCGCGCGGTCGGCACGCTGGCCGACAAGCTTGCCGGCGAAGGCATCTGATCTGGTTGCGCCCCGTGCCATGCTGAACCTTGCCGCCGCAGCACTCGCCTTCGTCCTGTCCTTCGGTTTCCTGCTGGCCGGGGTCAGCCGTGTCGGGGCCTTCCTGATCGAAAGGCGCAATCCGCCTGTTGGTGCCTTCGCGGAGGTGGCGGGAACGCGCATGCATTTTGTCCATGTGCCCGCACCGGCCCGGCCGGCTCTGCCGCCGCTCGTCTTTATCCACGGGGCCAGCGGTAACCTGAAGGACCAGATGGTGCCGCTGCGGCCCTTTCTGGAGGGCAAGGCGGAGATGCTGTTCGTGGACCGGCCGGGCCATGGCTGGTCGGCGCGTGGCGGACAGGAAAACGCCACGCCGAGCGGACAGGCGCGCACCATCGCCGCCCTGATGGACCGGCTTGCCATCGGCAAGGCCATCATCGTCGGCCATTCCTTCGGTGGTGCGGTCACCGGCGCGCTGGCGCTGGAGCGCCCGGACAAGGTGGCGGGTCTCGTCTTCCTTTCGGCCGCGTCGCATCCCTGGCCCGGGAAAAAGACCTCGTGGTATTATCCGCTTGCCGCCCATCCGCTGTTCGGGCGCATCTTCTCCAACACGGTCGCACTTCCGGCCGGCCTCATGCGCATGCCTGCAACGATCGGATGCGTGTTTTCGCCCAATGCCGCGCCGGCGGATTACATTCGCGCCGGATCCATCGACCTTGTGCTGCGGCCTGCCAACTTCCGCTACAATGCGCAGGATGTCGAAGGCCTGTACGACCACGTCAGCGCTGCCGCGCCGCGTTACGGGGAGATCGCCGTGCCGGTGGTGGTCGTGTCCGGCGACAGCGACACGGTCGTCTATGAGGAAATCCATTCGCTCGGCCTGAAGCGGGACATTCCGGGTGCCGAACTCGTCTGGATTGGCAATCTCGGCCACAAGCCGGACTATGCGGCACCGGAAGTCGTCGTGGCCGCCATCGGCAGGGTCGCGGGCGCTCCGGCGGCCGAATTCGGCGATCTAAAGGCTCTGGCGCTGGCTGCCGAACGCCGCCTTTCGGGCGACGACCATGGACCCTATGCGGCCTGCCGTGACACGAAGCCGGCCGTGCCGGAAGGGGGCGACGCGGGCAAGGGCTGAGCGGCCTGTCCGCCGGACGTTCAGGATTGCCTGCCTCGAGCAGCGCGTCAGATGCCGCCCATGCCGTCGGATGCGATATAGGCGATGCGCAGCATGTTGGTGGAGCCCGGCGTTCCAAAGGGCACACCGGCAGTGATGATGATGCGCCCGCCTGCCTTGGCGAACTCGTCGCGGTAGGCGATGGAGCATGCGCGGTTCACCATGTCATCCTCGTTCTTTGCGTCCTCGGTGACCACGCAATGCAGGCCCCAGGCGAGGGTCAGGCGCCGCGCGGTCTGGGCCACCGGGGAGAGGGCGATGACGGGCACGACCGGGCGCTCGCGCGAGGCGCGCAAGCCGGTGGTGCCGGACGAGGTGTAGCAGATGATGGCCGATAGCTTCAGCGTCTCGGCAATTTGCCGGGCCGCGGCCGAGATGGCATCAGCGCCCGTCGCTTCCGGGTCGGCCCGCTGGGCTGCCATGATGCCTGGGAAGGTGCTTTCGCCTTCCACATGCTCGGCAATGGCGTTCATCATCGAAACGGCCTCGATCGGATATTCACCTGCCGCCGATTCCGCTGACAGCATGACTGCGTCCGCCCCCTCGAAGAGGGCGGTCGCCACGTCGGAGACTTCGGCGCGCGTCGGCACCGGGGCGGAAATCATGGATTCCAGCATCTGGGTCGCGACGACGACCGGCTTGCCTTCGCGCCGCGCCATGCGCGTCATCTGCTTCTGGAGGCCGGGCACGGATTCGATGGGCATTTCCACGCCAAGATCGCCGCGCGCCACCATGATGGCGTCGGACAGTTCCAGGATTTCCGGCAGGCGGGCGACGGCCTGCGGCTTTTCGATCTTGGACAGGATGCCGGCCCGCCCGCGGGCGATCTTGCGCACCTCCGCAATGTCTTCAGGGCGCTGCACGAAGGAGAGGGCCACCCAGTCCACCCCGGCTTCCAGCACAGCGTCGAGGTCGGAACGGTCCTTTTCGGTCAGCGCGCCGACGGGGAGTTCGGTATCGGGAAGCGAGACGCCCTTCTTGTCGGAGATTTTTGTGCCGGTGACGACCTTGCAGCGGATCGACTTGCCGTCGCAGGCTTCCGCGACCAGTTGCAGCTTGCCGTCGTCGATGAGCAGCCGGTGGCCGGGTTCCACCGATTGCAGGATTTCGGGATGGGGCAGGTGGACGCGCGTGGCATCGCCCGGCTCCGGGTTGTCGTCCAGCGTGAACGCCTGGCCGGGCGTGAGCGCGGCCTTGCCTTCGGCAAACTTGCCGACGCGCAGCTTCGGGCCCTGGAGATCGCCAAGAATGGCGATGGGGCGTCCGATGTCGCGCTCCACCTGGCGGATGAGCCCGACCAGTTCGCGCATCAGGTCATGGCTGGCATGGCTCATGTTGATGCGAAAGACATCCGCACCGGCCTCGTGCAGCTTGCGGATCATTTCCGCCGACGATGAGGCCGGACCAAGGGTGGCAACGATCTTGGCCTTGCGATTGCGTCTCATGATCCCGTCCGTCCGCTTCTTATCTGCTTGTTTAAATCGGTTTAGTCACGATGCGATACCACGTCCGGCAATCGGACGGCAAGCGTGACGCCGTTTCGGCAGCTTCTACTGGTTGGGCGTGGCGGGGGTCAGCGGTGTTCCGGCCGGTTCGTCGGTCAGCTGGACCATCCAGTTGGCCTGTTCGCCGGTGTCATATTCCTGGAAGCCGGCGCGCTGGAAACCACGGGCAAAGCAATCGTTGATGCCGACGATCTTGAACTCCTTGTCGGCCACGCACATGTTGATCGGCCCGTCCCAGCGGCCGCCACGCTCGGCATCCTCGGCATAGAGGTAATAGTAGCGCGAGGAGAGCGCGCCTTCGAGCAGCGTCTTGCAGGTGTTGCCTTCGATGTGCCACCAGCCCTCCGTGATCCAGCCAGAGGCCGCACGATAGCCGATGGAGACGCCGACCAGGCTCTGGGTGGCATTGCAAACGCGGAAATCGGCCCGCGCCTCGCCCGGCATGGCCAGCATGGCCGCAGCAAGCGCCAAGAGCGCCGGGAGCACCAAGTGCGCCCCTTTCGACAACCCGCGACGTGCCACTGTCATACCCGGAACCTTTCAGCCTGATTCAGGCGCGAAACAGTCCTCTTTTCGGAAAACTCCGGCTTGATGTCAACGCGCTCTGCCAATCGCGTGGTGGATCGTCTATGACATTCACCCGGATCAAAGGGCGGCAGGGCAATGCAACTGGCAGGCGATTTCGAGACCGTGGTGACAGTGGAGGGCGACCCGGCACGCGGGCTGGTGCTGGTGGCCGACCATGCGCGGTGCGCGCTGCCTGCGGCCTACGGTTCGCTCGGCCTGCCGGACTGTGAATTCGAGCGCCACATCGCCTATGATATCGGCGTGGAGGGTGTGACGCGCGGCCTTGCAGCGCGGCTTGGCGCGCCGGCCGTGATGGCCGGGTTCTCGCGCCTTCTGATCGATCCGAACCGCGGTGCCGACGACCCGACGCTGATCCGCCAGCTCTATGACGGCACGATCATCCCCGGCAACTACCCGATGAGCGAGGCGGAGCGCGAGAAGCGCCTGTCGCATTATTTTCGGCCCTACCACGCTGCGGTCTGGGCGATGATCTCAAACGTCGAGAGGGCCAGTGGCCACGCGCCCTTCGTCGTCTCGGTCCATTCCTTCACACCGCGGATGCAGGGCCGCGCGCGTCCCTGGCATGTGGGAATCCTGTGGGACAGCGATGATCGTGCGGTCAGGCCCGCCTTCGAGCTGCTGGCGCGCGAGCAAGGCCTGGTGATCGGTGACAACGAGCCCTATGACGGGGCGCTGAGGGGTGACACCATGTACACCCATTGCATCCGGCCTGGCTTCGCGCATCTGCTGATCGAGATCCGGCAGGACCTGATCGCTGATGCCGCCGCGCAGGAGGAATGGGCGGAGCGGCTGGCGCCGGTGCTTGATGCAATCAACCGGCTTGCCGATATCCATGTGGTGAGACATTACGGGTCCCGGACCGGGCCGGTGGCAAGATGAGGAGGCGAGAATGGCCGAGTTGAGCGAGACCGAGAAGCGTGATCTGGAAGCCGCCGCCTTCCGCAGGCTGGTGTCCCACCTTCAGGGCCGCACCGATGTTCAGAACATCGACCTGATGAACCTTGCGGGCTTTTGCCGCAACTGCCTGTCCAACTGGTATCTGGATGCCGCGCGGGATGCCGGGCTTGACTTGACCAAGGACGAAAGCCGCGAGGCCGTCTACGGCATGCCCTACGATGAGTTCAAGGCGCGCTACCAGACAGAGGCCAGTGCCGAGAAGAAGGCCGCCTTCGAGGTCAACCGCCCGAAAGAGCATTGAGCCGGGACTTCCCCGCTTTCCACATGGAGCGCCACGCGGCGGCTTGACCCGGCAGGACCGGTCGGGCATCGAAGGCGCACTTTCTGGCGCCGCGATTCCCGCGCTGACGCGCCCAACCGGAGACATGACCCGTGGACGACATCACCGCAACTTCCGAGACCGTGGCCGCCGGCCAGCTTCGCGCCCTGATCGAGCGCATCGAGCGGCTTGAGGAAGAGAAGAAGACCATCGCCGACGACATCAAGGAAGTCTATGCCGAGGCCAAGGGCAACGGCTTCGACACCAAGGCGCTGCGCACCATCATCCGCCTGCGCAAGCAGGACGCCAATGAGCGGGCCGAAGCCGAGGCCGTGCTGGACCTCTACATGGCCGCGCTCGGCATGGAGTGAGATTTCCGGCGTGACCGGACTGCGGAAGGGAGGCCTCGCGCCTCCCTTTTTTGTTTGTTCATCATGCGTGGTAACCCGGCTTTCAGTTCTGGGCTGCCACCTTGGCGCGATGAAAGCCGAAACACTCGCCAAAAGCCTTGAGCCTCTTGTTGCCGCAGGATTGTCCGCGCCGTGGGAGCGAGATAATCGCCTTTGGCATTGCGCCTATTGTGGTGTTCGCATGAGCCGTACCGGCGCGGTCGAGGCTAGCCGCAAGACCGAGGACCATGTGCTTCCGGTGTGCCGGGGCGGCAAAATCACCATACCCGCATGTACCGCCTGCAACCGCGCGAAGGGGGCGAAATCCCTTCCCGATTTCCTGGCAAGTACTCATTTCCAAGCGACGCGGACAAAACGCAAATCGTCGAAGGCCTGGCCGGAGCACGAGCTTTTTGCGGTTTATGCCGTGGCGGTGCTGCGGCGAACCCACGACTTGATGCGAAACTGCAATCAGGCACAGTCCGCCGGCACGGAGCCTGGTGCCCTCAGTGCTTCCGGCTGAGTTCCCTCGTCGCCTCGTCGAGGCCCTTGAGCGTCAGCGGGAACATGCGGTCGGAAAAGATGTCGCGGATCATGCGGATCGAATGGGTGTAGTCCCAATGGGCCTGCCTGACCGGGTTGATCCACACGGAATTGGGCCATTGCGCGAGCGCGCGTGACAGCCAGGCATGGCCGGATTCGGCGTTCCAGTGCTCCACCGAGCCGCCGGCATAGGCGATCTCGTAGGGGCTCATCGAGGCGTCGCCGACAAAGACCACCTTGTAGTCCGGCCCGTATTTGTGCAGCACGTCGAAGGTGGACATCACCTCGGCGTGGCGGCGGCGGTTGTCCTTCCACAGGCCCTCATAAAGGCAATTGTGGAAATAGAAGAAATCCATGTGCTTGAACTCGGCACGCGCTGCCGAGAACAGCTCCTCCACCACCCTGATGTGATCGTCCATCGAGCCGCCGACATCAAAGAACATCAGCAGCTTCACGGCATTGCGCCGCTCGGGCCGGGTCTTGACGTCGAGGTAGCCGTGCTCGGCGGTGGACTGGATGGTGCCGCCAAGGTCCAGTTCCTCCTCCGCACCCTCGCGCACCCAGCGGCGCAGGCGCTTCAGCGCCACCTTGATGTTGCGGGTGCCGATTTCCACGCTGTCGTCGAAATTGCGGAACTCGCGCTTGTCCCAGACCTTTACCGCGCGGCGGTGGCGGCTTTCATGCTGGCCGATGCGCACGCCTTCCGGGTTGTAGCCATAGGCGCCGAAGGGCGAGGTGCCCGCCGTGCCGATCCACTTGGAGCCACCCTGGTGGCGGCCCTTCTGTTCCTCAAGACGCTTCTTCAGGGTCTCCATCAGCTTCTCGAAGCCGCCAAGGCTTTCGACCAGCTTCTTTTCCTCGTCGGTCAGGTGCTTTTCGGCAAGGCGGCGCAGCCATTCTTCCGGCAGGTCCATCGTGTCGATGGCGGCTTCGCCCGAGACCGCTTCGACGCCCCGGAAGGCATGGGCGAAGACCTGGTCGAAGCGGTCGATGAAGCGCTCGTCCTTCACCAGTGCGGCGCGAGCCAGATAGTAGAAGGCTTCCACGTCGTAATCGGCGATGCCGGTCTCCATCCCTTCAAGCAGGGAGAGATATTCCCTCAGCGAGACGGGGACGCGGGCGGCTTTCAGTTCGAGAAAGAAGGGTATGAACATGACGCCACGCTAGCATGGGCCGGGCAGGGCGGGAAGGCAGCGGGTGCGTCCGGTCAAAGCCGGATCAAAGGCGGGCTGCCGCCTTGTCGAAATCATAGAGATGGCCAAGAAACGCATAGTCGGCGGCGGTCAGCTTGCGGATCTTTTCCTGTTCCAGTGCACCCAGCCGGTCCTCGCGCGGGGCTGAAGGCGACTTGTTCTGCCGCTCGATGGTGACCGGAAACCCGGCACGGGAACTCAACCAGTCTTCCAACTCGCCGATGGCCTCGATGCGGAACAGCCGGTCCACATTGCCTGCCGTTTCACCCAGGTAATGGGCATAGGGCAGGGTATGGATGCGGATCACACGGGACAGGCGGGCGTAATCCTCGAAATGGCGCAGGAAGGTGGCGAAATCCGGCTCCAGCGGCAGGCCCACGGCTTCCAGCGCGGCGGCCGAACCGTCATGGCGGAAGCGTTTCGGGTTGGCCTTGCTTTTCCATGCGGATTTCAGCCGATGGACAGGATCGCGGACCACGGCGAAGGATTGGTGGTCTTCAGGCAGATGATCAAGCGGCTCGAAGGGCACGGTCAGGTAGCCGCCCTCGGCGTGAAGGCGCAGCGATTTGCGGCGGGCATGATGGCTGGCAAGGCGCGAATCCAGGAAGCGCCCGAAGGCCGTCGTGGGATAGCGGCCGTTGTTGAGCCGCCAGAACAGATATTTCAGGCTGGTCGAGGCAATCTTCGGCATGGGCACATAGGCCGTGCGCGTGCGCTCGCAGAATATTGCCATGTTCCGTTCCCGCCCGGCCAAAAGGCCGGGGCTCCTCAGTAGCCGAAGGCTTCGTAGTCCCTGGCATAGATGGTTTCCAGACGCCGGCGCAGGCCGGCATCCAGCTGTTCGCGTGCCGAACCGGACGGATTGAAACGCTGGCCGAGCACGTCTTCGGTCAGATAGCCGTCCTGTCCGGCCATGGCGAAGGCCTGTTTCAGGTCCGCGACGTAGTTTTCCATGCGGCCGATGAAGCCGTAGTCAAAGGCATCCATGGCGATGACGCTGGTCTGCGGCCGGAAATGCTTGTCGGTGAACTCCGGGTCGAGCGCCAGCGATTCTTCCACATAGTCGAGGAAGATCGAGAAATTGGTGCCGAAGGGCTTGGCGTCATCGAAGCCGCGGCTGACGAGCGGTGCCAGATGGTGCTTGGTGACGTGGTTCGCCTTTTCGGCAAAGATGTTGGAATAGGCCGAGACGGCGCGCTTTTCCGGGTGGCGCACAAAGGTGAACAGCAGCGCCTTTCCACCCGTCCGCGCCTGCTCGTAATCGCGCCAATAGTGGCGGCCCTGCCGGAAATCGCTTCGCTGATTGTGGATCTTGCCCTCAGCGAAGGCACCCTTGGAATAGCGATAGAGGATCTGCGCGATAGAGGAGCAGCCGGCCTTGGAGTTCTTGACAAAGAGAAAGGCCCCGTCGTCGGTCAGCAGCGTGTGCTCATAGGCGCGGCGGCGGGCCAGCGGCAGGTTTGCGAAGGCGACGGCATCGCGATAGCGCGGTACCAGCGGTGACAGCAGGCGCTGCACCGGTGCCGGGCCGAAATCACGTTCCAGATGGACGGGCAAGCGCTCGGCCATCCTTACCCTTCCTGCCGCCATTCGCCGATCCGGTCACGGTCGAAGGGCGTCGTCTGGTAAACTTGGTTGATCCAGTTTCCGAAGAGCAGGTGGGCGTGGCTGCGCCAGCGGTTCTGCGGCTGGTTCATCGGGTTGTCGTCCGGGAAGTAGTTGTGCGGCACATGGATCGGCACCGAAGCGGCAACATCACGCTCATATTCCTCCTTCAAAGAGGTGGAATCATATTCGATATGGTTGAAGATGTAGAGCCGGTTGGCGGATTTCTCGGCAATCAGGCAGGGGCCGGTATCGGCACTGTCCATCAGCAATTCGAGCGAGTTCTTGCCTTCCAGATCGGCGCTGCGCACTTCCGTCCAGCGCGAAACGGGAATCTGGAAGTCGTCGGAAAAGCCGGACAGGTAGGGCGAGGCCGGTTTCAGGTTCTTGTGGCGGTAAACACCAAAGGCCTTCTTCTCCAGCGCATATTTGGGCACGCGGTGAAAATGCCAGATGGCTGCCATGGCGCCCCAGCAGATGTTGAGCGTGGAATGGACGTTCGTCACCGTCCAGTCGAGGATCTGCTCCATCTCAGGCCAGTAGGCCACCTCCTCGAAGGGAAGCAGTTCCACCGGTGCGCCGGTGATGATGAAACCGTCGAACTTCTGGTCGCGGACTTCCTCCCACGTCTGGTAGAAGGAAATCAGGTGATCGGCCGGAGTGTTCTTGGGCGTATGACCGCCGACGCGCACCAGCGAGAACTCGATCTGCAACGGCGTTGCGCCGATCAGGCGGGCGACCTGCGTCTCGGTGCGGATCTTGTTGGGCATGAGGTTGAGCAGGCCAATATGCAGCGGGCGCACATCCTGCCGGATGGCCGTGGACTCGTTCATCACGGAGACGCCTTCGCGCACGAGCACGTCACGGGCGGGCAGGGCATCGGGGATACGGATCGGCATGGCGCTACTCCAACAAAAAACCGGCCAGCGTGTCATGCTTCGCTGCCGGTTCCGTCGGTCTGCCTTGTCCGCGGCCCTTTTAGCGAGTTGTTTAACGTGGCTGCAAGCCGGCCGGCCAAATCACCACGGAGCCAAAAATAGGCCCTCGACTGTTGCAGGTCAATGCCAGGACTGAGGAAAACCGCCCAGAACAGGCACATGCGACCAGAGTGCCCCTCGATTTTGCCGGCGGAAGCGTTTATCGGAGGCAAAAATGAAAAAGCATGCGAATCACGGCTGAGGCGGGCAAGGGACACCCATGGACGATACGAAGCGCTGGACGGCACGGCTGCGCCCTTTCATGGTGGCGGATGACAGGCGGGGCTTCCTGGAATTGTTTGTCACGCTGGCGCTGGCATCCGCGCTCTGGCTTGCTGCTGCGCTGCTGCTGATGAACGGGTATTGGTGGCTGGTCCTGCCGGTGATGCCGCTGGCATCGCTGATGCTGGTCCGCCTGTTCATCATCCAGCATGATTGCGGCCACGGGGCGCTGTTCTCCACGCCGCAACTCAATGACCGGGTCGGCCGCGTACTCGGCATTCTCACCTTCACGCCCTATGCCTATTGGCGTCACAGCCACAACCTGCACCATGCCGGTTCCGGCAATCTCGACAAGCGCGGTGTCGGCGGCGACATCAAGACGCTGACGGTGGCCGAGTACCAGGCGCTCAGCTTCTGGGGCCGGCTCTCCTACCGCGCCTACCGGCATCCGCTGGTGCTGTTTGCCATCGGCCCGGCC
>JACKJW010000008.1 GCA_020637755.1 Brucellaceae bacterium | reverse complement strand
TTAAAACCCTGTCTCGGTGTCTCAAGGGGTGCGGCAGGCGCACCGTGCGGGAAAGTCGGCTGCTGTTAGCACTTGCAGGGGCAAGGCTCAACGCTCGCGTCGCGCCGCCCACAGGCTGGCTGCCAGCAGGGCCGGCATGCCGACTGGCAGGAACAGCGTCAGGCCCATGACGAGGAAGTGGTAGATGGCTGCCGCGGTGGTGAAAACAGTCTGCAGGATCCAGATTTTTGAACCGGGCGGCTCATGCCATTGGGAGAAATAGTGGCGGAAAATCTGGGAATGGATGAAGGCGGTGAGGCCGATCGTCAAAACCGACAGCGCAATGAAATTGGACGCAAAGCGCTGACTTGCGGCAAATCCGAACCAATGCCGCAGGGTTCCTGCCAGCCACAGGGCGGGAACGAAGGCGGCAAGCCCGCCACAGAAGAAGACGGCGATCACGGTTTCGCGGTGGACCGGCAGCGCCCATTGACGCATTGCAAGGCCGATCCATGCGCTGAGCGCCATGGCGGCGGCCCAGGCAAGGGAACCGGCCAGGGTGAGACGCCAGCCGGGCAGGGCGGCGCGCAGGGCCGCCGGAAGGGGCAGGCGGCCCGGACGCATCAGGCGGCGCGTCCCTTTTCGGCTGCGGCGCGAATGGCGGCGATATTCGCCCGGTAGGCTTCTGTCGTGCCACCCTTGAAGACGGCAGAACCGGCGACGAGTGCGTTGGCACCAGCGCGGGCGATGGCTTCGGCGTTGTCAGCCGTGAGGCCGCCATCCACTTCCAGGTCGATCGGGCGGTTGCCGATCATCGCCTTGATGCGGGCGAGCTTGTCGAGCGCGGAGGGTATGAATTTCTGGCCGCCGAAGCCCGGATTGACGCTCATGACGAGGATCAGGTCGAGATCGTCCATCACATATTCGATCACGCTTTCCGGCGTGCCGGGGTTGATGGAGACGCCGGCCTTTTTGCCCATGGCGCGAATGGCCTGGAGCGAGCGGTGCAGGTGGGGCCCGGCCTCGGCATGCACGGTGATGATGTCGGCACCGGCCTTTGCGAAGGCCTCCAGATAGGGATCGGCCGGGGTGATCATCAGGTGGCAGTCGAAGACGGCATCGGTCCAGGGGCGGATCGCCTTCACGACATCGGGGCCGAAGGTGATGTTGGGGACGAAATGGCCATCCATGACATCGAGATGCACCCAGTCGGCGCCCTGTGCGATGACATCCTTCACCTCCTGTCCGAGCCGGGAAAAATCCGAGGCGAGAATGGAAGGGGCGATGACGAGCGGCTGGGTCATGTCAGGGAAATTCCGGCGACGTGTTGGATTGGTGCACCGCCTAACAGAAAGGGCGTTGCGAGACAAGGAAACCCGGCCATGAAGCCGTCAAGCCGGAAGGTTGCGCCAGGCCGGCAGGAGGTCTCCCTCCATCGGCGCGGCCGCGTGGATGGCACGGGCGATGGCGCGCGCCATGGTGGAGGCGGCAGCCGCGCCCAGTTCCGCCATGCCCGCCGCATCACCGGGCGGCGCCTTGCGGCCGGTCGAGGCGGCAAAGACGAGATCGCCGTCGAGCGGGGTGTGGACGGGCCAGATGGCGCGGGCAAAGCCGTCATGAGCGGCAATGGCCAGCCGTTTTGCTCCGGCCTTGGTCAGTGCTGCATCGGTGGCGACAATGGCAATTGTCGTGTTGGCGAGCGGCGAGGAGGGCGCGTTCCACTTGGTGCGCAGGGCCTTGGCGTCGCCGGGCATGGGATGCGGCAGGCCGAGGCCGCCGAACTCGCTGCCAATCTCGAAGGGTGCCGCCCAGAAATGGCGAGTCGTGCCGACCAGTGGCGAGCCGACCGGATTGGCGGCAACCAGCGCGCCGACGGTGATGCCGTTTTCCAGCACGGTGGAGGCCGAGCCGATGCCGCCCTTCACCGTGGCGGTGGTGGCGCCAAAACCCGCCCCGGCCGTGCCAAGCGCGAAGTCTTCAGCGGCGTTGTCCAGCGCCGCGAGACCCAATTCGCGGTAGGGCGCATGCAGGCCCCAGTCCTTGTTTCCGCCATTGGCAAGGTCAAACAGGATGGTGGCGGGAACAATCGGGACCAGATGCGGACCGACGGCAAAGCCGATGCCCCGCTGACGCAATCCGGCGATGACACCGGACGCGGCATCCAGCCCGAAGGCGGACCCGCCCGAAAGCACCAATGCGTGAACCTGTTCCACCGTGTTTTCCGGAGACAGGAGATCGGTCTCGCGAGTGCCGGGTCCGCCGCCCATCACATGCAAAGCGGCAGTGAAAGGCGCATTTCCTGTCAAAACCGTGGCGCCGGTACGAATTGTCTCATCATGGGCTTGGCCGACCTTGAGGCCCGCAACATCGGTGATCAGATTGTTCGGGCCGGTGGTCCAGGCCATCAGTTCACATCCTCGTACATTTCGCCCGTCCAGCGTTTCAGCACGAAGGGGTTATCGGCCAGGTCGCCCTTGGCATCAAAACGGACAAACGTGCCGGGAAGCGCGAAGGCCTGACCGTCCAGACGTTCGTGCCAGGTGACGGCATCAGCGGGAACCTCTTCTTCCAACACCTGGGAAGCGAGCAGCACGGCCTCGAAGGCGGGCGCGACATGGCCTTCGACGGTGATTCCCGCCTTGGCAAAGGCTTCGGCGGCGGCTGGCGGCAGCATGGGTTCGCGCGGCAGCACGGCGAGCACGCCGGGCGCCAGCGGTACGTCTTCCCCGGCAGCCTGCAAGGCCTCGCCCCCGGCGATTTCCAGTTCAAGCCCGAGCGCGGCGGCATCGCGCGCCAAGATGGCCACATCGGCGCGGTCGCCGCCTACAAACACATGGGTCGCGCCCGCCTTACGCAGGCGCCCGGCCAACGCCGTCTGGCTGGAAAGCTGCGGGCGAAACGTATCGGTGAAGACAGGCTTCAGCCCGGCCTCTTCGGCGGCGAGGCGGAACTGCCCGGCCAGTTCGCGGCCATGGATTGTGCCGTCGTCGATGATGGCGAAGAGGTGATCGCGCCAGCGCGGCAGCAACAGGGCGGCAGCGCCTTGCGCTTCCGCCGACAGGCGTGGCGCCAATCGCCAGACGAGATGACCTGTCCTGTCGCGCATGTCCGTCAGCGCATCCGTGCGCACGCCTGCGGTGATGACGGCAATGTTGGCGGCTGTCAGGACGGGCAGGGCGGCTTCAAGTGCTTCGGTGCACAGGAAGCCGGTCACAAGGGCGACCTTCGCCGCGACGAAGGCGGCGGCGGCACGCGCACCGCCTTCTGCCGTGCAGGCTGTATCCTCGACCAAGAGTGCGCCGGTTCCTGCTGCCGCAGCAGCGCCGGCCTGCATTTGGTTGCCGAGCGGGGCGGCAAAACCCGTCAGCGGTGCTGCAAGCCCGATTACCGGTCCGGCAGCGCGTGACGGCGAGACGGCGAAGACTGACAGCAGGGCCAGCGCGGCGGCGCGCAACCGGTGCGCCAGCAAATGCTGCCTCGCCATGTGCATGCAGTGATCCATGCCAAACGGTTAGCGGCTGCGGGCGGCTCGCGCAATGGCCCGGACGGGGTTGCGCGGCGGCCGCTGTGCCCTATATTCGCCGCCGTTGCCGGCCGTTACCGGTCCCGTTCCTGTCCTTTGCGGAAACCCGTCTTGTCCGATCCCCTTGAAGTCAGTGGCCAGTCCTATCGTGACGCGATGGCGCAGTTTGCCGGCCACGTCCATGTCATCACCACTGACGGCGCGGCAGGCAGGCGCGGCACGACGGTGATCGCGGCGTGTTCGGTTTCCGACGATCCGCCGACGATTCTTGTCTGCCTCAACCGGCATAACCCCAACAACAAAGTGTTTTTTGACAACGGCGTCTTCGCGCTCAACACGCTCGCCATTCAGCATGAGGCGATGGCGTCGGCCTTCGCAGGGCTGACCGGGTTGGCGCAGGAGGACCGGTTCGCCACGGGGCAATGGACGACACTTGCCACAGGCTCGCCTGTGCTCACCGATGCGATGGCGACGTTTGATTGCGAGATCACGGAAGCCCGCGACCTTGCGACGCATCGTGTGCTTTTTGGCAAGGTGACAGGCCTCGCCTTGGCCGATAGTCTCAACCCCCTGATCTATTTCAATCGAGCCTGGCGGTCACTGTAGCCGCGGGCCGCAGCCCACGGGAGAGGGCATGACAGCCGCCAAGCTACCGGATTCCATTGATTCCACGCTCGAACTGCTGCACGGCCAGAATTACGTTGCCGACCGGTCGCTGGCCACGGTGCTGTTCCTGGCGCTGCGCATGAAACGGCCGCTGTTCCTTGAGGGCGAGGCCGGGGTCGGCAAGACGGAAATCGCCAAGGTGCTGGCCACGGCGCTGGGGCGCGACCTCATCCGGCTGCAGTGCTACGAGGGCCTCGATGTCTCCTCGGCGGTCTACGAGTGGAACTATGCCGCCCAGATGATCGAAATCCGCATGGATGAGGCGGCCGGGCAGGCCGACCGTGCGGAGATGGAAAAGAACGTGTTTTCCGAGCGCCACCTGATCCGCCGCCCGGTGATGCAGGCGCTGGAGCAAGGCGTCAACGGCGCGCCGGTGTTCCTGATCGACGAGCTGGACCGTACAGACGAAGCCTTCGAGGCGTTCCTGCTGGAAATCCTGTCGGACTATCAGGTGACGGTGCCGGAACTGGGAACGGTGAAGGCGAAGGAACCGCCCATCGTCATCATCACCACCAACCGGACGCGAGAAATCCACGACGCGCTGAAGCGGCGCTGCCTCTATCATTGGGTCGATTATCCCTCCGCCGCGCGCGAGCTGGAAATCGTCGCCAAGAAGGTGCCGCAAGCCAACCAGCGTCTGTCGCAGGAAATCGTTGCCTTCATCCAGCGGCTGCGCGAGATCGACCTGTTCAAGGTGCCGGGCGTCGCTGAAACCATCGACTGGGCAACGGCGCTGACCGAACTCGACAAGGTGGCACTTGATCCGGAAACCGTATCCGACACGATCGGTGTCCTGCTGAAATACCAGGACGACATTTCGCGCATCCAGCAGGGCGACGGCGCGAAGATCCTTGGCGAGGTGAAGCGGAACCTTTCCACCGCTGCAGAATGAGCGGGCAGTCATGAACAAGGGCAAGGGCGCAGGCAGGAAGGATGAGGCTGATCCGCATGGACGGATGGCCGACAACATCGTCTATTTTGCGCGCACGCTGCGCAAGGCCGGCATGCGAGTCGGCCCGGCCTCGGTGGTGACCGCCATCGAAGCGGTGGAAGCGGCCGGCATCGGTTCGCGCGACGATTTCTACTGGACGCTCCATTCGGTGCTGGTCAAGCGCCACGAGGACCACGCGACCTTTGACGAGGCGTTCCGGCTCTATTGGAAATCGCGCGAGCTGGTGGAAAAGCTGATTGCCATGTTCTCCCCGCAGGTGGCTTCCAACCGCGAGAAGGAAAAGGCGCGTGCCGCCGAACAGCGCGTGTCCCAGGCCATGACCGAAGGCCGCGAGAAGGACCGCCCGTTGCAGGAGCAGCCCGAGGTGGAGGTGGATGCACGGTTCACCTTCTCGGGCAAGGAAGTGCTGCGCGAGAAGGATTTTGCGCAGATGACGATTGCCGAGCTGGAGGCGGCGCGCCAGGCCATCAGCAAGCTTTCCCTGCCGTTTGACCAGGTGAAGACGCGCCGCCACCGGCCGGACCCGCGCGGCGCGCTGACCGATCCGCGCGCGACCATGCGGGCGGCCATGCGGACGGGCGGCGATTTCATCGTGCCGAAGTTCCGCTCGCGCCGTGAGGTTCATCCGCCGCTGGTGGTGCTGGCCGACATTTCCGGCTCGATGAGCCAGTACACGCGCATCTTCCTGCATTTCATGCATGCGCTGGCGGCCAAGCGGCGGCGCGTCCACACCTTCGTGTTCGGTACGCGGCTGACCAACCTGACACGCTCCATGCGCTTTCGCGATCCCGACGAGGCGCTGGCCGATTGCTCGTCCACGGTGAAGGACTGGTCCGGCGGCACGCGGATTGGCGAAGCGCTGCACGAGTTCAACCGGCTGTGGTCGCGCCGGGTGCTGGGGCAGGGCGCGGTGGTGCTGCTGATCACCGACGGGCTGGAGCGCGACCGAATCGACCAGTTGGAAGCGGAGATGGAGCGGCTCAACAAGTCGTGCCGGCGGCTCGTCTGGCTCAATCCGCTGCTGCGCTTTGACGGGTTCGAGGCGCGGGCACGCGGTGTCAGGGCGATGCTGCCGCATGTGGATGAATTCCGCGCGGTGCATAATCTGGAGGCGCTGGGTGATCTGGTGCAAAGTCTCGGTTCACGCGGTGATCGCAATGCCGATCCGGAACGCTGGATCGCCGCGGTCAACAGGATGGAAGCGGCCGAATAGGGCTGGCTGAAACCGCCGCAAGGCGGGAAATTTGGACGCCACCACACGTGGCAAGGCAGGTGCGGGATGACAGCAGGCATTACCGATGAGGCACGCGATCCGCTGGCCGTCGCGGAACGCTGGATGAGACAAGGCCGGGAGGTGGCGATTGCCACCGTCATGGAAACATGGGGGTCCGCGCCGCGCCCGGTCGGCAGTCACCTCGTCATCAACGAAGACGGCGATTTCGAGGGCTCGGTTTCCGGCGGCTGCGTGGAAGGCGCGGTTGTTTCCGAGGCGCTCGACATCATTGCAAGCGGCGAAGCGAAAATGCTGGAATTCGGTGTGGCTGACGAAACGGCCTGGCGTGTGGGCTTGTCCTGTGGCGGGCGCATCCGCGTCTATGTCGAGCGGCTGGGGTGATGCATCATGGATCCGCTCAACCTTAAAAAGCTCAACGCCGCGCGCCGCGAACGCCGCGCCGCCGTGCTGGTGACAGCACTGGCGGACGGGCGCGACCGTATCGTCCATGAGGGTGACCCGGTGCCGGGCGCGCTGGGCGAGGCCATCGGCAAGGCCCTGCGCTCCGGGCGCTCGCAACTCGCGGAAGCCGATGGCGCGGAGTACTTCCTGAACGTGCATGTGCCGCCTGCGCGCATCGTCGTGATCGGTGCGGTGCATATCAGCCAGGCGCTCGCTCCCATGGCCAGGCTTGCCGGTTATGACATCGAGATCATCGATCCGCGCACGGCCTTTGCCTCGAAGGAGCGCTTTCCCGATGTCACGCTGCATGCGGACTGGCCGCAGGACGTGCTGGCACGCAATCCGCTTGACGCCTACACGGCGGTGGCCGCGGTGACCCATGATCCCAAGATCGACGATCCGGCACTGGAGGCGGCGCTGAAGGCCGATTGCTTCTATGTGGGCGCGCTCGGCAGCCGCAAGACCCATGCACGGCGAGTCGAACGGCTGATGGCGGCGGGCTTCAGCGAGGCCGAGATCGGCCGCATCGCCGCGCCGATCGGCATCGACATCGGGGCTGCGAGCCCGCAGGAGATTGCGGTCTCGGTGCTGGCGCAGGTGATCCGTGCCTTGCGTTTCCGGGGCCTTGGCGAAGGGCGTGCCGCCAAGGGAGAGGCCGCGTGAGTTTCGGGCCGGTTCCCGTTTCGCAGGCACTCGGTGCCGTGCTGGCCCATTCGGTCGATGCGGGCGGCAAACGGCTGAAAAAGGGCACCGTGCTCGGGGACTCCGAAATCCGGCTCCTTGAACAGGCCGGAATCTCCAGCGTCATCGCGGCCAGACCCCGCCCGGATGACGTGGGTGAGGATGAGGCGGCGCGGCTTATCGCTGCCGGGCTTGGCATGGCGGGTGTCGACGTCAAGGCAGCGGCGACGGGGCGGGTGAATATCCATGCGTCCCATGACGGTGTGTTTACGGTGGCGCGCGGCCTTGTCGACGGGTTGAATGCCATCGATCCGGCCATCACGCTGGCAACGCTCGCACCGTTCACAGCGGTCCGGCGCGGGCAGATGGTGGCGACCGTCAAGATCATTCCGTTCCATGCAGGGCGGCTTCTGGTTGATGCGGCGCTCGCCATTGCCGGGACCGGGGAGGCCTTTGCCGTGCACAGGTTCATGGCCAGGCGCGCGGCGCTGATCCAGACGGAGCTGCCCGGCCTCAAGGCATCCGTGCTCAACAAGACGGCGGCACTGACGGCGGCGCGCCTGTCACGTTCGGGGTCGCAACTGGTGACCGAGCGGCGCACGGCCCATGACGCACAGGCCGTTGCCGATGCCATCCGGGACCTTGCTTCTGGCCACGGCCTTGTCATCGTTTTCGGTGCGTCCGCCATGTGTGATCCCGCCGATGTGATCCCGGAAGCAATCCGGCTGGCTGGCGGGCATGTGGAGCGTGCCGGCATGCCGGTTGATCCGGGAAACCTGCTGGTGCTGGGGTCGTTGGGTGAGGTTCCGGTCATCGGGGCGCCGGGTTGCGCGCGCAGCCCCAAGGAAAACGGTTTTGACTGGGTGCTTGACCGCCTTCTGGCTGGTTTGCCGGTGACGGCGCAAACCATTGCCGGTCTCGGCGTTGGCGGGTTGCTGATGGAGATTGCGACCCGTCCGCAGCCGCGCGAGACGGGCGTGATCAACCCGGACACGGTGCTGCGCGTGGATGCGCTGGTGCTGGCGGCGGGGAAATCGAGCCGCATGGGCGGGCCGAACAAGCTGCTGGCGCAGTTTTCCGGCGAGCCGCTCATCCGCAAGGTGGTGAAGGCAGCGACGGACAGTGAAGCTGCCAGTGTCACGGTCGTGAGCGGCCATCAGGCGGAGGCCGTGGGGCGGGCGCTTGAGGGCTGCGGGGCCGCCGTGGTTCACAATCAAGACTTTGCCGAGGGGCTGGCGACCTCGCTCAGGACGGGACTGGCTGCCTTGCCCAACGGAGCCGATGGCGCCCTGGTGATCCTTGGCGACATGCCGGGCGTGACAGCCGGGCTCATGGACCGGCTGATTGCAACGTTCCGGGGCCAGGGAGGACAAGCCGTCGTGCGGGCCATGCACGGGGGCAAGCGAGGCAATCCCGTCATCCTGCCGGCATCGATTTTTGACCAGGCGCGCTTGCTGACCGGGGATACGGGAGCCCGTCATCTGGTCGAGATGTCGGGGTTGCCGGTCATCGACATCGAGGCCGGAGATGCGGCGCTGCTGGATGTTGATACGCCGGAAGCGCTTGCAGCCGCGGGCGGGAGGCTCCCTCCGGAGGGTGACTGACGCCGCGGAAATCCGGTTGCCAGTTCCGGTTGTGACCGATGCGCGCTGCCTTCGGTCATGTTATTGTTATTATATATAAAAAAGTCGCCCCAAATAGAGATTCCCACCTCCATAGGTAGCCGAATTTCACGCGATCTTTACCATCCAAGATAACAGGGACTTAATCGGTATCGCGTACCTTTTCGGCAGGCAGGGAAAGCTGGACGTCGACAGGACGCCGAAAAAGGCGTGTGCGCGAACTTCTCCTTGCCTGACAAGAACCTCCTTTTGAAGAGGGGGCAAAACAGGGCTGTCAAAGGAGAATTCAACATGAAAGCTGCTGTCAAACTCGCTGGTGTCTTTGCCGTTCTGGCGCCGGTCCAGGCCTTTGCGGTCACGGGCAACATTCCGTTCAACGGCACGGTTACCGATACCTGCGTCATCACGGTCGGTTCGTCGGGCACGATCGCCCCGAACACCGCCTACACGGTTCTGGGTTCCACCGAGACGGGCGGCGCGCCCGGCACGGCCACGATCCTGGCCACCGGTTCGGGTTTCAACGTTTTTGCTGATGCGCCGACTGCATGGGGCACGGCTCCGGCGTCGGCTTCCACGGCGGTCTTCGCGACCACCTACAGCCTGAGCGGCGCCAACACCGCGTCCAACGTTGCCGGTGCGACCGGTACCGCGCTCAGCAACTTCGGCACTACCAATGCTTCGGTCAACCTGACCGCGACGCTGCCGTCGGGCACCTACGAAGCCGGCGCCTATGCCGCGACCGTGGTGTTGCGCTGCGAATAAGGGACGATTCGCACGGCAACGGAACCGGGGAACAAGGGGATGAAAATGAACTTTGCATTCAAACTTTTAACTGGCGCCGTTGCCACCGCGCTACTGCCCCTCGGGGCAGTGGCGCAGTCCATGTCGCCGATGCGCGCGGAGGTTTCGAGTTTTACCGACTCGTTTGCCGTCCGCGTGTATCCGGCCAATCCCTACAAGCACCGAATCCGCATTGAAGTGAAGGTCTATGACCAGGACTTCAACGAGGTGAAGGGCGCTGTCGCTTCACCGGCCACTTTCACATTGGGTGCCCAATTCGCCCGCCCGGTCACCGTCATGGTGCCGTTCGACGGAGAGAGCAACCGCAAGGTCCGCATCTGCACGGAATCCGTTCCGTTCCCCGGTCAGACCACACGTATCAAGGCTCAGGTATGCGGAAAGTTTCTCGGAAAACGCCTCTGATTCTGGCACTGTCTGTTGCCGGCCTGGCGTTTGTTCCGGGTGCCCGCGCAGATGATGTGTATCAGAATGTTCAGGGCTTCAACCTGCCGGGGGTGCAATTGCCCCAGGGGGCTGACGAAGTCCGCGCCGCGGATGGCACGACCTGCCGTTCGGCCGTATCCGGCAATGGCGCCTATCTCGATCTCGGCGTCATCGGGACGCCGAAGACGATCACAACGAGTTCCCGCACGTCGACCGAACAGTCCTTTTCGGCCTATGGCCGCGTGGTGATCCCGCTCGGACGCAGTGCCAAGCGCCTGGATTGCACCCAGCTCTATGCGCTGGAAGTCGAACGCCTTAAGATCGAACTGCGGCTGATGCAGATGGGCCTTGGCAACCAGGGCCGGCCCGCTGATGTCACGGAGACAGCTTCGATCTCTGCCGAGCCGGAAGACACCGGTGAAGAGGCACAGCCCGGCGGCCAGATCAAGGGCAGCAAGTCCAAGGCGTCTGAGTCGAAGGATTGGGCTGACGAGGGCTGGACCACGAAGGGCAAGAACTGATGAGGGGCTGCGCGCAGATCGATGACCGGCGTGCATTCCCGCACGGCTGGAGCGCGTTGGCGCTTCCGGCCGCAAAATCATGCCTGCAGGCGCTGGTGCTTGGGGCGATGGTGTTTGCCAGCGCCGGACAGGCGCAGGCCAAGCGGCTCAAACCGGTTCTTCCGCCGGAGGACGTTGTTCCGGCGCCAGGTGACATCAGCCTGGTCGAAGAAGCCATCATCGCGGCGGCCAAGGGCCAGAGTTGCACGATCCTGATCGGCGGCGCCGGAACGCTGGCGGCCGATGGCAGCCGTTCCACGCTCAGCTCCGAAGTTCCTGGCGGCATTCCGGGCACGGCGCTCGTCAGCACCACAAATGCAAGTTTTTCGCTCTTCTATGACGTGCCGAGCGCCTTTGCGCTGGCTCCGTCGGCCTTTTCCGGCGTGGTCCTGTTCAACGGCAATCTTTCAGGCAATGGCGCGACCAATTTCCTGAACATTGCGAGTGGCAGCCAGGTGAACCTGAAGCGGGGCGACACAAACGTGTCGGTCAACCTGTCGGCGACGGTGCAGGGTGCGGCCTTTGCGTCCGGGCAGTATGCCACGGAAGGGGTGCTGCGATGCGAGTGACCGTCTGCCCGCAGATTCGCAGCGGTGCCGGCAACGCACGGCTGACCGGTTTCGCGCTGATCGGCATGGCAGTTCTGGCCTCGGCTGGCGATTCGGTTCTGGCTGCACAGCAGGGCGTGCCGATGACGATCGTGCTCGGTGTCAAGAAATCCTGCGAGATCGTGCTGCTTCAGGAAGGCGCGCTGGCCGTCAGTCCTGACCGCATGACCATGAGTTCGCAATTGGTGGGCGGTGTGGCGGGCCGCGCGCAGATCAACACGACGAGCCCCAGCTTCTGGGCCTATTACGATTTGCCGACTTCGTTTGCGAGCCAGCCGGCAACCAACACGGCCACGCCCGTTTTCAGCGGTACGTGGTCGGGAACCGGTTCCACCACCTTCACCAATCTTGCTGCCGGAGTTGGCAAGAAGCTGCCAACGGGAACGGTCACCATCACGATCGATCTGTCTGCAGTCGCAGCAACTGCCTATGCTGCGGGCGACTATCGCGCGGAAGCCACCATCCGGTGTGAATAGCGCGGGAAGCGGAGCGGGGGGGCTGGCCGATAACGGCGCCCCGGCCGGTCTTGCCTTTTGCTCCCATGCGCGCAAGTTTCGGCACATGCATGTCCATCCGGCTTTCCGTGTTTTCCTCATCCTGATCGCGCTGTTGGCCGCGTCCATTGCGCGCGCGCAGTCCATTGCGCCCTACAAGGACGCGCTGTTTGCCTATCCCGCGACACTGCGTGAGGAATTCGGCGGCGACTACCGTGCGGTGGCCTATGACGAGATGCGCGACATCAACGGGCGCGACGAAGTACCCGAGCGCCGCGTCAAGGGCGAATACCTGTCATCCGCCATCCGGCCCGAGCGCGACGACCTTGTGCTGGAGGCGGACGGGCAGAAGATCGCCCATGTGGCCACGGGCAAGCGCGCCGGTGCGGCTTTCATCGTGATCTATCTGCACGGGCAGGGTGGCAACCGCATGCAGGGCGCCTCCGACCTGACGTTCGGCGGCAATTTCAACCGTGTCCAGAACCTCGCGGTGCGTTCCGGCGGGTTGTACCTCTCGCCCGATTTCCCGGATTTCGGGGCAGGCGGGCTGGCCGTTCTGCGCTCCCTGTCCCTGCACTACCTTGAAGCGTCGCCCGGCGCGCGATTGATGATCGCCTGCGGTTCGATGGGCGGGCAGCTTTGCTGGCAGGCCGCGGCCGACCCCGCGCTTGCGGGCAAGCTCTCCGGCCTGTTGCTGCTCGGTTCCATGTGGGACGAGGGGTTCCTGCGTTCGCCCGCCTTCAAGGCAAGGGTTCCGGTCTTTTTCGGGCAGGGCAGCAAGGATACGGTCTTCGCCGTGGAGAAGCAGGAGGCCTTCTTTCGCGCCATCCGCAAGGCAAGTCCGGATTATCCGGCCCGTTTCGTGCGCTTCGAAACCGGCACACACGGAACGCCGATCCGCATGGTGGACTGGCGCGAGACACTCAACTGGATGATGGCGGCCCGATGACGGCTCGATGACGGCTCGATGATATGGGAGGCAGGAATGACAGTCTATCTTGATCCGGAACGGGCCGTTTTCGGCCAATTCCGCTCCATGCAGCGCGACGGGCCTGTGCACATGCTGAATCTGGTGCGCCTGCGGGAGCAGGCGATCTACCCGGATGGGCGCGCGGCCACGGGGGCAGAGGCCTATGCGGCCTATGGGCGGGAAAGCGCGCTGGTCTTCCACCGTGTCGGCGGGCGCATCGTCTGGCGCGGCTCCTTTGAACTGATGCTGATCGGCCCGCAGGACGCCGAGCAATGGGATCTCTGCTTCATCGCGGAATATCCGTCGCCGGACGCCTTTGTCGCCATGGTCAAGGACCCGGAGTACCAGAAGGCGGTCGTGCACCGGCAGGCGGCCGTTGCCGATTCGCGGCTGATCCGCACGTTTCCCAGGGGCGGGGCGGAGACATTCGGATAGGTCTTCAACCCCTCAGGGTGCCGACTCGTAGTCGACGACGGTGGTGTAGTCTTCCGAGCCGTCATAGGTGGGATCGACCTCGTAGGTAACGAGCGTGAAGGATCCATCGCGGAAAATCCATTTGCCGTTGGCGCCCGCATCGCCCGGACCACGCCACTTGTCATAGGACGTGATGGCCTGTTCCTCGGCTGAAAACTCCGCATTGAGCAATTCGTCGGTCGTCTTCATGCCCATGACGGTCATGGATTTCAGCTTTTCCTGCGCGTCATCCTCATAGCGCAGGTCCAGTTCCGGCTGGGCAAAGCTGATCGGTCGCAGACCGTTCTCCTTGTCCCACAGAACGAACATGTCAACGATGTTGTAGGCCGCCATGCGGCAGGTGAATTGCAGGACGCGGCTGATACGTTTCGGCGCGTCGGCACCGTCAAAGGCATAATTCCATTCCAGTGTGCCGCCCGAGGGATCGCGCTCCAAAGCGCCATCGTCGCAATCGTCACCCTTCAGGCGGGTGAGGAGCGCGCGCGCCTGCGCCACCAGGTCCGCTTCAGCGGATGCGGCCGCGTCGGGGCCACAGCCTGCCGGCATGGCGTCGGGAAAGGTGCCTGCCGCCGGCTTGATATCCGATCCGGCGATGATCATGGGCCGGTAGGGCACATCCTGAACCGGCGGGCTCACCAGCTTGACATCGTAGCATCCGGCAAAGACCGAGACCGCGCCGCTGCCGCTGGTCGCCTCGATGACGGCGGGTATCTTCCAGTGTGTGGTGCCGGCAGCCCCGTCCGGTTCGGGCGCACCGGTCTTCACGCGGACCAGCGTGGTATCGGAAAAGCCCTGGCTGTAGGCCTCGAAGCTCTCTGCCGGACCGGTCTCGAAATAAGACCAGGCGCGGGCATATTCCCTTGCGTTCAAGGCGTTGTAGAGACTTTCGATGAGCGCGCCCGGTGTCGAGCGGTCATCCAGATAGGCCGCTTGGGCAGTTCCAGCGAAGAGGAACGGCAGGGCGAAGGCAAGATTGGCGAGGCCGCGCATGTGACAAATCCCGATTCTGCCCCTTGGCGAAACTATCGCTGGCAAACCGGCCGTCTTCAAGGCATCGGGGAAAACAAAAACGGCACCGGCAGGGAGGAGGAGAGCCGGTGCCGTCTATTGAACCGGCCTGGGAGGAGGATGGCCGGTAGCGGATCGGGGAACCCTTGGGAGGAGGAGTGGGCTGCCCCCGATCTGTTGAGTTGAATATGTCATCTATTGTGCAGTGCAACAAGTAGCGATTTTGCATGGCAGCAATGCGTCTGGCGAATGGCTGCGACCTTTGTCCTGTGCCCGATTGCGGGATCACCGGCATTTCGGGTGCCTTGCGGGTTTCCGGGGCGTGCACATTTCCCTAAGGTGAGGCTGGGGCATCAGGAGCATGAGGGAGACAGCACCATGAGATTGACAGGCTTTCTGACGCTGGCGGCATCCGTGCTGCTCGCAGCCCCCGCACTGGCCGATGTCAGCGAATGGGCCTGCGACCAGGGTGACATGTCCTACATCGTGACCCATGACACCGATGCTGCTTCCTATGTGGAAGTGGAGGTCTCGGTGGGCGAACAGATGGACCAGTCGCTGGCGCGGACCTACCGCATACCCGGTCAGGCGTCGGGAAATGTCCATGATTTCCAGCGTGGCGGCGACCGGTTCTATTCCAACGGCGCGCGCGCGACACTTCAAACGCCGGATGACGAGTTCGAGTGCGAGCCGTGGGAACGGCAGAGCGGCGCCATGCAGGAGCGTGCCGTGGTACACATGGTCGCCGAAAGCGGCGTGCTGAATGCGCCGGGGCGCTCGCTCGGCGGCAAGATGCGGGCAGGGCCGGGCGTGGATTTCCCGCAGGTCGGCAGCCTGACCGAAAACCTGCCGGTGACGATCCGGCGCAACAGCGGTGTCAGCTTCAACGGCTATGACTGGTTCGAGGTGAGCGCAAACGGGCGGATCGGCTACCAGTGGGGTGGCATCATGTGTTCGGAGGGGCAGCAGCTTGCGGGCATTTTCGAGCAATGCGGCGCGCGCGACCAGGCGCGGGCTCCGGCCGCCCAGGGCATTCCGGCCTTCAGCTTCGGCGGCAAGTTGCGCGCGGGACCGGGTGAGAATTTTCCGCAGATCGGCAGCGTGGCCAACAGGACGCCGGTTCTCATCCTGCGCAATTCCGGTGTCCGGATGGGAGACTGGGACTGGATGGAAATCCGTGTCAACGGCAAGACTGGCTACATGTGGGGCGGATTGTTGTGCCCGGACCGCGAGATGGTGCCGGGCATTTTCGAGCGCTGCAACATCTGACGCTACAGGCCGGCACGGCAGAAATTGTGTGATTTCGGCAACATGCTGGAGGTTGCATCCTGACGCGACGGCAAGGCGAGTTGAAGGGCGCGCGCGATTGCGATAATTTTCTGAAAACCCGAACGGGAAACCGGCCGGGCAATCAACCCGATTCAAGAGCCCGATCATGCAGACACGCCGCATTCTCGCAGCCGCGCTGGCCATGGCCATTCTGGCCGTTGCACCCGCCCGTGCCGAAACCTTCATCTTCGACCTGTTCCGGCAGAGCGACACTTCGCAGCTGAACCAGAAGCCCGGCAAGGAATTGCGCACGGCCAAGAAGGTTGCGGGCAAGACGCTGAAGGGCAAGAAGTCCGCCGAAGCCAAGCCGAAGAAGCAGAAGAAGGTGGCTGCCATCAACGCAGCGCAGAAGGCCGAGGCCAAGGTCGCCTCGAAATTCGCACCGCAGACCGTGACGTTTACCGGCTACAAGCCCGGCACGATCGTCATCAACACCAAGACGCGCGATCTCTACTATGTCGAGACCATGCTGACGGCGCGCAAATACAAGGTGGCCGTGGGCAAGGAAGGCCTGCTCTTCACCGGCAAGGCGACCGTTGGCGACATGCAGGAATGGCCGCGCTGGATCCCCACCAAGGAAATGGTCGAGCGCGATCCCAAGCACTACAAGAAATATGAGGACGGCATGGATGGCGGGCCGACCAATCCGCTCGGCGCGCGCGCCATCTATCTCTATCAGGGCAAGAACGACACGCATATTCGCATCCACGGCACCACGGCGCCGAATTCGATCGGCACCGCATCGTCGAATGGCTGCTTCCGCATGATCAACGAGCATGTCATCGAGCTGTACCAGAAGGTCAAGATGGGGACGCCTGTCGTCGTTCTCTGACCGGCATCACCACCACGCTTTTCAGGGGCCGGCCCATTCGCCGGCCCTTTTCATTTGGCAAGCTGCCACTCGGCTTTGGAAAAACCCGTGAGCGGGAATTTTTTTGTGGCGGAATCAGGCAATGGGGGCTAACCGGTAGTTCCCATGGCGCGATATGTTTTCATCACTGGCGGTGTGGTTTCCTCCCTCGGCAAAGGCATTGCGGCAGCGGCGCTTGGCGCGCTCCTGCAGGCCCGTGGCTACCGTGTGCGAATCCGGAAACTGGACCCGTATCTCAACGTTGATCCGGGCACGATGTCGCCCTATCAGCATGGCGAAGTCTTCGTGACCGATGACGGGGCGGAAACCGACCTCGATCTCGGCCACTACGAGCGGTTCACCGGGCGCTCGGCCAACAAGGCCGACAACATCACCACGGGCCGCATCTACAAGAACATTCTCGACAAGGAACGGCGCGGGGACTACCTCGGCGCGACCGTGCAGGTCATTCCCCACGTCACCAATGAAATCAAGACCTTCATCCTGGAAGGGAACGAGGACTATGATTTCGTGATCTGCGAGATCGGCGGCACGGTGGGCGACATCGAGGCGATGCCGTTCCTGGAGTCGATCCGCCAGGTGGGCAACGACCTGCCGCGCGGCCAGGCGGTCTACATCCACCTGACGCTGATGCCGTGGATCCCGGCGGCGGGGGAACTCAAGACCAAACCGACGCAGCATTCGGTCAAGGAACTGCGCTCCATCGGCATTGCGCCCGACATCCTGCTGGTGCGGGCCGATCGCGACATTCCCAAGGAAGAGCGGCGCAAGCTGTCGCTGTTCTGCAATGTGCGCGAGAGCGCGGTGATCCAGGCGCTCGACGTTGCGCATATCTACGACGTGCCGCTCGCCTATCACGAGGAAGGGCTGGACGAGGAGGTGCTGGCCGCCTTCGGCATCGACCCGGCGCCCAAGCCGCGCCTTGAGCGCTGGCGCGAGGTTTCGGGCCGCATCCACAATCCGGAAGGCGAGGTGACGATTGCCGTCGTCGGCAAGTACACCGGGCTGAAAGATGCCTACAAGTCGCTCATCGAGGCGCTGTCGCATGGCGGCATGGCCAACCGGGTGCGCGTGAAGCTGGAATGGATCGAGAGCGAAATCTTCGAGAAGGAAGATCCGGCGCCCTTCCTTGAGAAGGTGCATGGCATTCTTGTTCCCGGCGGCTTCGGCGAACGCGGGGCCGAGGGCAAGATTCTCGCCGCCAAGTTCGCACGTGAGCGCAAGGTGCCCTATTTCGGCATCTGCTTTGGCATGCAGATGGCCTGCATCGAGGCTGCGCGATCGCTCGCGGGCATCGACAAGGCCTCCTCGACCGAGTTCGGCGCGGCCAAGGAGCCCGTGGTCGGCCTGATGACCGAGTGGCTGAAGGGCAATGCGCTGGAAAAGCGCATGGCGACCGGCGATCTGGGCGGCACGATGCGGCTCGGCGCCTATGATGCCACGCTGAAGTCCGGAACCCGAATCGCGGACATTTATGGCGGCACCGCGATTTCCGAGCGCCACCGCCACCGCTACGAGGTGAATGTGGATTACAAGGACCGGCTGGAAGACTGCGGCCTCGTCTTTTCCGGCATGAGCCCGGATGGCGTGCTGCCGGAGACGGTGGAATATCCCGACCATCCCTGGTTCATCGGCGTGCAGTATCACCCGGAACTGAAATCACGCCCGTTCGAGCCGCATCCGCTGTTTGCCAGCTTCATCGCGGCGGCCATGGAGCAGAGCCGGCTGGTGTGATAAACATGTCATGGGGCAGGCTCTTCAGGAGATTGCCCCATCATGCCTACGCCCCTTGATGTCTTGTTCGCCGACGCGGACAACCTTCCGCCCGACATATTGAGCGATCCTGCGCGGCAGGAATTGGCGGCCTACTCGGCCTATCTCGATGCAACTGTTCCGGCCAAGCGCAGCGTCAACCGCAATCTGCTGATCGCAACCTGGAACATTTGCAAGTTCGGATCGCTTACAAAGCAATGGTCTGTGCCGGCGGTTTCCCATCTGTCGCCGAAGCGCGACTACCGCTGTCTCTGGGCGATTGCCGACATTCTCTCCCGCTTCGACATCGTTGCCGTGCAGGAAGTGACCGGTGATTTGCGAGCCCTGCGCTACACCATGGAAATCCTCGGTCCACGCTGGAACTTCGTGATGACCGACGTGTCACGCGGTGATGCGGGCAACAAGGAGCGCATGGCCTTCCTTTTCGACACCAGCCGCGTTTCCCTGTCCGGGCTGGCATGTGAGCTTGTTGTTCCGGACGAAGCAGAGGACTACGGCTTTGACCCTGGCGCGTTCAAACGCCAGTTCGCCCGCAACCCCTATGCCGTCAGCTTCAGGTCCGGACCGACGACGATAATCCTGGTGACGGCACATATCGACTTCGGCGACGAGACCATCGAGCGCCTTCCGGAAATCCGCGGCATCGCAAAGTGGCTGGGGGATTGGGCGGCGCAGGAGAACCGCTGGCATCACAATCTCATGCTGCTTGGTGATTTCAATCTCGATCGCAGTGACAACGCGCTCTATGAGGCCTTCGTCTCGACCGGACTTGAAGTGCCCTATGTCCTTTCGAGTTTTCCGCGCACCATTTATGCGGACCCTGGTCAGCCGGAATCCGGAAGCTACCATGATCAGATCGCATGGTTCTCGGAAGGCGACAGGGCGTTGCTGGGCATGGAGCCGGGCGATGGCGGCTCGCTGGAAATCTTCGGGCGCCTGCTTGCCGACCTCGGCCTGAGCAAACGCAGTTTCGCCACGCGGATTTCAGATCACCATCCGCTCTGGATGGAATTCCGGGTGTCCGATCCGCTCGTTGGCTAAACGGCCGGGCAGCCTTTGTGCGCCTGTGATCGCCGCCACACGACACCGGTGAAATCCGGTGCTATGGTTCCGCCGAAACCTCAGGGAGGAATTGGCGTGGACTTCATCGGTATCGGCATTCTCGTGGCGCTGGGGCTTTTCGTCGTCGCCACCTATAACGGCCTGGTCAAGGCGCGCCAGATGGTGCGCGAGGCCTGGTCGGGCATTGATGTCCAGCTCAAGCGCCGTGCGGACCTGATCCCCAATATCGTCAACACGGTCAAGGGCTATGCCGCCCATGAAACGGAGACGCTGGAACGCGTGACCGAAATGCGCACACGCGCGCAGAACGTGCCGGCCGGCGACATTGCGGGCAGGGCAGCGGCGGAAGGCATGCTGAGCCAGGCGCTCGGCCGCCTGATGGCGGTGGCGGAAGCCTACCCTGACCTGAAGGCGAACGAGAATTTCCGCGACCTGCAAGGCACGCTCGACAAGATCGAGGGCGAGCTGCAGATGGCGCGGCGCTATTACAATGGCGCGGCGCGCGATCTCAACGTGAAGGTTGAAAGCTTTCCTTCCAATCTCGTGGCCAACACCTTCAAGTTCGAGCAGGTTGCCTATTTCGAGATCGAGGATGCCGCCGACCGGGCGGTTCCGCAGGTGAGCTTCGACAAATGATCGCGCGCCTCGGTCCTATCCTCGGCCGTCACGCCCTGCGCTTCCTGCTGCTGCTTGTGCTGGCCGCAGGCATGGCGAGCGCGGTGCAGGGGCGGGCAGGGGCGGACGAGCGCATCCTCTCCTTCGATTCAGATGTGACGCTTTCCACCGAAGGCGTGCTGACGGTGGTCGAGACCATCAAGGTGCGCGCCGAGCACGGGCAGATCAAGCGCGGCATTTTCCGCGATTTCCCGCTGCGCTTTCAGGATGATGCCGGGCGCCTGCACAAGGTCAGCTTCGACGTGCAATCGGTGAAGCGGGACGGGTGGCCGGAAAACTGGTTCATCGAGCGCTCGTCCAAGATCGCGCGGCTCTACATCGGGCAGAAGGACAAGTTCGTCGAACGTGGCGAGCACACCTATGTCATCACCTACACGTCCGACCGGCAGATCCGCTTTTTCGACACCCATGACGAGTTGTTCTGGAATGCGACTGGCAATGCCTGGACCTTTCCGATCGACCAAGCGACGGCGACGCTGCGCCTGCCAGAAGGCGGTGTGGTACAGGATGTCGTCTATTTCACGGGAGGCCAGGGGTCGACAGCACGCGAGGCGCGGGCGCAGGTGGCACCCGGCAAGAACAGCGCCAGCTTTTCCACCACGCGTCCGCTCGGCTCCTTCGAGGGGCTGACGGTCGGGGTGAAATTTGCCAAGGGACTTGTTGCGCAACCGACCGGCGAGCAGGAATTTTCGTGGCTCATGCGCGACAATCCCGGGCCGGTGGTGCTCGGCGGCGGCGCGCTGCTGCTGCTGGTCTATTACGGGTTCGGATGGTGGCTGGTGGGGCGTGATCCGCCTGCCGGGGTGATCGTGCCGCGCTGGGACGCGCCGGAAGGCATTTCCCCGTCGCTTGCCAATTACATTGACCAGAAGGGTCTTGCGGGCCAGGGCTGGGATGCCATCGCCGCAGGGATCCTCAGCCTGGCGGTGCGCGGGCATCTGCGCATCGACGATGTGCGCGGCAAGGTGAAGCTGGTTCTGGCGGACGGGCGGCCATCGGAAAAGCTGCCGACCGGAGAGGCCGCAATCATCGATGCGTTGAAGCGCAACGGCGGCAAGATTGAACTGGACAAGGCGCATGGCAGCAAGGTCAAGACGCTCAATTCGCGCTTTGTCTCGGCGATGGAAGGCGAGCACCGCCGCAAATTCTATATCGCCAACTGGCCGTGGGTGATCGGCGGCGTCATCATTTCCTTCCTGTGCGTCTTCGCCATGGCGGTGACGGGCGGTCTGGCGGAGGAGGAAATTGTGAGCGTGCTGATGGTGACGGTCTTTGCCGGGTTCGGGCTGATCGTCCTCCTGCCGGTGCTGCGCAATCTCGGCTCGGGCCTGAAAGGCAAGTTCCAGTCGGTGTTTTTCGGCGCGGTGGCGCTGTTCGTGGTCTTCAATGCCCTCACCAAGTTTGTCGGCGATCTCGCCGAAGGCGGCATGGGGCTGGCGATTGCCGGTCTCGTCGGCCTCACCATGATCAACATCGTCTTCTATTTCCTGATGGGAGCGCCGACGCCGCTGGGCCGCAGGATGATGGACGGGCTGGAAGGCCTGAAAACCTATATCCGGCTGGCAGAGAGCGACCGGCTGAACCTGCAGGGCGCGCCGGCCATGTCGCCGCAGCACTACGAGACAATCCTGCCCTATGCGGTGGCGCTGAAGCTGGAAAAGCCCTGGACCAAGGCCTTCCAGACATGGCTCCTGACCGCGGCGGCTGCGGGGGCAGCCGGGGCGGCGCTGCACTACGGGCCGCGCTGGTATTCGGGCGGGGATTTTTCGCCCGACCGGCTGGACCGAACCATGGACAGCGTCACCAAGGGGCTGGAAAGTTCCATGGCGGCAGCCATGCCGGTTCCCAAATCCTCCTCGTCCGGCTTTTCGGGCAGCGGCGGGTTTTCCGGCGGCGGCGGCGGCGGTGGCGGCGGCGGCGGCTGGTAGCGCGGCTTTGTCGCGCACGCGGCAAACTTGTGGATGAATGGCAGGGGCTGTATGAAGGGTTTCGCGCACAGCAGGTGCAGCGCGGACCGCGGGCTTCGGGGTTTTTGGTATCTTGATTTCTTCCCTTTTCTCCCCATTCCGGCCGATGCGTGCGGCCTGGCTGCTGTTTGCCCTGGTTCTGGCCTCCTGCCAGTCGGTCGATGTGGCGAATTTCGCGCCGCTTTCGGAGAAATACTCCGCCATGGTGATCGATGAGGCGAGCGGCAAGGTCATTCACGAGACCAATGCTGACACGGTGCGCTTTCCGGCCTCGCTCACCAAGATGATGACACTCTACCTGCTGTTCGAGGCGATTGATTCCGGCCGCATCGCGCGCGACGGGACCATCCCTGTTTCGGCCTATGCGGCCTCGCGCCCCCCGTCGAAGCTGGGCGTGAAGGCGGGCGAGAGTGTGCCCGTCGACATTGCCATCAAGGCGCTGGCGGTGAAATCGGCCAATGACATCGCCGCCGCCGTCGGCGAGGCGGTCGGGGGCTCGGAACAGGCTTTTGCCTCGATGATGACCGCCAAGGCGCGGGCCATCGGCATGGCGCGCACACAATTCGTCAATGCTTCCGGCCTGCCGGACAACAACCAGTACACCTCTGCGCGTGACATGGCGCTGCTGGGGTTGGCGCTGCGCAAGCGCTATCCGCATTATTTCAGCTATTTCTCACTGCGTTCCTTCGACTGGAACGGCCGCACGATTCGTGGCCATAACCATTTGCTGGGCGACCCCGGCGTGGACGGCATCAAGACCGGCTATATCCGGTCTTCGGGCTTCAACATCGTTGTTTCGGTGAAGAAATACGGCAAACGTTTCATCGTCGTGGTGATGGGCGGAGACAGTGCCAAGGAGCGCGATCTGCGCGTCCGCCAGCTGATCGCGGTGCACGCGAAGTGAGGCAGACACCGCGCCGCGCGCGGTTCTGTGGCTTGCCTTGAGGAGAGGGATGGTGAGCGCGCAGGGGCTCGAACCCTGGACCTACTGATTAAAAGTCAGTTGCTCTACCAGCTGAGCTACGCGCTCCCGAAGCGGACGGCGAGTTGGCCGGGCCCGAAAGTGGCCGGAACATAGGGAGAGGCTGCGGGCCGGTCAACACCAAATCTTATGCCGCCACAGGGCTTTTCTGTGCCGTCAGTGCCATGCCGCCGCGCGCGTTCCAAGGCCGTGGCCGGATCAGGGGCGCAACCGACAACACGCGCCTGGCGCGCCGGCCGGGCTCTGGCAGTTGCGCCTTGCCACGACAGCGCCGTTCTTGGCGCGGCGCCGGCACAAAGCCCCTGTGTGGATGTTTCCGAAGACGGCAGCGGCCTTGCCGTCGGGCCTGTTCGCGTCCGCTGCGCCTGGATTGAAACATGCTGGCGGCGATCGGCAAGGGGGCTTGGTGAGGCTGAATGGCAATGGGGGTTTCTCAAAAGAGACAATAATTTCAATATATTATCGTTCTAAACATATTCCTCAATGGCATTCATGCGAATTCTGCATGAGTGCCATGAAAGAATTGCATGATAATAGTTAATTGACATAAGCATTATGACGATTGATTATTTTCGACGAAGGCGAAGGAGGATCGCCAGCCAGGGAGGAAAGGGCACCGGCCCAGCCACCGCATGCGGTGAGGCGGCCCTGCCGGCATATTCATGCCCGATACCCCATGGCCTCCCGACTGCGCCTTTTCGTGATTTCGTGCCGCCGGATCGTCCGGCGGAGGTCCTTGCCTGTGGGAGGAAAATCCATGACCAAGACAGTTCTGAAGTCCATGCTTGCCGGTGCGGCCCTTGCCGTGCTTGCCGCTTCGGCCCATGCCGAAACCATTCGCGCCACCTCAGCCTTCGGCCCATCGCATGTGCAGGCGACCAAGGTCTATCCGAGGCTGTTTGAAAAGCTGAAGGAATTCACCGATGGCCGCTGGGACGGCCAGGACACGCCTTCGGGTCTTGTCGCGCCGAACGAAATGAATGCAGGCCTGCGTGACGGCGTGACCGAAATGGGTCCGGTGATCCTGCCCTATTTCGCCGCTGATTATCCGGAATCGATCCTGGTGGGTGAGCTGTCGGTGATCGGCAGGGACAACCGTGCCATTGCCGGTGCCGTGACCGAGTACATCGTCAATTGCGCCGAGTGCCAGGCCGAGTTCAAGAAGTTCGGCCAGGTCTACATGGGTGCCGACACGACAACGCTCTATGCCTTCCTGTCCACCAAGCCGATCCGCAAGCTGGACGACATGAAGGGCCTGCGCATCCGCACTGCCGGCGCCGTCTTCACCCGCATCGTGGAAGCTCTCGGTGGCACGCCGGCGCAGATGCCGGCCAACGAACTGTTCGAGGGCCTGAGCCAGGGTGTGATCGACGCGACCTATTCGTCGATCCCGGATCTGAAGAACGCCCGTCTTTATGACGTCGTGAAATATGTCACGGAAATCAACCAGGGTGTCTTCAATGCGGCGGCCACGAACAACGTGTCGCGCATGCTGTGGGACCGCATGAGCGCCGAAGACCGCGCTGCCCTTGTGCATGCCGCGCAGTACGGTCAGGCGACCGGCATTGCAGGCTGGCGCGAGACGGAAGTCGAAGCGCGTGCCGAAGGCGCAAAGAAGAGCATCGAGTTCATCACGCCTGATGCCTCGCTGACCGATGCGGCCAATGCCTTTACCGCCGAGCACCTGAAGACGGTTGCCGAAACGCTTGAAAAGCGTGGCGTCAAGGATGCAGCCGCCAAGGTTGCCAAGTACACGGCGCTGGTCGAGAAGTGGGAGGGCCTGGTGAAGGACCTCAAGACCACCGACGACTATGCGGAGCTGCGCTACCAGGAAATCTGGTCGAAGGTCGATTTCGCGACCTACGGCCAGTAATCAGCGAGACCGTCTGGCCAGGGAGGTGCAGCCGATGCGTGCGTTCGAGACGTGGATAACACGGGCAACGATATGGATCGGAGGTACCACCCTGGTGCTGATGGTCGTCCAGATCATGCTGGATGTCTTCATGCGGCAACTGGCGGGAACAGCTTTTCCCGCCACGGCCGAACTGGTCGCCAAATATTATATGGTGGCGGTCAGCTTCCTTCCCGTCGCCTACACCGAGGTGAAGCGCCGTCAGGTGGAAGCAACGCTGTTCACTGACATGATGCCGCAAAAGGCGCGCATGCCGGTGCTGTTTTTCGGTTTTCTGCTGTCCTTCGGCATCTATGGCCTGCTGACATATGGCACGGCGCGGGAAGCCATGCGCCAGACGTCGCAGGGCGCCTATGTCGAAGCCGGGACCCTCGATTTCTACACCTGGCCTTCCTACTGGATCCTGCCGGTTGCGTTCGGCTTGATGACGGTGCTGCTCGGCATGCGCGTCGTCGCCGTCGCGCGCGGTTCCTTCATCGACAAGCCACACGATCCCGCTGAAGAGATCGACAGCCATGCCGGGGAGCAGAACTGATGGATCCGTTGACAATCGGAATTCTGGCCGTTGCGGCCGTGCTGGTCCTGATCGCGCTGCGGGTGCCGATCGCGGTGTCGCTGCTGCTGGTGTCATTTGTCGGCATCTGGGCGCGCACCGGGCAAATCCCCGCCATGAGCATGCTTTCGACCGTGCCCTACAATTCCGCGGCAAGCTGGACGCTGTCCTCCGTACCGATGTTCCTGCTGATGGGCTATGTCACCTATCATTCGGGCCTGACGCGTGGCCTGTTCGAGGCGGCGCGCGCCTGGTGGGGCTGGCTTCCCGGCGGCCTCGCCATCGCATCGCTCGCCGGTGCCGGGGGCTTTGCTGCGGTCACCGGCTCCTCCGTCGCCTGCTCGGCGGCCATCGGGCGCATCGCGGTGCCGGAAATGCACCGGGCCGGCTATGACCTGCGCATCGCTACGGGCGCGGTGGCCGCGGGTGGCACTATCGGCGCGCTGATTCCGCCATCGATCCTGCTGATCCTCTACGGCATCTATGCCGAGCAATCGATCAATACACTCTTCCTTGGCGGTCTCTATGTGGGTCTGCTGTCGCTGTTCCTCTATTTTGCGGCCGTGCTGGTGACCTATTTCGTGGCGCCGTCGCGCATGCCGCGCGCCGAAGGCAGCAGTCTTGCCGAAAAGATGCGCGCGACGAAGGAAGTCTGGCCGGTTCTCGTGCTGGTCACCGCCGTCTTCGGCGGCCTGTTCACCGGCTGGTTCACGGCGACGGAAGCCGGCGCGGTCGGCGCCTTCTTCTCCATCGTCATCGGTGTCCTGCGCCGTTCCCTGACGCGCGAGAAATTCGCGGAAAGCATTGTCGACACCTTGCTGGCCTCCGGCGGCCTGTTCGTCATTGCGGTCGGGGCGAACCTTTTCACCCGCCTGATCGCCATGTCGGGCCTCAGCCACGAGATCGGCCAATGGATCACCGGCATGGGACTTGGCACGCTGGGCGTCCTCATCATCATCACGCTGATCTACCTGCTTCTCGGCATGTTCCTGGAGCCGATCGGTGCGCTGCTGCTGACCCTGCCGCTGTTCCTGCCCATCATCGCCACCCATGGCGTTGACAAGATCTGGTTCGGCATCCTTGTCGCCAAGCTGCTCGAAATCGGCATGATCACGCCACCAGTGGGGCTGAACGTCTTCGTCATCCACTCGGTGGCCAAGGATCTGGTCAAGCTGGAGCAGGTGTTTGCGGGTATCATCCCGTTCCTGATTGCCGACCTGCTGCTGATTGTGCTGATGCTGGCCATGCACAGCTACTTCTGAGATTGTGTCTCAGCGGCCGCCGGGCATGGCGATGGTCTCGGCAATCATCGCCCGAAGCCAGCTGTTGGCCTGGTCGAGGTCGCTGTTGGCATGCCAGTACAGGAAGGTCTCGATGGCCGGAGCCTTGAACGGCGCGGGCACGATGCGGTTGCCATACTGGATGTTGGCGTAGTTGGCATAGCTTTCGGCCATTGTCAGGAACATGTCGGAATGGGCGACAAGTTGCATGGCGGTGGCGATCTGCTGGCAGCGGAGCGCCACGGTCCGAGTGTGACCCAGGCGGGCGAGCGCGATGTCTTCCGGACCCGGGCCCTGACGGCGCGCCGAGACAAGGATGTGACGTTGCGCCAGATAGGATTCAAGCGTGACCGGGGCCTCCAGGGCCGGATGGCCCTGACGGGCGACGATGACCGCCGTGCCAGTGGAAATGCGCTGGCGGTGGATCGTGCCGGGCAAGGGAAGAAAGACATCGATGGCGGCGTTGAGAACGCCCGAGGCAAGATCGGCCTCCACGGATCGCCTGTCCAGCAGTACGGAATTGAGTGTCACACCCGGCGCAGAGGCAAAGACGCGGGCGCAAAGCGGGCGGATCAGCATGTCCTCCATCAGCGGATGGATGCCAATGGTGAAGCTCTGGCCCGCGGAGGAGGGGTCGAAACCTTCAAGGTCGGCCAAGGTCGTCTCGATGGTCTGGAGGGCCGAGCGCACCGGGGCGATCATCTTGTGGGCGACGGGTGTCGGGACAAGCTTTTGACCGTGGCGGACGAAGAGCTGGTCGCCGACGCGTTCCCTCAGGCGCGCAAGGGCATGGCTGATCGTCGGCTGGGTGAGGTTCAAGACCTCCGCCGCCTTGGTGACACCGCCCTGCGTGTAGATGGCGTCGAAGATCACGAGCAGGTTCAGGTCCGTCCGCGATATATGCATGAAATAAATACCATCATCATTGAAACATTCATTTCCAATATAATCATGGCTGCACCAAAATGGCAATCATCGCTGCCGGGAGCAGCGTGGACCGGAGGAGGACGGAATGGCCGGGGCGCCGGAATTCGATTTGGAGACGCTTGGCCGCTATCTGCGCACCCGCGTTGAGGGTTGCGGCGGGGCCGTGCGTATCGAGCGGATTGGCGGCGGCTACTCCAATCCGACGTTCTTCCTGCGCTACGACGCTGGTGGTGATTTCGTGCTGCGCAAGCAGCCACCCGGTCCGCTGCTTCCCTCCGCCCATGCCATCGACCGGGAGTTTCGCGTCATTTCTGCCTTGGCCGGAACCGGAGTTCCTGTTCCCAAGGCGTTGCATTATTGCGCCGACGCCTCCGTTATCGGTACGCCGTTTTACGTCATGGAGCGGCTGGATGGCCGCGTGTTCCATGACAATGCACTGCCGGGCCTGACGCCAGCGGAGCGCAGCGCGATTTTCGGCTCCATGAACGAGACGCTCGCCGCGCTCCATGCTGTCGATCCCGACAAGGCCGGGCTTGGCGACTACGGGCGCAAGGGCGGGTTCGTCGAACGGCAGATCAGCCGCTGGAACCGCCAGTATGAGCAGGGCAAGACGCGCGACCTGCCGGAGTTCGAGCGCCTGGCGCGCTGGCTGTCCGCGAACATTCCGCAGGGCGAAGAGCCGTGCACCATTGTCCATGGCGATTACCGCCTCGGCAATCTGATGATTCACGCGACCGAGCCGCGTGTCATCGCCGTGCTCGACTGGGAGCTTTCCACACTCGGCCATCCGCTGACCGATCTCGGCTACAATCTGATGGCCTGGATCATGGACCGGAGCGAGCATGAGGGCCTCGGCGGCCACGATCTCGATGCGCTCGGCATTCCGCGCATGGAGGCCTACGCGCAGGCCTATCTTGCCCGGCGCGGCCTTGCCGGTTCCTTCGACGGCTTCTTTGTCGCGCTCGCCTTTTTCCGCCTTGCGGCGATTTTTGAAGGCGTTGTTTCGCGGGCGGTCCTGGCAGGAAAGCCGGAAGCCGAGATTGATGCGGTGCGCCGTTACGGACCCATTTTTGCCCGCCACGGGCTGACGATTGCAGGAGAGAAATGATGGATTTTGCTTATAGCGACAAGACCCGCGAACTGGCGGCGAAACTGAAGGATTTCATGGAGACCCACCTGGTGCCACGCCACCGGCAATGGATCGAGGAAAGCCAGGCAGGGCGCTATCCGATCTCCTTCCTGGGCGACCTGAAGGCGTTGGCGAAAGAGGAGGGGCTGTGGAACATGTTCCTGCCGCATCTCAGGGAAGACGAGCCAGGAACGCGGCTTTCCAACCTCGACTACGCCCCGCTGGCCGAGATCATGGGGCGGCTGCTTTGGGCTTCCGAAGTGTTCAACTGTTCGGCGCCGGACACCGGTAACATGGAAATCCTGCACATGTTCGGCACGCCGGAGCAGAAGGAGAAGTGGCTGAAACCGCTGCTCAACGGCGAAATCCGTTCCTGCTTCGCCATGACCGAGCCCGATGTCGCCTCGTCCGACGCCACCAATGTGACGACCGTGATCCGCCGCGTGGGCAATGATTACGTCATCAATGGCCGCAAGTGGTTCATCACCGGTGCGATGAACCCGGATTGCAAGATCGCCATCGTGATGGGCAAGACGGACCTGAACGCCGACACCCACCGCCAGCAATCCATGGTGCTGGTGCCGCTCGGCACGCCCGGCATGAAGGTGGTGCGCAACATCTCCGTGATGAACCACCACAGCCACGAAAGCCATTGCGAGATCGTGTTCGAGAATTGCCGGGTTCCGGCCTCCAACCTGCTGGGTGAGGAAGGCGGTGGTTTCGCCATGGCGCAGGCACGCCTCGGACCGGGCCGCATCCACCATTGCATGCGCTCCATCGGACAGGCCGAACTGGCGCTGGAGCTGATGGTCGACCGCTCCATGGAGCGCAAGACCTTCGGCAAGTATCTGCACGAGCAGGGTGTGGTGCAGGAGATGATCGCGCGGTCGCGCTGCGAGATCGAACAGGCGCGCCTGCTGGTGCTGAAAGCGGCATGGATGATCGACAATGTGGGCGCCAAGGCGGCGCGCAACGAGATCGCCATGATCAAGGTAGTCATCCCGCAGATGCAGCTCAACGTGACCGACCGGGCCATGCAGGTTTTCGGCGCGATGGGTCTTTCGCCCGACACGCCGCTGCCGGAACTTTGGACCATGGGCCGTTCGCTGCGCATTGCGGACGGGCCCGACGAGGTGCACCTGCGTTCGATTGCCAAGGGTCAGTTGAAGGCTGCGCGCGAGCGCAATTTCTCCTCCATGGCCTATTACTCGACACCCGATCGCAAGGAAGAGGTGAACCTGTGGTCCGGCATTCCGGCCGAATGACGAATTGACCTGCCATACGGGCTTGCACCGAATACCGGTTGCATGCCCGTATGGGAGCCGGTGCCTTCAGGCACGCCAACAATAATACATGCGGCGCATCAGACTGGACCGCTGCCGCGGGAGGATGGACATGCTGCCAGAACTCTTTTCGCTCAAGGGCAAGACCGCGCTGATCACGGGCGGTTCGCGCGGGCTCGGCTTCCAGATGGCGCAAGGCGTGGTGGAAATGGGCGGACAGGTGATCCTGACGGCCCGCAAGCAGGACGAGCTAGACGAGGCGCGAGCCCGCCTGGAAGCCATGGGCGGCGCGGTGCGCACGATTGCCTGTGACCTCCAGAAGCTCGACGGGATCGCCGCCGTCGTGGACGAAGCGATCGCCGCCTTCGGAGCCATCGACATCCTGGTCAACAATGCAGGCGCGAGCTGGGGCGCGCCGATGGAGGATTTTCCTTTGGACGGCTGGATGAAGGTGATGAACCTCAACATCACCTCGCCCTTCGTGCTGACACAGGAAGTCGGGCGCAAGGCGATGATCCCGGCCGGTGGAGGCAAGATCGTCAATGTGGCTTCCATCGGTGGCTTCCGGGGCAACCGGCCGGACCTCGGCATGAAAACGATTGCCTACAACACGTCCAAGGCGGCCATGATCAATTTCACCAAGGCGCTGGCCGCCGAATGGGGCCGCTTCAACATCAATGTCAACGCGCTGTGTCCGGGCTTCTTTCCGTCCAAGATGTCGGCCGGGTTGCTGTCACAGATCGAGGACCGGATGATTTCGGCTGTGCCGCTCGGACGCCTTGGCGGCGAGGCGGACCTGATGGGACCGGCGGTGTTCCTCATGTCGGAGGCCGCACGCCACATCACCGGGGTCGCGCTCGCCGTCGATGGCGGATCGAGCGCGGTCTGAGGGCAGGGAGGATCATCATGACGGCATTGGAACGTCCGCAATACAAGGTCTGGCCGGAGGGCCGCCCCCATGAACTGGAGGCGCCGGAGGGTACACTGTGGGAAAACCTTGCCGCCACGGCCGCTCGCGTGCCGGACAAGCCGTCCATGATCTTCTACGGGACGGACATCCCCTTTTCCGAAGTGATGGAAACGGCGGAGCGCCTGGCCGGATGGCTGGAGGCGGAAGCCGGTGTGAAGCCGGGTGACCGGGTGGCCGTCTATTCGCAGAACTGCCCGCAATACGTGATCGCGAGCTACGCCATCCTGCGCGCGGGCGGCGTCGTCGTTCCGGTCAATCCCATGAACCTGGCCGACGAAGTGCGCCACATGCTGGCCGACAGCGGGGCGGTGGCGATCTTCTGCGCGCAGGACCTGGCCGTTCACATGCTTGGCGCGCTGGACGGGACACCAGTGCGCAAGGCGGTCATGATCCATTATGCCGACTACCTGCGTGAAGAAACCGACCTCGCCGTGCCTGCCTTCCTGACGGAGAAGGCGACGATGCCGGATGATCCGCGCTGCGTCGCCTGGTCGGATGCCGTCTCGGCCGGCCATGCGCCGCCGGCCTACCGGCAAGTGACAGATGACCTCGCCTTCCTGCCCTACACGTCGGGTTCGACGGGGCGCTCGAAGGGATGCCGCCACACCAACGGCACGACGATCCATGCGCTGCGCGCCATGTATGAATGGTTCGGCGTGACCGGCGACGATGTGGTGCTGGCGGTGGCGCCGATGTTCCATGTGGTCGGATTGCAGGGCTGCATGAACGCACCGTTGAAATATGGCGCGACCACGGTGATCGTCCCGCGCTGGGACCGCGATCTGGTGTCGCGGCTGATCGAGCAGCATCGCATCACGGCATGGCCTGCGGTGCCCACCATGGCCATCGACCTGCTGGCCAATCCCAATCTCGGGCAATACGACATTTCCTCCATCCGCCTGATGTTCGGTGGCGGCATTGCCATGCCGGAGGCCGTGGCGGCGAAGCTGAAAGACCTGTGCGGCATTTCCTTCCTGGAGGGCTACGGGCTGACCGAGACGATGGCACCCGGGACCGCCAACCCGGTGCAAAAGCCACTGGCGCAATGCGGCGGCGTGCCGGTGTTCAACACCGACATGAAGATCGTCGACCCGGACACGCTTGCCGATGTGCCGGTGGGCGAGGTCGGTGAAATCCTGCTGGCGGGGCCGCAGATCCTGCTCGGCTACTGGAACCGGCCGGATGCGGACGCGGAGTCCTTCGTCGATCTCCATGGAAAGCGGTTCTTCCGCACCGGCGATCTGGGGCGCACGACTGACGAGGGCTATGTCTTCATCGTCGACCGCATCAAGCGGATGATCAATGCCTCCGGCTTCAAGGTCTGGCCGACGGAGGTGGAGGCCACACTTTACAAGCATCCCGGCGTCGAGGAAGCCTGCGTGATTGCCGCGATGGACCCCAAGCGCGGCGAAACGGTGAAGGCTGTCGTCGTGTTGCGCCACGACGCGGGCGACATCAGCGAGGAGGAATTCATCCGCTGGGCGCGCGGGCAGATGGCCGCCTACAAGGTTCCTCGTATCGTGCAATTCGTTGAAAGCCTGCCGAAATCAGGTTCCGGCAAGGTGCTGTGGCGGCAATTGCAGGAGGCCGAAAAGGCCGGTCGCTGACCGTCAATCGCCACGATGGAGATTCATCTCTGCGCCGATATGTTTCTTGACATAACTATTCGACACTGTAATTATTTGAGCCAGCAACGGGAGGACAGCTGACATGGTGCGGCAGTGTGCTGGAAGCAGCCCGCTGGTGCCGGTCCGGTCATGTGGTGCCCCCCGCCAGACCCGCAGGAGCAACCATGACCCAAGCCAAGCCTTCCGAGATGCTGACCGTTGACATCCGTGACGACATTGCCGTGCTGACGATGAACCGTCCGGGCAAGCGCAATGCCATGTGCGACGAGTTGCTGGGCGCCATCGATCATTTCTTCTCCAACCCGCCCAAGGGCGTGCGCGTGGTCGTGATGACCGGCACGGAAGGGCACTATTGCTCCGGCCTGGACCTGTCGGAGCTGGTGCGCCGCGATTCGGAAGGCACGATGCGCCATTCGCGCGACTGGCACACCGTGATGGACAAGATCCAGTATGGCGGCCTGACGGTGGTTTCCGCCATGTTCGGCGCCGTCATCGGTGGCGGCCTTGAACTGGCGTCGTCCACCCATATCCGCATTGCCGAGCCCTCCACCATCTTCCAGCTTCCCGAAGGCCGCCGCGGCATCTATGTCGGCGGTGGTGCCTCGGTGCGCGTCGGGCGCATTCTGGGTGCCGACCGCATGACGGAAATGATGCTGACGGGCCGCAAGTATGATGCCGAAGAGGGGCTGCGCCTCGGGCTGACGCATTACTCGGTCGGCGAGGGCGAGGCCCTGCCGATGGCCATGGAACTGGCGGCCAAGGTGGCCAAGAACGCGCCGCTGTCCAACTACGTGATGATCCACGCGCTCGCCCGCATCGATGACATGCCGCGCGAAAGTGGTTTCTTCACCGAGAGCCTGTGCGCTGCGCTGACCCAGACCAGTCCGGATGCGGAAGAGGGGCTGCGCGCCTTCCTCGACAAGCGCAATCCCACCTTCCGCTAAGCAAGTTCCGGCCCCCAAGACGAGGTTCCAGCCATGGTTGACATCACCAAGGTCCGCGCCATCGACATCCACACCCATGCCGAGGAGCCGTGCGGTTGCCACGCCGACGATGGCTATGACGATCTCCAGACAACCATGGCGAAATATTTCGGGGCGCCTTGGGAGCATCCTCCGACGGTTCCGGAAACGGCCGCCCACTACCGTGAACAGAACATTGCGGCGGTGATCTTCCCGGTCGATTCGGAGCGCAACACGGGCTACCGGCGCTACAAGAACGAGGAAGTTGCCGAACTTGCTGCGGAAAACTCCGACGTGCTGATCCCGTTTGCCTCGATCGACCCGCACAAGGGCAAGATCGGTGCCCGCGAGGCGCGCCGACTGATCCGCGATTTCGGCATCAAGGGCTTCAAGTTCCACCCGACGCTTCAGGGTTTTTATCCCAACGACCGCGAAGTGGCCTACGATCTCTATGAGGCGATTGCCGAGGAAAACTGCATCGCCCTTTTCCACACCGGCCAGACCGGTGTCGGCTCGGGGATGCGCGGCGGCAATGGCATGCGCCTGAAATATTCCAACCCGATGTATCTGGATGACGTGGCGGTGGATTTCCCCGACATGCCGATCATCCTGGCGCATCCGTCCTTCCCCTGGCAGGAAGAGGCGCTGTCTGTGGCCACCCACAAGCCGAATGTCTACATCGACATGTCGGGCTGGAGCCCGAAATATTTCCCGCCGATCCTTGTGCGCTATGCCAACACGCTGCTGAAGCACAAGATGCTGTTCGGTTCCGACTGGCCGATGATCTCGCCGGAGCGCTGGCTGGCCGATTTCGACAAGATCGACATCAAGGATGATGTGCGCCCGCTCATCACCAAGGAAAATGCCGCCAAACTGCTCGGCCTGAAATAGGAAGCCCTTGTCCATGAAGCCCTTTGCCGCTCCCGTCGACGACATCCTGTTCACACTGGAACATGTGGCCGGTGCCGCCGCGCGCCTGCCCGAATGGGACAGCGAGCTGGCCGCTGAGGTGATTGGCCATTTTGCGGCCTTCGCAGAAGCCGAGATCGCGCCGCTGGATGAATCGGGCGATGCGCAGGGCGCGCGGCTTGTGGACGGACGCGTAAGGATGCCGGACGGGTTCCGTGCGCTCTACCGCAACTATGCCGAACAGGGCTGGATGGGGCTGACCGCGCCGGAAGCCTATGGCGGGCAGGGGCTCCCCGCACCGGTGCTGGGCGCGACGCATGAAATCTTCTCCGGTGCCAACCAGGCGCTCCAGATGGTCTGCGCGCTGGTTCCCGGCGCCGTCTCCACGCTGATGCATTTCGGCACGGATGCTCAGAAGGAACGCTACATTCCCAATCTGGCCTCCGGTGCCTGGCTTTCCACCATGTGCCTGACCGAGCCGGGTGCCGGCTCCGATCTCGGCGCCGTGCGTACGCGCGCCGTCGAAGAGGACGGCGTCTGGAAAATCACCGGCGAGAAGATCTTCATCTCTGGCGGCGATCAGGACATGAGCGATGGCGTGCTGCATCTTGTGCTGGCGCGCACCGGCGACATGAATTCCGGCACGAAAGGCCTCAGCCTGTTCGTCGTGCTCGATACGCTGGAAGATGGAAGCCGCAATGCGGTGTCGGTTGCGCGCATCGAGGAGAAGATGGGGCTGCACGCCTCTCCCACTTGCCAGATGGTGTTTGACGGGGCGGTTGCTGATCTCGTCGGCCAGCCCGGCGACGGGCTGAAGGCGATGTTCACGATGATGAACCATGCGCGTATCGACGTGGCCCTGCAGGGTGTCGCCCATGCGACGCGGGCGGGTGACGTCGCGCGTGCCTATGCGGCGGACCGCAAACAGGGCCGCGACGCAGCCACCGGCGCGCCGGTGACCATTGACCGTCACGCCGACGTGGCCCGCATGCTGACCGAGCAGGATGCGCTGGCGCTCGGCTGCCGGGCGCTCTGTCACATCGCCATGGTGACGCTGGAAGCAGGCGACGACCCGGATCTCGTCGATTTCCTGACGCCGCTGGCCAAGTATTTCTGCACCGAATCCGGCATGGCGGCAGCCAGCCTCGGCATTCAGGTGCTCGGCGGCTACGGCTATCTTCATGAATACCGCGTCGAGCAAAGCTACCGGGATTGCCGCATCGCAGCGATTTACGAGGGCACCAACGGCATCCACGCTCTGACGATCGCGACCCGCATGCTGCGCAACAAGGGCGGCGCTGCGGCCGATGCCTTCGCGGGCTTTGTGGACGGTGCACTTGCCGCTTCCGGCGGTGCCGGTGCCTCGCTTGCCAGTCTCAAAGCGGTCTGGGACGAGGCGCGCGCGCTGGTTCTGGCGGCGAACGATCCGGCGGAACTGGCCCATCCCTTCATGGAACTGACCTGCCAGCTTGCCTTCCTTGCCTGCTGGGAGCGTATCGCGGCGAATGCGGACAAGGCCAACGATCCGGACCGCATCGGTCGGCTTGCCACGTGGGCGCGCCGCCACGCGCTGGCGCGCGGCCGCTACTGGTTTGATCTGCATCAGTCAGCTGCCTGAAAACCCATGCTATCAAAGATGCAGGCAGGATGCCGGTTTTGATGAACCGGCGTTCTGCCGAAATCTATTTCCCATTGCCGACACGCGTCGCGACGTGAAAGCTGTACGCCCGGCCATGCATGGAATAGGTTGCCCGCGCTGCCCGGAAGGGCGGCCTGATCCGTATTGACCAGAGGAAGACGTGGCATGACAGGTGCACAGGCGGTCGTCGAAACCGAAACCGGGGACTTTCCGATCCCCGCCAACACCTTTGCCGAAAAGGTGGTGATGGTCGAACATTACACCGACCGGCTCTTCCGCTTCCGCATCACGCGGCCGCGTTCCTTCCGTTTCCGTTCCGGCGAATTCGTGATGATCGGACTGCCGAATGCCGCCAAGCCGGTCTTCCGCGCCTATTCGGTGGCTTGCCCGGCCTGGGACGAGGAACTCGAATTCTTCTCCATCAAGGTGCCGGACGGCCCGCTCACTGAACATCTGCAGAAGATCAAGGTGGGTGACACGGTGCTGATGAAGCCCAAGGCGACCGGTACGCTGGTGGTCGATGCGCTGCTTCCGGGCAAACGCGTCTTCATGCTGTCGACCGGAACCGGAATCGCGCCCTTTGCCTCGCTGATCCGCGAGCCCGAAGTCTATGAAAAGTTTGATGAGGTGGTGCTCACCCACACATGCCGTCTCGAAGCGGAGCTGAAATACGGTTTCGACATTGTCGCTCAGGCCAAGGATGACATTCTGGTGGGTGAGGAAGCGACGAAGAAGCTCGTCCACTACGCCACCACGACACGGGACCAGACCGCGCGCATGGGCCGCGTCACCGACCTGATCGAAAGCGGCAAGCTGTTCGAGGATCTCGGCGAACGCGGCCTCGACCCGGCGACCGACCGCATCATGATCTGCGGCTCAATGGGCCTGAACATGGACCTGAAGCGTATCCTGGAAGCGCGCGGCTTTGTCGAGGGCGCCAATTCCAAGCCCGGCGACTATGTGGTGGAACGCGCCTTCGTCGATTGATGAGCATGTCCTGACAAGGCAAAAAAAAGCGGGCCTGGCCCGCTTTTTTCATCCCTTGAACACGGATTCCGGTCAGCGCAGCCCGTCCAGCGCCTTGATGTCCCAGGCCTCCAGCCCGCCCATGCGGGAATGGATGCGCGGGCCCTTGGCCATGGCAAGCACGAAGGCAATTTCTCCGGCGCGCGGCCCGTCGGGCACCGAAACCTCGATGGCATCAAAATGGCTGCGCACATAGGCTGCGTTGATATGGCCGAGCGGCACGTCAAGCGCGGTGCCGACGCCGCCGACCTTCATGGCGGAGGGCACAATGGCGCGCGCCTCGCCAAGCCGTTCGCGCATGGCATAGCCGCCCGGCACATGCCAGAGCGCGCCGTGTTCGGTTTCGCCGTTTTCGCCGACAATGGCGCCCTTGCCGTATCCGTCAATGCCGTCAATGCCGCCGAGTGCGGCGATCAGGCGTTCGGTCATTTCGCGGCCGAGCGGCTTCAAATCCTCCATGGCGGGCTGGAGTGTTTCGTGGAAGCTCCCGGCAAAGGGGTTTTTTACCACCGCGATGACCGCGCCGCGCAGGCGCGGCGTTACGGCGGGTGCGCCGCCTTCATGGGTGATTTCTTCCACCTGGGTGATGATCTTGCGGATGGGAAAATCAGGCATGAAGCGCCTCCCGGATGCTTTGGATTGGTTCGTGTTCTAACGGGTGACCGGTGGGCAGGGCAATGGCGGGAACCGTCCCTGCAACCCGTACCTCGCCGTTGAGGGCCATCAGCACGCCACCGGCAAGGCCGCGCGTGACGGCCGCCCCGGCAGCCGCATGTCCGTGATCCAGCGCGCGGGCCGTCTCGACCCTGGTCAGGGGGCCAACATCGGTTGTGACAGGCCGGGTTCCAAGATCGCTGTCTGGCGAAAGCTGGCTGGCGGGTTTCCTCTCGATGGCCGGATGGCCGGGCAGGTCCACCGCATTGGCGATCATGGTGGCCGCCGCGTCGGCTTCAGCCGCTGTGCGCGCGATGACGGTCACATGGTCGGCGATGCCCAGCGAGTGGCTGCGGCCGCGCCAGCCTGACGTCGCCAACCCGCGCCACGGGTCTTCGTGGCGGAGCGTGATGCGGCTGCCGGGAAGGCCGGCAATGGCGAATGTCGCCGTTTGCCCGGCCGCCAGATGAAGGGCAATATCGCCGCCATTGTTGACGATGGCGCGGGCAAGTGGCGCTGTCGAGGCCATCACCGACAGGATTTCATCGGCAACGGCACCAGCCACCGCCGCCATCGGCGTAATGAAATCCGGCAGGAAGTGCAGCGTTGCCGTTTCCATGGCGCGGGCAACGGTGCCACCAAACGTCCGGCCTTCATGCCAGGGGCGGCGCAGTTCCGGCAATTCGTCCACCAGTTGGCCGAGGATCGTTGCGAAGCGTTTGATTGCCGCCTCGTGAGCCGCATCGCTGCCAGGGCCTTCGGCCGTCACGATCAGGTCCATCGGACCATGATGGAGATGCAGGCGGCCATCGGGCAGGAACGCGGTTTGCGCGCCGTTCATGGCCTGTCCCTCCGGCCGGTGCCCAGCGTGGCATCGCCATAGTCTCCGCCACTGACCGCGATGTCTTCCAGCGTTCGCACCGCCTCGTCGTGACCGCCCAGCGTGCGATATTCTGCCCGGCTCATGGTGAACTCCAGCGGCGCGACCAGCGCCGGTGTCGGGACATAACCGAAGGCATTTTTCGGCATGGACAGAACGTCGGCCATGATGGTGATGCCGCCGCCCGGCCAAAGGTAGGTGCCGATGCCGCCGACCGTCACCTTGGTGCGTCCCGCATGGACCGATTGTGTAAGCCGGACGGGATTGCGCGTGACGCCGGAGCGCAGGCTGCCGCCCGCACCGCCCATGAAGAGGACCGTGCACAGCGCCGGTTCGCAATTTTCGGCGATCAGTTCCACAGAAGCGCGCAACGGTTCGGGCAACGGTCTTTCGCGCGGGACAAGATCGCCGTCCAGCTCGAAATAGGCAAATTGCTCGCCGGTGGTGGACACCATCAGCAGTGTCAGGCCGGGGCGCGCGCCCTTGTCCGGCTTCCAGCGGTCGAGGATGACCAGCGGGTCCGTGATGTCGGTGCCGCCCCAGCCGAGGCCGGGTTCGGCAACGCGGAAGTATCTGCCCGGTGTGGACCGCCGCCCCTTGATGCGGATGCCCGTGTCAGCCCAGCCGATCACTTTTCCGGCCTGATGTTCCGACACGACGCCGGTGATGTGGTCGTCGACAACCACCACCTCGTCCACCAGTCCCTTCCATTGGGACGCAAACATGCCGATGGTGGCAGAGCCGCAACCGACGCGCATGCGCGCCTCGGTCTTGCCATCCACCACGGGGGGCATTCCGGCTTCGACGATGATGCGCGACCCCCCGTCGATGGAAAGTTCCACCGCCTGCCGGTTGGCCAGCGCCAGCAGGGTCTCGCAGGTCGTGCGTCCTTCCGCCTTGGAGCCGCCGGTCAGGTGATGCACGCCGCCAAGCGACAGCATCTGCGAGCCGTATTCGGCGGTCATGACATGGCCGACCGCTTCGCCATCCGCGCGTACGGTTGCCGCTTCCGGCCCAAGGTGCCGGTCGGTGTCGATTTTCACCTTCAGCCCGCAATAGGAAAAAATCGCCTCGGTGACGACCGTGACCGCGTCGACGCCGTCGATCTGCTGCGACACGATGAAGGGTGCGGGCTTGAAATCCGGATAGGTGGTGCCCGCGCCAACCGCCGTGACGGTCAGTTCCTCATCAGGGAAAAGTTCGCCGTCCCAAGCGCGCGGCAGGAAGGGGCGGACCTCGTCACCGGCTGCCAGCCGCCGGTCGAGAATGGTCAGCGGATCGCAGCGAATGATCTGCCCGCCGATATTGGCATAGCGGTCGCAAGCGCCGGAGCGGCCCTGGGCCACGTAGCACATGACCGGGCAGGCATCGCAACGCAGTTTTCCGCCATCGGCGGCGGCTTTCCCGGTCTCGCTCATCGAATCGCCTCCCTGATGGCCGCCAGAACCCGGTGCGGCAAGGCGGGCAATGTGGTGATGCGGGCGCCGGAGGCATGCCGGATGGCATTGAGGATCGCCGGAGCGGTCGGGATCAGCACGTGTTCACCGAGGCCCTTGGCACCCAAGGGGCCTTCGGGATCAGGCTTCTCGACCAGGATCGAGGTGATTTCCGGCATGTCGCCGGCGGTCGGGATCAGGTAGTCGTGCAGGTTCTCGGTCCGTCCGGGGATGTAATCCTCCATCAGCGCGAGGCCAAGGCCCTGCGCGATGCCGCCTTCGATCTGGCCTTGCGCCAGCAGCGGGTTGATGGCCCGGCCGACATCATGGGCGGCAATGATGCGCTTCACCTTCACCAGACCCAGCGCCATGTCCACGGTCACAAGTGCGATCTGTGCGCCATAGCCATAGACCGCGTAGGGCTTGCCCTGGCCATTTTCATCGAGCGGTTCGGTGGGAGGATCGTAGCTTTCCTCGGCGCTGAACACATAACCGCGGGCGTCCACCGGCAGGGATGCCAGCGCGATGGTGCGGGCCTGGCCGGCCTCGGCCACGGAAAGTTCGCCCGAACCGAATGTGATTGTGGCGCTGTCTCCCATGTTGGCGTGGCGCAGTATGGCCGCGCGCAGCGTACGCCCGGCGAGAAGCGCCGCCTTGCCCGAAACGACCGTCTGGCGCGAAGCGGAGGTCTTGCCGCCATCGGGCGTGCGGTGCGTATCGGGGCCGATCCGCCCGATACGATCAAGTGGCACACCCAGCGCATCGGCGAAAATCTGGCTGATGACGGTGTTTGATCCCTGTCCGATGTCGGTCGCGCCCTGATGCAGCACGAGGCGGCCGTCCGGGGTGATCCCGGCGCGCATGGTGGACGGATTGGGCAGGGCGGTATTGCCGCAACCGTACCAGCAGGAGGCGATGCCCACACCCATGCGCAGCGGGCTTCGCGGAGCTTCGTTGAAAGCAGTGGCTTGCGCCAGCGCCTCTTCCCAATGCGGCTTCAGCGCGTCCAGACAGTCGCGGATGCCCGCGCCGGCCATCACCTGTCCGCAGACCGAGCGATCCTCCTCGCCGAGCGCATTGAGGCGGCGGAAGGCAAGGCGGTCCATGCCGTTCCTTTCGGCCAGCTCGTCGTAAAGCGTTTCCTGCATGATGGCGGCCTGCGGCACGCCGAACCCTCGAAACGCGCCCGAAACCGGCCCGTTGGTGTGGATGGCATGGGCCTTGGCCTCGTAATGCGGCGTTCGATAGGGCCCTGAGGCATGGACCGGCACGCGGGACGCCACGGTCGGCCCCCAACTGGCATAGGCGCCAGTGTTGAACTGACCCTCGAAACGCATGGCGGTGATGCGCCCGGCGGCGTCAGTGCCGATGGTGGCTTCCATCTGCGCGGGATGGCGCTTGGTGGTGGACATCATCGATTCGGCGCGGCTGTAGACCATCCGGGCCGGCTTGCCCGTCTTGAGCGCCACCAAGCCGATCAGGGGCTGGAGCGACACGTCGAGCTTGGAGCCGAAGCCGCCGCCAGTGGCCGCCGGGATGATTCGCACGCGCTCCTTCGGCCGGCCGAGCACACGGGCTGTATCCTCCTGATCCATGACGGGCGCCTGCGTGCAGGCGCGGATGACGAGCATATCGCCCTCCATTACGGCGAAACCGGCCTCCGGCTCGATATAGGCGTGTTCCACCCATGCAGTGCGGATGGTGCCGGATGCCATATGTGCGGAAGTCTTGAGTGCGCTTTCGGCATCGCCGCATTTCACCTTTCCGGTGACCAGCAGGTTGCCCGGGCGTGCCTCATGCAGCAGGACCGCGCCATCGGCTGTTGCGGAATCGATGGTGAGGAGGTCCGGCTCCGGCTGCCAGCGAACCGGAAAGGAAGAGAGGTCCATGTCGCGCAGATAGGCGCTGCTGCCCGCGACCAGCGCGACGGCTTCGCCACGAAAGCGTGCCTTGCCCGACGCGAGCGCCGGCTGGTCGGCAAAGGGCGGGATGACGCCAAAGCGGTTCTCGCCGGGAATGTCGGCGGCGGTGAACACGGCTTCGACACCGGGTGTGGCGCGTTTCCAGGCCTCCAGATCGCCGAAGGCAAAGCGGGCGGCATGATGCGGGCTGCGAATGGCGCGGACCAGAAGTGCGCCGTCCGGCCATTCGTCGCCGCCGAAGGATTCCGTGCCGTCCACCTTGCAAAGGCCGTCCACGCGGGGAATGGCCGCACCAACGGCGTGCCCGGCGGCCGGTACGGCAGAGGGTTCCGGTACCTCGCTGGTATCGCATACGGCATCGATAATCTTGGCATATCCGGTGCAGCGGCAGAGCACGCCGCCCAGTGCATCCCGCGCCTCGCTGCGGGTGGGGGCGGGGTTGTCCGACAGCAGCGCGACGGCGGCGACCAGCATGCCCGGCGTGCAGATGCCGCATTGGGCCGCGCCATGGCGCAGGAAGGCCGCGCGCAGGCGGCCGGTAGCGGGTCCGGTCAGTCCCTCAACGGTCGTTATCGCGCGGCCATCGCATTGGGCGAGCGGTGTCAGGCAGGCACACGCCGGTTCACCGTCAAGCAGCACCGTACAGGCCCCGCAGTCACCTGCATCGCAGCCGGATTTGGTGCCGCGCAACCCCGCATGTTCGCGTAATATTTCGAGCAGCCGCGTGCCCGGCGAAGCCCCGGCAATATCCAGCATCTTGCCGTTGACGTTCAGCCGGGCGGTCATGTCCGCTCTCCGTCGAGGACACGGGCGAGGGCGCGGGCCACCAGTTCTCGGGCGGCCTGCAAACGGTAGGCTTCGTCCGCGCGTACATCGGCAATGGGGGCCAGCACTGAGGTGAAGTCAAAGGATGTGACGAGGCCGATTGCGTCATTGACCGGGATGCCTTGGAGGGCGGCTTCGAGCGCCGGCAGGCGCACCGCCACGGGACTGCAGGCGCCGATACTGATCGCGACGGAGGCGACGCGCCCGTCTGTTACGCTGACACGTACGGCGGCCATCAAGATGGAGATGACGAGGGAAGCCCGCGCGCCGAGTTTCAGGAAGGCCGAGTGGCCCCCGGCCGCCGAAGCGGGGACTTGGATGGCGGCAAGAATCTCACCGGGTGCGAGGGCGGTCCGGCGTGGTCCGGTGATGAAGCTTGCAAGCGGAAGCAGGCGCGAGCCCCCGGGCCCGGCAATCTCGACACTTGCATCAAGGACCAGCAGCGGCGGAACGCCATCGGCGGCCGGCGAGGCATTGCAGAGATTTCCTCCGATGGTGCCCGCGTTCTGGATCTGCACGGAACCGATTTCGCGCGCAGCATGCTTCAGTGCGTCGAAGGCCGGGGGCAGGGCGGCTTTCGCAACCGCACTCCATCGGGTGGCCGCCCCGATCCGCCAGCCAGAGGGCGATTGCGAAATGCCCGAAAGCTCCTCTATGGCCGTAATGTCGAGCACCGGCCCGGCGAGTGTCTGGCTGGGCGTGGCCGCAAACAGGTCCGTGCATCCCGCGGCAATGGTGGCCGGATGGCCTTGCAGCCAAGTGACCGCCTCTCGAAGCGTTGCGGGCCGACCATAGCTCACCGGTGCCGATTCCTCCGGTTTGACGCTGAATTCCGCTTTTCATTGGTATGCAAACGGATTTTGCGCTTGCCTCCGGGGGGTGTCAACACGGATGATTGCACGCAATTCAACGCACCGGGTGGAAACGGGCGAAATCCTTGAGCGACGACGGCACATATATTCTCGACGAGCAAGTTGGCTACCTTTTGCGCAAGGCCAACCAGCGGCATCTCGGCATTTTTGCCTCGGGAATAGCCCACCTGACACCCACGCAGTTCGCAGCGCTCGCCAAGCTGAACCAGATGGGCGCGCTGAGCCAGAACGAGCTGGGGCGGCAGACTGCCATGGACGGCGCGACCATCAAGGGCGTGATCGACCGGTTGCGTGACCGCGACCTGGTGCGCTCCAAGGCCGATCCGAACGACCGGCGGCGCATGCTGATCGAATTGTCGGAAGAGGGCAGCGCCGTCGTGACGGACTGCCTCGATGCGGCGCGCCGGATCACGCGGCAGACGCTGGCGCCGCTTGCCCCGGCCGAGCGCGAGCGGTTGGTGGAGCTCTTGCAGAAGATCACCTGAGCCGCAGCCCCGTTGCCCGGCGCGCGCCTTCATGCGATGACGGCCTGAAAGCAAGCGGAGTTTTGACATGGCAAGGCAGGCATTCGGCCCGGACGTGGCGCTGCTGATGATCGACATCCAGAATGATTTCTGCCCTGGCGGTGCCCTGGCTGTCAGCGATGGCGATGCTGTCGTGCCGGTCGTCAACGGATTGCAGGACCGTTTCGCGGTGAAAGTGCTGACACAGGATTGGCACCCGGCCGACCATTCCTCCTTTGCTGCCAACCATCCCGGTCATGATCCCTTCACTCTGATCGACATGCCCTATGGCCCGCAGGTGCTGTGGCCGGTGCACTGCGTTCAGGGCAGTGACGGAGCGGCCTTCCATGCCGGTCTCGACACGACCAAGGCTGATCTGGTGATCCGCAAGGGGTTTCGCGCGCCGATCGACAGCTACTCGGCCTTTTTCGAAAACGACCAGGAAACGCAGACGGGCCTTGCGGGCTATTTGCGCGAGCGGGGTGTCGGGCAGGTGGTGCTGACCGGCCTGGCGACCGATTTCTGCGTCTATTATTCGGCCATCGATGCGCTGAAACAGGGTTTTGGCGCGACGCTGCTGACCGATGCCTGCCGGGCCATCGATCTCGACGGTTCGCTTGCCGCCGCCATGGCCGGCATGCAGGCCAAGGGCGTGCGGATTACGACAAGCGCCGAGCTTTGATCACACCCCGACGTAACGTTCGACAAGGCTGTGGTCGGCGCGCAGTGCGGCGGCGGGCAGCGTATCGCGGTTGCGGCCGTTCTCGATGAAGGCCACGCGGTCGGCAATTTCGAGCACGGCATCGACGCGCTGTTCGACCAGCAGAATCGCGGCGCCGCGCGCTTTCATCTCCACCACGACGTTGCGGATCAGCTCGATCATGGAAGGCTGGAGGCCCTCGGTCGGCTCATCGAGCAAGAGGACGCGCGGTTCGATGCAGAGCGCGCGTGCCGTCGCCAGCATCTGCTGTTCTCCACCCGACAGGGTGCCCGCGCGCTGATGAAGCCTTTCGCGCAGTCGCGGGAACATGCCGAGCACATGGTCGCGGGTGGCCTTGCCCTTGCCGCGCACCATCAGGCCGATTTCCAGATTCTCGCTGACAGTCAGTTCCGAAAACAGGCGGCGCCCCTGCGGGATGTAGCCGACGCCCCGCTTCGGCACCTCATGGGCGGGCAATCCGGACAACGGCTCGCCGTCGAGGCGGACCGTGCCTCCCGTGAGCGGCAGGATGCCCATGATAGCCTTCATGGTAGAGGTTTTTCCCGCTCCGTTGCGTCCGAGCAGGCAGAGGATCTCGCCCGGCGCGACGGCAAGCGAAATGCCGTGCAGGACAGGCGCATCGCCATAGGCGGCATGGATGGCCTCAAGCTCCAGCATGGCTCTTCCCCAAATAGGCTTCCTGGACGCGCGGATCGCTGCGGATGAAGGCGGGTGTCCCCTCCGCCAGTACCTCGCCAAAATCAAGAACGGTAATTCTGTCAGCTACTTCCATGACCACGTTCATGTTGTGCTCGATCAGCAGAATGGTGGTTTCACCGGCGAGTTCACGCACCAGCGCATTGAACTCGGCGATCTCGCTGTCGGCCAGTCCCTGGGTCGGCTCGTCGAGGATGAGCAGCTTCGGTTTCTGGACAATCCCCATGGCGATTTCGGTGAGGCGTTGATGGCCGTAGGAGAGGTCACCGGCCAGTTGACGGCCGCGTCCGGCCAGCCCGGCGCGATCGAGCGCAGCCTCCACGGCGTCCTCCAGCGCCTTGCCCGAGCCGTGCAGGCGGCGCGCGGCGAGCGCCACGTTTTCATGCAGTGACAGACGCGGGAAAACCGAGGTGATCTGGAACGTGTAGGCCATGCCGGCCTGGATGCGCTTGTGGGCGGGAAGGGCGGTCAGATCATGTCCGTCAAAGGAGACTGTGCCTTCATCGGCGGGGATGCGCCCGCACAGAAGCGACACGAAGGTGGTCTTGCCCGCGCCGTTTGGGCCGATCAGCGCGCGCACCTCGCCCGCGTCCAGATCGAAATCGACCCGGTGGACAGCGCGCAGGCCGCCAAAACTCTTCGACAGGTCCCGGGTGGTGAGAAGTGGGGTCACGGCAGCCATGGCAGCAGCCTCCGCCGGATTTCACCTGCAATGCCTGCACGGGCAAAGAGCGTGAGCAGCACCAGCACGGCACCCACCACCAGCATGTAGGCGCTGGTCAGGCCGCTGGCGATGTCGATCAGGTAGAACATGAAGAGCGTGCCGATGAAGGGGCCGATGATGGTGCCGGCTCCGCCAAGCAGCACCCAGACGAGCGGGAAGATGGAATATTGCACGGCGGCAAAGCTTGCCCCGACATAGCCGAAGAGCAGGCCGTAGGCGGCACCGGATGCGCCTGAGATCGTGCCCGACAGGATGACGGCCCCGAGCTTGTGGGCGAAGACATCATAGCCCAGCATGCGCGTGCGCTCCTCGTTTTCCCGGATGGCGACAAGCACGCGGCCGAAGGGCGCCTGGATCAGCCGCGACGTGGCGATCAGCACGAGGGCAAACAGGATGAGCGCGGCAAGATAGCGGTTTGTCGCGTCCGACAGGTCGATCCCGGCAATGGCACGGTGCGCCTGCCGGATGACAAGGCCTTCGTCACCGCGGGTCCACCGGGTGAAGTAGAGGATTGTCAGCCAGGCGGCCTGCGAGAACATCAGCGTGACGATCATGAAGGCAACGCCGGTGGTGCGCAGCGCGAGAAAGCCGGCAACGGCAGACAGGGCGAGCGCCGAGGCGAGGCCGATCAGAAGTGCGGGCGCAGCCGGGACTTCGCCATGCTGCATGGCAAGGCCCATGCCGTACATGCCGGCGGCAAAGAACATCGCATGGCCCAGGCTGAGCAACCCGCCGTAACCGAACAGGATGTTGAAGCCCATGGCATAAACCGACAGCACCATGATGCGCGCCAGATTGCCATGGTGATAGTCCGGCAGCACAAATTGCAGCGCGAAGAGCAACAGGACGAGGCCGCCATGCAGGGCAAATGATTTTACGCCCCGGCTCATTGCGGCTTCTTCCCGAACAGGCCCTGTGGACGGAAGACGAGGATGAGGGCCACGGCAAGCGTGGCGATGATCTTGGCGAGCGTCGGCGAGAAGAAGACCGAGATGATGCCGTCTGCCATGCCGATGATGACGGCGGCGACCACGGTGCCGGGAAGCGAGCCGAGGCCGCCGATGATGACGACAATGAAAGACAGCAGCAGCGGATCGCCGCCCATCAGGTAGTGGGCCTGCTGTACCGGCACGACAAGAACCGCACCGAGCGCGGCAAGGCCGGCGCCCAGCCCGAAGGTCAGCGCATAGACGCGATCGACCGGGATGGCGAAGGCGAGCGCGGTCTCGCGGTCAAGCTGGGTGGCTCTCAGCACGATGCCGATGCGCGTGCGCGTCATGACCAGCCAGACACCCACCAGCAGGACGATGGCGGCGGCAATGACAAAGAGCTTGTAGGTGGAATAGCCGAACCAGGGGAAATAGATACGGTGGTTGAAGGGCGGCTCGACGGGCCGCGCCTCCGGTCCGTAGGTCATCAGCACGGTTTGCTGGATGATGTAGAGCAGGCCGATGGTGGCGACAATGGTGGCTTCGGGATCGTAATTCACCCGCTTGAGCACGAGAAAATCAGCGGCAGCTGCAAGGGCGGCGACGAGAAGTGGCGCAATCACCAGTGCCAGCACAAAGCCGATGGCCGGATGTCCGCCTGCAAGGGAAGCCACCCACCAGGCGATCACCGCGCCCAGCATGAAGAATTCGCCGTGGGCGACGTTGACCACACGCATGATGCCGAAGACGAGGCTCAGGCCTACTGCCGTCAGCGCCAGGACTGCTGCCGCGACAGCGCCTTCAAGCGAGGCAAGGAAGAGGTAGGGGCCGAAATCCATTCATACCCGGCAAGCTTGCGCCCCGCAGCCAGAGGCAACGGGGCGCGGTTGGTGTCGGATCACAGCGGCTGGGTCGTGTAATCGACCTCGTCGTCGTAGAAGCCGTCCTCGATGGCCGTCTTGTGCTGGACGACCAGCTTTCCGCCTTCCACCTTGGAGATGTATTGCGGGCCAAAGACCTGATGGGTCTTGCCGTTGAAGACCTTCGCGCCCTGCGGATGGGCGTTGGATTCCGGCATGATCGACATGGCTTCCACGGCCTCGATCAGCTTGGCGCGGTCTTCCGGCCCCTTGTAGCCGGCCGCTTCCATACCCGCCTTGATGACATGGAGCGTCTCCCAGCATCCGAACATGTGGGCGTAGGTCGCCACGTCCTTGGCATCGGCCGTCGAGGCGCCGTTGGCGTCCACGCCGACATGCTCGCGGTAGAAGGCGTCATAGGGGCTTGCCTTGGCCTGCACATAGCGCGGCATGCCTTCCCAGAAATACGTGCCGTCGAGGAACTCAAGGCCCGGCGAGTTGAGGTCTACGGCTTCCAGGCTGTCGATGAAGCCAAAAATCTGCGGCTTGTTGGGGCCGTAGAACTCACCCATTTCCTTGACGAAGGACAGGACGGCGGGGCCGACCATCACGTGGTAGATGACTTCCGTCTCGCGCGGGATCTTCGGGAAGTATTTCGTGAAGGAGGTCTCCGTCGGCGGGATGGCAATCTTCTCGATGATCTGGCCGCCATTGGCCTCGACGGCTGCGGAGAAGAAGTCGCGGTGATCGTGGCCGAAGGCATAGTCCGGGAAGATCATGGTGACCTTCTTGCCGAGGTTGTTCGTGACGAATGGCGCCATGGATTTCACCTGGCTCTTGACGTCGCAGATGCCCGGCTGAAGCGTGTAGCGGTTGAGCGCGCCGGACGCCACGTGATGGCCTTCGGAGACGACGAAATAGGGCAGCTTCAGTTCGCCCGCCCGCGGGGCAGAGCCCATGACGACGTGGCTGAACAGCGTGCCATAGGCGATGTCGCACTTGTGCTGGCTGGCGAATTTTTCCACCACCTCGGCACCGCGCTTGGGATCGGTGCCATCATCCTCGGCGACGATCTCGACCGGGCGGCCGTTGATGCCACCGGATTCGTTGATGAGCTTCACGGCGGCAGCCGTGGTGCGATCGTACCAGCGGCCATAGGCGGCACCGATGCCGGTGCGATGCACCTGGAAGCCGATCTTGACCGGTTCGGAGGATTGCGCCTGCGCATAGCGCACGAAGCCGGGCAGTGCGGATGCGGCAACAACTGCACCGGCGGTTGCGGCTGCGCCCTTGAGCAAGCCGCGGCGCGACGTCACAAGCGAGGTTTCCTTTGTGGTCATGGCAATCTCCTTCAATGGGCCGACGACGCGGCCGGATGCGGCATGCTTGCCGATAGGTGAACCAAAGTCCAGCCGTTTTGTGCGGTGCAAACAAGGCGTTAGCTTGTATACAAACGATTGGCAGCCTATCACGCACCACGAGGGGCCGCCAGCAACCAGAGACCGACAAGCGTGTAGGCGAGCATCAGGATCACCAGCGGCAGATGGGCCAGCAGGGCGGTGCGGCGGCCGGTGGTCACGCGTTCGGCGATGGCGTGGGCCGCCATGATGGCAACCGCGTGCCCGAGAACCACCGCCCCTGCCTGCGTGAGGTAGATGATCTGGACCGTGACGGTGGAATTGAGGAAGCCGGTGGTGACTTGCCGGTGCCCGTGCAGGCCCGGCAGACCGTCCATGCCATCCATCCAGTGGGTCAGCATTTCAGCGAAATATTGCCCATTGACAAGGAAGACAGTTAAATAGTGCGCTATATGATAGCCAGCTATGATAGGAAGGAGCGCAAGTGCCTGGCGCCGGAACAGCATGCCGCACCGGTCAGGCAATCCGGCCAGCCGCGCGCCCAATGCAATGGCGATGGTGAAGGCGGCGACAAACAAACAGATTGTTGCCAGCAAGCCGGCGACTGTCGGCATGGCGACAGCGGACCGTCCGGGAAATTCGAGCGGATTGACGCCGATAGCGGCGAGCCAGAGGAAGGTTTCGTTGATGCCGTCGAAGGAGCCCATGGCCAGCATGGCGACGGCGAGCAGCGCCTGTGCACGGGCGGGCGCCGGGCCGTGAACAACGCCATGGCCCGGCAGGCCGAAATGCAGAATGGCCCCGGCGCGACGCAGAATGGCAAGGCGTGCGAGCAAGCGCATCATCATGGTCACAAATTCGCCGTGGGCGAGCCACCAGCCCGGCGAGGTCAGCACCATTCCCGTCAAGGTCCACAGCAGATAGGCTGAGGCAAAGGCGGCCAGGCGCGGCGGATAGTCCGGGGCAATGTCAGCCAGATAGAAGCTGACAACGCCAAGCCACGCGATGACCCCGGGCCAATGGCCGAGACGCATCAGGGCAGGCAACTGCAAGCCGCGCACGCGCATCAGTCCAAGCAGACGCGCCAGTCCGGCGAAGGGATTGAGCCAGCGCCAGATGTCAAACAACAGCGACTGGACCGGCAGCAGCACGCACCACCAGAAGGTCCAAACCATCAGGGAAAGCGGGTTTTCGAGCGGGTCGCGGGTGCCCGCCCATCCGGATACCAGCAGCAGCAGGAAGGTGGCAAGTGCGGCAAGGTTCACGCCCGCGTTGACCGGTGCGGGCGGGACAAACCGGATGGTTCGTGTATGGAACAGCCAGTCCGCCCGGCCTTGCGGGAGCGCCATCGTGGCGAGTGCCGTCAGCGCGACGACGGAAAATCCGGCTGCCGCGTAGTGGGCCGTCGGCAGCAGCATGATCAGGCCGCCCTCCGAGACATGGGCGGAGGCCGGTCCTGTCGCGCCGAGGACGGCGGCAAGCAGAAGAAGCACGGGTCGCGTGAGTCGGATCATGGAGCCACTATTGCCATTTGCGGGTGCCGCGCAAACGCGGGAAAGTGAAGCAGGGTCCGTCGCCAACGCATGCACCGCGTTGACAAGGCGGTCGCTTCGCGCCTTCATTCGCATACCAACGATTTCCCGGCGGACCGTCCGGCGGGGGAAAGGACGCGCCGATGGACGATCCTGCCGGCATTGCGGTCGCGGGCATCGATGTGGGGGGAACCTTCACCGATCTGGTGCTGGTTGATCCTGCAAGTGGAGGCGTCCGGCTTGCCAAGGTGGCGAGTACGCTGGACAATCAGGCCTTCGGGGTGCTTGGTGCGCTGGAGGAGGCCGGTGCCGACCTGGCCTCGCTCCGTCTCATCATCCACGGCACGACCACCACGACCAATGCCGTGCTGGAGCGCAAGCTGGCGCGCACCGGCATGATCACGACGGGCGGTTTTCGCGACGTGCTGGAACTCGGGCGCCGCACCCGGCCGCAAGCTTATGGCATGAAAGGTGAATTCCGCCCCATCATCCCGCGCGACCTGAGGCTGGAGGTGCCCGAGCGGATGGACGCCGCTGGCGAGGTGGTTGTTCCCCTTGATGAAGGGGCGGTGCGCGCGGCCGCCCTGAAACTGGTTCAGGCAGGGTGCGAGTCCCTCGTCATCCATTTCCTGCATTCCTATGCCAATCCGGCCCATGAGCTGCGCGCGGGCGAGATCGCCGCTTCGGTCTGGCCCAACGGCCACATCACGCTTGGTCATCAGTTGCTGTCGGAGAGCCGTGAATACGAACGCGGGGTGACGGCAGCGGTCAATGCCTCGGTCCAGCCGCTACTGGAGCGCTATATCCGCCGCCTGGTTGATGAGTTGCAAGCCAAGGGCTATGGCGGCGACGTGCTGGTGATGAACGGCAATGGCGGCATGGTCTCGTCGGCCATGGTGGCACGCGAGGCCGCCAAGACGGTGATGTCCGGTCCGGCCTCCGGCGTGAAAGCAGCAGCACATACGGGGCTGAAAGCCGGTATTCCCGATCTCATCACCTATGACATGGGCGGCACGTCCACCGATGTCGCGCTGATCCGCAAGGGTGAGCCGCCAGTCTCTTCGGAGATCGAGATCGAATATGCCATGCCGATCCACGTGCCGATGGTGGATGTGCGCACAGTCGGCGCGGGCGGCGGCTCGATTGCCAAGGTCAATGCGGCAGGGCTGCTGGAAGTCGGCCCGGAAAGTGCCGGTGCGTCGCCCGGCCCGGTCTGTTACGGGCGCGGCGGAACGGAACCGACCATCTCGGATGCCAACCTGCTGCTCGGAAGGCTCGACCCTGCGCGGCTGAAATCGGTGAAGGGCGGGGCGACGGTGGAGGCTGTCGCCGCGATCTTCAACGAAAAGCTCGGCAAGCCGCTGGGTCTTGACGCGACGGGTGCGGCGGATGCCGTGATCCGCATGGCCAACACGAAAATGGCCGGTGCCATCCGCATGGTGTCGGTGTCGCTCGGGGCCGATCCACGCGATTTCGCACTGTTTGCGTTCGGCGGGGCGGGGCCGCTGCATGCCAGTGCACTGGCGCGCGAACTCGGTATCCCGCGCGTGCTCGTTCCGGCGCGGCCCGGCATCACGAACGCGCTCGGATGCGTGGTGGCCGATATACGCCACGATTTCGTCAACACGCTCAATCTGCCGCTGGCCACGCTGGATGCGGCCTTGCTGCATGAGGTGATCGCCCGGCGTCTGGGCGAGGGCGAAACACTGATTGCGCGCGAACGCGTGACGATCACCGGCATCGGGCATCAGTTGACGGCCGACCTGCAATTTGCCGGGCAGACTCATCTGCTGCGCGTCGCGCTACGATCCGCGACGCCCGAAGTGGCCGATATCCAGGCGGATTTCGAGGAGGCCTATTTCCGGCGCTTCAAGGTGCGCCTGCCGGAGATGCGGGCCAACCTCGTCAATGTGAATGTCTCGGTGACCGGGCAACGCCCTGAAACCGACCTTTCCGGGCTGATTGATCCCAGCGGGCGGCGGGAGACCGTGGCAGACGCCCTGACCGGGCGCCGTCCGGTCTTCTTCGACGGGACATGGCATGACACGCCGGTCTATTGGCGCGACCATCTGCCGCTTGACGCGTGCATCGAGGGACCGGCGGTCATCGTGCAGATGGACACGACCGTTCTGATCCATCCGGGCGATGTGGCCGAGGGGGACATGATCGGCAATATTATCGTGACGGTCGCGGGAGAACGCCCATGAGCATCGACCCGATCACCCTGTCGGTCATCCAGGCCGGGCTTCAGCAGGTCTGCGACGAGATGGATCTGACGTTTTCGCGCGCCGCCTTCTCGCCGGTGATTGCGGAAGCCAATGACCGCTCCGATGGCATCTATGGCGCCAAGGACGGTTCGCTGATTGCCCAAGGGTCGGGCGGGTTGCCGGTCTTTGTCGGCACGATGCAGTATTCGACGCGGGTGCTGACCGAAATGATCCGTGAGGGCAAGGCCGCCGCGCCGCAGCCCGGCGACATCTACATTGTGAACGATCCCTATCTGGGCGGCACACACCTGATGGATGTGCGTTTTGCCATGCCCTTTTACCGGAATGGCAATATATATTGCTGGCTATCCAATACCGGGCACTGGCCGGATACGGGTGGCGCGGTGCCGGGTGGCTTCTCGGCCTCCGCCACATCGGTGGAGCAGGAGGGGCTGCGGCTGCCGCCGGTACGCCTGTTCAAGCAAGGTGTGATGGACCCGGAAATCCACGCCATCATCTGCTCCAATATCCGCGTTGCGGACCAGCGCATCGGTGACATCAAGGCGCAGGCTGCGGCCCTCATGGTGGGAGCCGACCGGCTTGGCGGACTGCTTGACCGATACGGCGATGATACCGTGACGGAGGCCATCGCCGAATTGCGCCGCCGCGCTGCCCGGCAGATGGAGGCCTGCATCGGGCTGATCGCGGACGGTAGTTACAGCTCTGTCGCCTGGGTGGACAGTGACGGCGTGGTCAACGAGCCGCTGGCCATCCGGCTCGCCGTCACGAAGGCCGGGAACCGGCTGACGTTCGACTTTTCCGGTTCGTCGCCACCTTGCGCCGGGCCAATGAATTCGGTGCTGGCGACAACGCTGTCCTCCGTCTATCTCGCCATGCGCCACATTTTCCCGGAGGTGCCGATTTCTGCGGGTGCGTTCGAGCCGCTTGTCGTCACCGGATACGAGAGCACGTTCCTCGATGCGCATTACCCGCGTCCCGTCTCGGGCTGCGCGGCGGAAGTGTCGCAGCGCATTGCTGAAGCTGTGTTTGCAGCCCTTGTCGAGGCGCTGCCGGACAGGGTGACGGCGGCTCCGGCAGGGACGTCCGGCAATTTTGCACTGGGCGGTCACGATCCGCTGAAGGGGCGCGATTTCGTCATGTACCAGCTGTCCGGCGGTGGATATGGCGGCAATGCGGATCATGACGGGTTGGCCAACGGGTGCTCGACCATCGGAATTTCCAAGGCGCCCCCAGTCGAAATCATGGAGCAGGCCTTTCCGGTGCTCTATCGCCACTACCAACTGCGCGAAGGCTCTGGAGGTGCGGGCAGGCATCGTGGCGGCTTCGGTCTCGACTATGAGCTGGAATTGCGCCGGGGCGAGGCACGAGCCTCCTTCGTGATGGATCACGGACGTCTCGGCCCGCAAGGCGCGCTGGGCGGCGAAGACGGTGCCGTCAATGAGGTGACGGTGTGGCGCGGCGGTGAGGCGTACACGCCGGAACACCTGTCGAAAGAACAGGACATTGCGATGGCGCCCGGCGACCGGGTGCGAGTGAGGACACCGGGCGGCGGCGGTTATGGTGATCCGAAACAGCGCGACCCGGCCCTTGTGGCCGAGGATGTCCGCCTTGGCCGCTATACGGCGGAAGAGGCGCGCGAAAAATTCGGCTGGACCAGCCAGGGTTCTGCATAAAATGGGACGGCGTTACTCGGCCACAGCCGGGCCGGGGTCTGCGGGCTTCAGGTCCGGCATGCCGGTGGCCGGGCGGTAATCATAGTGCCAGGGTTCATAGGGTGAGGCGAGCGGTCCGGCAAAGGACGGGCCGGCGGCCTCAATGCTGACCTTCAGCTTTTCGTCCCAGCCGTCCTTCTTCCAGACATCCTCGATCTTGGATGTATCAGCCGGTGCAATGACGCGGCCGTCCTGGGCAATCTGGAAGTCGATGGCGCTCGCCCGTCCATGCGCACTGAGGCCCGGCGCGGCGAGCGGGGCGGGCGTGCGTGGCATGAAGCGCCTCAGCCAGCCTGAAAAGGCATCGGCGTCGATGGTCTGCGGAAAGGTTCCGTCCTTGCTGAAAACGACAAGGAAATTCTCATAGAGCTGGTTTGCCGCCCGGCCGACGGTGGTGTTGCCGTTCCAGGCGGCGATCTGGTCATCGAGGCTGCGGATGTGCGGATTGACGTAGAGCCCGTAGCCCGGGTTGGCGGCCGCGAAATGGGCGCCGATGGCCCCGATTTCCGCCATCAGCGCTGCGCGTTGCGGGGTGCCGTCAAAGGTGGCGATCTGTGTTTCGTCCCAGCTCCATATGTCCGCAATCCGGGAGGCGCTTCTCAGGTAACTGCGAAGCGCGAGCAGTTTTCTCCCCATGTTCGGAATGCGGTCCAGCGCGCGGCGCGAGGGCAGGGGCGCCAGGCCCTCGACGGCCCTGGTCAGGCTCGGGAAGCTGTCCGCCCTGACCGCGACGGGCGCAAGTCCCGCTGCAAATGCGAGGACGCCGGCGGCCATCACCATACGCAATCGCATTGGACAGAGGGTCTGCGTGGTATTGGGCGCTCGGTCCGGCAAGGGGCAAATCATCCTGTGCAGGTTTCAGCGCACTATGGTGACCATGGCGGTCGGGCACAAGGTGAAAGGTGCCCCTGGGCGGCGGCGACAAGGAAGCTGCGCACAACCGTTGCCGATGCCCCCCGGCGTCCCCTATAGAAGGCCATCATGACAAGGACGGGACGAATTTCATGACCAAGCCCCATGTGTTGATTGCCGGTGGCGGCATAGGCGGACTGGCGGTCGCGCTGACGCTCAACCAGATCGGCGTCGCCTGCACGGTGTTCGAGCAGGTGCGCGAGCTGAAGCCGCTCGGCGTCGGCATCAACATTCAGCCCAATGCCGTGCGCGAATTGCTCGACATGGGGTTCACGCTGGACGATCTTGACCGGGTCGGTGTTCCGGCCAAGGAATGGGCGCTGGTCGGTCTCAACGGAAACGACATCTACTCCGAGACGCGCGGGCTCGATGCCGGCTACAACTGGCCGCAATATGCGGTCCATCGCGGCAAGTTCCACATGATGCTCGCCGAAGCCTTCATGGCGCGGGCCGGGGCATCGGCCCTGAAGCTTGGCGCAAAGGTCTCCGGCTACCGCAACAATCCGGACGGCACCGTCACGGCCATCATCGACATGGCGGATGGCACGCAGGCGCAGGAAACCGGCACCTTGCTGATCGGTGCGGACGGCATCCATTCCGCCGTGCGCGCGCAGATGCATCCCGGCCAGCCGCCGATCCATTGGGGCGGGGCGATCATGTGGCGCGGCACGACGCAGGCAAAGCCCATCCGCACCGGCTCATCCTTCGTCGGCCTCGGCACCCATCGCCACCGCATGGTGATCTATCCCATCTCCCATCCCGATCCCGAAACAGGCCTGGCCACCATCAACTGGATCGCCGAGCTGACGCTCGACAGCACGGAGGGCTGGGAGAAATCCGGCTGGTTCCGGCCGGTCACAGTGGACGAGTTCGTCCGGCATTTCGAGGCGTTCCGCTACGACTGGCTGGACGTGCCAGAGATGCTGCGCAACTCCGACATTGCCTATGAAAACCCGATGATCGACCGCGACCCGGTGGCAAGCTGGGCCGATGGCGCGGTGGCGCTGATGGGGGACGCAGCCCATGCCATGTATCCGACCGGTTCAAACGGGGCGAGCCAGGCGATCATCGATGCGCGCATTCTCGGAGCCAAGGTCGTGAAGCACGGTGCCACGTCCATGGCCCTTGCGGCCTATGACGAAACGCTCTGCCGCCCGGTTTCCGAGCTGATCCTGCGCAATCGTGGCGCCGGGCCGTTTGGCCTCCTGAACATGGTGGACGAACGGTGCAGCGGCGAATTTGACGACATCAACGACGTGATCCCCGCCGATGAGCGCGCCGCCTTCATGGCGGGGTACAAGAAGGCAGCGGGCTTTGCCATCGAGACGCTCAATGCCGCCCCGCCGCTGATCGCGCCGGGTTCGCGCGTCGCGTCCTGAGGATTGCTGCGGTTCCGGTGCACGGCATTTTGACCGCCGCCGAAGGCGATTCCGGTTGAATTTCGGGGCCTGAAGCGTCAAAACGCTGGCCTCACTCATTTGAAGGGTTTTGACATGCCTGCTTACCGTTCCCGCACGACCACCCATGGCCGCAACATGGCCGGTGCCCGTGGCCTCTGGCGCGCGACCGGCGTGCGGGATTCCGATTTCGGCAAGCCGATCATCGCGGTCGTCAATTCCTTCACCCAGTTCGTGCCCGGCCACGTGCACCTGAAGGATCTGGGGCAGATGGTGGCGCGCGAGATCGAAAGCGCGGGCGGCATTGCCAAGGAATTCAACACGATCGCGGTCGATGACGGCATCGCCATGGGCCATGACGGCATGCTCTATTCGCTGCCGAGCCGCGAGATCATCGCCGACAGCGTGGAATACATGGTCAATGCGCATTGCGCCGACGCGATGGTGTGCATTTCCAACTGCGACAAGATCACACCCGGCATGCTGATGGCCGCACTGCGTCTCAACATCCCTTGCGTCTTCGTTTCCGGCGGCCCGATGGAAGCGGGCAAGGTCATCTGGGAAGGCAAGGAAATGGCGCTCGACCTGGTGGACGCCATGGTGGTGGCCGCCGACGACAAGGTGCCGGATGCGCAGGTCGCCGCCATCGAGCAGGCTGCCTGCCCGACCTGCGGCTCGTGCTCCGGCATGTTCACGGCCAACTCCATGAACTGCCTGACCGAAGCGCTGGGCCTCGCCCTGCCGGGCAACGGCTCGACGCTGGCCACCCATGCGGACCGCAAGCGCCTGTTCATCGAGGCCGGGCACCTGATCGTCGATCTGGCGCGCAGATACTACGAGCAGGAAGACGAGAGCGTGCTGCCGCGCTCGATTGCCAACTGGCAGGCCTTTGCCAATGCCATGACGCTCGACATTGCCATGGGCGGGTCCACCAACACGGTGCTGCACCTGCTGGCCGCCGCCCATGAGGGCGACGTCAACTTCACCATGGAAGACATCGACAAGCTGTCGCGCAAGGTGCCGGTGCTCTGCAAGGTGGCTCCGGCGCTACAGACCGTGCACATGGAGGACGTGCATCGCGCGGGCGGCATCATGGGCATTCTCGGCGAGCTGGACCGTGCCGGGCTGATCGACACGTCGCTCTCCACCGTGCATTCGGCGACGATGGGCGAGGCGCTGGAACGTTGGGACATCATGCGCACCAAGGCCAACAATGTGCGCGAATTCTTCTCGGCCGCACCGGGCGGTGTGCGCACTGAAGTCGCCTTCTCGCAGTCCAAGCGCTACGCCGAACTCGACATGGACCGCCAGAAGGGCGTGATCCGCGACAAGGAACATGCCTACAGCCAGGATGGCGGGCTGGCGGTCCTGTTCGGCAACATTGCGCTGGAAGGCTGCATCGTGAAGACGGCGGGCGTGGACGATTCCATCCTGAAATTCTCCGGCCCGGCCCGTGTTTTCGAGAGCCAGGATGCGTCGGTGAAGGCGATCCTCTCCAACGAGATCAAGGCGGGCGATGTGGTTGTCATCCGCTATGAGGGTCCGAAGGGCGGCCCCGGCATGCAGGAAATGCTCTATCCGACGAGCTACCTGAAATCGAAGGGTCTCGGAAAGGCGTGCGCACTGCTGACCGACGGGCGTTTCTCGGGCGGTACGTCTGGCCTGTCGATCGGCCATGCCTCGCCGGAAGCAGCCGAGGGCGGTGCCATCGGGCTGGTGCGCGAGGGAGACCTGATCGAGATCGACATTCCGAACCGCACCATCAACCTCGCCGTGGACGAGACCGAACTGGCCAAGCGCCGCGCCGAACAGGACGAAAAGGGCTGGAAGCCGGAAGCGCCCCGCAAGCGCAAGATCACGACCGCGCTGAAGGCCTATGCGGCGCTGACGACCTCGGCGTCCAAGGGTGCGGTGCGCGTGGTCGAGTGAGCGTGCGCGCTCCCCATCCGCTCGACCATCTCGTTTTGCCGGTTGTCAGGCTGGATGATGCCCGGGCGCGCCTCGGCGCGCTCGGCTTCACCGTTGCGCCGCAGGGCACGCACCCCTTTGGCACCGTCAATGCCTGCGTGTTTTTCAGCGACGGCACATTTCTTGAGCCGCTGGCAGTGGGCGATCCGGTGGCTGTCTTCAATGCGATGCAGGCGGGCAATGCCTTCGTCAACGGCGATGCGGCGTACCGGCAGGCGCTCGGCGGCAACGGCTTCTCGGCGCTGGTGCTCGGCAGCACGGACGCGGATGCGGACGACGCGTTCTTTCGCGCGTCCGGCATTGGCGGCGGAAAACGGCTCGACTTTTCACGGGCTTTCCGGACCCCGGCAGGAGAAGGAGCACCCGCATCCTTCCGGCTGGCCTTCGCCTCGGGCGGGCACGACACGCGCTATTTCTTCACTTGCGAGCGGGTAAACCCGCCCAAGGTGGACCGCGGCGCGCTGGAAGCGCATGCGAACGGCGTCACCGGCATCCGCTCGGTTCTGGCGACCGCAGCCGATCCGGCAGCGCAGCGCGGTTTCTGGGAAGCCTTTACTGGTGTTTTGGCGAAGGCCGATGGCGGCGCGCTCGACTTGGCGCTGCCCAATGCAAGGCTCCGCATCGAGACTCCGGAAGCTGCCTCGCGCCACCTTCATGGCGCCGCATGCCAGGCTGAAACGCTGGCCGCCATCACCTTCGCCGCCGCTGATCTTGACCGGACGGCGGCGTTGCTTGCAGAACATGGCGTCGCCCATACCGTGAACGGTGACCGGCTGGTGACCGGTCCGGCCACGGGGCAGGGCGCCACCTTCATCTTCGAGGAATGACATGACATCGCCCAACACCCTTGTTTCTGCCGGTGGCATCACCTTTTCCAACGCAGCCCCACTGGCGCTGATTGCCGGCCCCTGCCAGCTGGAGAGCCGTCAGCACGCCTTCGACATGGCGGGTGCGCTGAAAGAGATCTGCGGCAAGCTCGGTATCGGGCTCGTCTACAAGTCGAGCTACGACAAGGCGAACCGCACCAGCATCTCGGCGACGCGCGGCGCAGGCCTTGACGCGGCCATGCCCGTCTTCGACGACCTGAAAAAGGAATACGGCCTGCCGATCCTCACCGATGTGCACACAGAAGAGCAGTGCGCGCTTGTCGCGCCGCATGTGGACGTGCTGCAAATCCCGGCGTTCCTGTGCCGCCAGACCGACCTGCTGGTGGCTGCGGCGCAGACCGGCAAGGTGGTGAACGTGAAGAAGGGCCAGTTCCTGGCGCCCTGGGACATGAAGAACGTGGTGAAGAAGGTCACCGACAGTGGCAATCCGGACGTTCTGATCACCGAGCGCGGCGCTTCCTTCGGCTACAACACGCTGGTCTCCGACATGCGTGCGCTGCCGATCATGGCGGAGACCGGCGCGCCGGTCATCTTCGATGCGACGCACTCGGTACAGCAGCCGGGCGGGCAGGGCGCGTCATCGGGCGGCGACCGGCGCATGGTGCCCTATCTGTCCCGCGCTGCCGTGGCGACGGGCATTGCAGGCATTTTCATCGAGACCCATGACGATCCGGAAAACACGACATCGTCGGACGGCCCGAACATGATGAAATTGTCCGATATGCCGGCCCTTCTGGAGCAGCTGATGGAGATCGACTCCATCGTCAAACGGTGACAGTTCGGTACATTTCGGCAAATTAACTGAAATTCAGTTAAGCACCGTTTGGGACCGTTCGGCGTGGTTTGAGCCGCGCATGTGGCCGCCGTCCCGGCTTTGAGACGGCCGGGAAATGCACTCTTGCGCAGGCTGGAGCAATTCAATCGGTTCGCGGGTCTTCCGGCTTGCTGCGCTTTCGTTTAAGGAGGCGCCAGATTTCGACCTTGAGAACAGAGGATCTCCCATGACTGCGATCATCGACATTGTCGGCCGCGAAATCCTGGACAGCCGCGGCAATCCGACCGTCGAGGTGGATGTGCGCCTCGAAGACGGTTCCTTCGGCCGCGCGGCGGTGCCTTCGGGCGCATCGACCGGTGCCCATGAAGCCGTTGAATTGCGAGACGGTGGTGCGCGCTACCTCGGCAAGGGTGTCGAGAAGGCCGTCGAGGCCGTCAACGGCGAGATTTTCGAGGCGCTGGGCGGCATGGATGCCGAGGACCAGATCCACATTGACCAGACGATGATCGATCTCGACGGCACGCCCAACAAGGGGCGTCTTGGTGCCAACGCGATCCTCGGTGTGTCGATGGCGGTTGCCAAGGCCGCTGCCGATGCCGCCGGCCTGCCGCTTTACAAATATGTTGGTGGCCCCAATGCCCGCCTGCTCCCGGTGCCGATGATGAACATCATCAATGGCGGCGCGCATGCCGACAACCCGATCGACTTCCAGGAGTTCATGATCATGCCAGTCGGTGCGACTTCGATCCGCGATGCCGTGCGCATGGGTGCTGAAGTGTTCCACACGCTGAAGAAGGACCTGTCGGCCGCCGGTCACAACACCTCGGTTGGCGATGAGGGTGGCTTTGCGCCGAACCTGAAGAGTGCCGAGGCCGCGCTTGATTTCGTGATGAAGTCCATCGAGAAGGCCGGTTACAAGCCGGGTGAGGACATGGCACTGGCGCTGGACTGCGCCTCGACCGAGTTCTTCAAGGATGGCAAGTATGACTACCATGGCGAGGGCGTGGTGCGTTCCGTCGAAGACCAGGTGGACTATCTCGCCAAGCTGTGCGCTGCCTATCCGATCATCTCCATCGAGGACGGCATGGCCGAGGACGACTGGGATGGCTGGGTCGCGCTGACGCAGAAGATCGGCTCCAAGGTGCAGCTGGTCGGCGACGACCTGTTCGTCACCAATTCGGCGCGCCTGCGTGACGGCATCCGCATCGGTGCGGCCAATTCCATTCTCGTGAAGGTCAACCAGATCGGTTCGCTGACCGAGACGCTGGATGCCGTCGAGACCGCGCACAAGGCGTCCTACAGCGCCGTCATGTCACACCGCTCGGGCGAAACCGAGGATGCGACCATCGCGGATCTGGCGGTCGCCACCAATTGCGGACAGATCAAGACCGGTTCGCTGGCCCGTTCCGACCGGCTTGCCAAGTACAACCAGCTCATCCGCATCGAGGAGCAGCTTGGCAGCCAGGCCCGCTATGCCGGCAGGGGCATCCTGAAGGCCTGACCGGCACCCTGCTGCGGCGACATCTTGAAGCGGCTGCGCTCCGGCGCAGCCGCTTTTTCATTTGCATTTTGGACATCCGTGTAACCAAGCCTTAAGCATGCGGAGGCAGGATGGGGCATGCCAATCTGTATTGTGTAAGGCTTATCCCATGTGGACCCGTCAGCACCGCCGCCGCCGGTCACGGCACCTTGTCCTGCCGGTCATGACTGCCGCTTTCCTCGGATATTTTGGTTTCCACGCCTTCAATGGTGACTATGGCATCCATGCCAAGTACCGGCTGGAGGAACGCAAGGCGTCGCTGGAAGAGGAACTCGGACGCACAATCGCCCGGCGCGAGGCGCTGGAGGCGCGCACGCAATTGCTCCATGACGGGACCCTGGAAAAGGACATGCTGGATGAGCAGGTGCGCCGGACGCTTGGCATGGCTCGCCCGGACGAGGTCGTGATTCTGTTGGATTACTGACGGATTTCGCAATATTAACTGAAATCAAGTTCATGGATGATTTTGGCACATAAAATTGCACTCTCGGTGCATGTCTCCCATGCGCGAAAGTGCGTTTTTCGCATGGATTTCCCATGCTATGTTGCTGTCACAATCGGTTGGGAGGCCGGATGACTGACAAGTCCTGCTCCCGCCCGGAGGAAACAAAAGTCAAGGGAGCATGGCATGGCCGCATCGCAGAAGAAGTCCGCGGCGAAACCGGATGAAACCGGGATCGCCAAGCTGGTGCGCAAGGCACCGGCGCCGCTGGAATTCACCAAGGAACAGGACCTTGAAGCCTACCGGCTGATGCTCCTGATCCGCCGTTTCGAAGAAAAGGCCGGCCAGCTTTACGGCATGGGTTTCATCGGCGGGTTCTGCCACCTCTACATCGGACAGGAAGCGGTCGTCACCGGCCTGCAGCTGGCGCAGATCGAGGGCGACCAGGTGATCACCGGTTATCGCGACCATGGCCACATGCTGGCGGCTGGCATGAGCGCGCGCGGCGTGATGGCCGAGCTGACCGGACGGCGCGGCGGCCTGTCGAAAGGCAAGGGCGGCTCGATGCACATGTTCTCCAAGGAGAAGAATTTTTACGGCGGCCACGGCATCGTCGGCGCGCAGGTGTCGCTTGGCACGGGGCTGGCCTTTGCCAATCATTATCGCGGCAACAACAATGTCTCGCTTGCCTATTTCGGTGACGGCGCATCTAACCAGGGACAGGTCTACGAGAGCTTCAACATGGCCTCGCTTTGGAAGCTGCCGGTGATCTACGTGATCGAGAACAACCGCTACGCCATGGGCACGGCCGTCAGCCGTGCTTCGGCCGAGACGGATTTCTCCCAGCGCGGCATTTCCTTCCGCATCCCCGGCATGCAGGTGGACGGCATGGATGTGCGCGCCGTCAAGGCTGCCGCCGACGAGGCGATGGAGTGGTGCCGGGGCGGAAACGGTCCGATCATCCTGGAAATGTCCACCTACCGCTACCGCGGCCATTCCATGTCGGACCCGGCGAAATACCGCTCGAAGGACGAGGTGCAGAAGATGCGCACCGAGCATGATCCGATCGAACAGGTGAAGGCGCGCCTGATCGAAAAGAAATGGGCCAGCGAGGAAGAGCTGAAAGCCATCGACAAGGAGGTGCGCGACGTGGTGGCCGACAGTGCCGACTTCGCGCAGAAGGACCCGGAGCCGGATGTCTCCGAACTTTACACCGACATCCTGATCTGAGGGGGAACCGACATGCCGATCGAGATTTTGATGCCTGCCCTTTCTCCGACGATGGAGGAGGGCAACCTGGCCAAGTGGGTGAAGAAGGAAGGCGACAGCGTTGCTGCTGGTGACGTGATTGCCGAGATCGAAACCGACAAGGCCACCATGGAAGTGGAAGCGGTTGACGAGGGCGTCATCGGGAAGATCCTCGTTGCCGAGGGGACCGAGGGCGTGAAGGTCAATACGCCGATTGCGATCCTGCTGCAGGAAGGCGAGAGCGCCGATGCGGCAGCCGCAGCCCCGGCGGCGAAGGCCGAAGCCGCGCCGCAGGCTGCTCCGGCGCCGGCCGCCGCGGCTCCTGTTCCGGCTGCGCCCATTGCGGTTGTTGCCGCTGCCGATCCGGCCATCCCGGAAGGCACGGAAATGGTGAAGATGACGGTGCGCGAGGCGCTCAACTCCGCCATGGCGGAAGAGATGCGCCGCGACGAGGACGTCTTCGTCATGGGCGAGGAAGTGGCCGAATACCAGGGTGCCTACAAGATCACCCAGAACCTGTTGCAGGAATTCGGCCCGCGCCGCGTCGTCGATACACCGATCACCGAGCACGGCTTTGCCGGTATCGGCGTGGGTGCGGCCATGGCCGGCCTCAAGCCGATCGTCGAGTTCATGACGTTCAACTTCGCCATGCAGGCCATCGACCACATCATCAACTCGGCAGCCAAGACGCTCTACATGTCGGGCGGCCAGATGGGCGCGCCGATTGTCTTCCGTGGCCCGAACGGTGCGGCGGCCCGCGTGGCGGCCCAGCACTCGCAGTGCTATGCCGCCTGGTACAGCCATGTTCCGGGCCTGAAGGTGGTGATGCCTTACACGGCGGCGGATGCGAAGGGCCTGCTGAAGGCCGCGATCCGCGATCCGAACCCGGTCATCTTCCTGGAAAACGAGATCCTCTACGGCCAGTCGTTCGATGTGCCGAAGCTGGATGATTTCGTGCTGCCGATCGGCAAGGCGCGCGTTCACAAGGCTGGCAAGGACGCCACCATCGTCTCCTTCGGTATCGGCATGACCTATGCCGTGAAGGCAGCCGACGAACTGGCCGCGCAGGGCATCGACGTGGAGGTGATCGACCTGCGCACGATCCGCCCGCTCGACATCGACACGGTGATCGAGAGCGTGAAGAAGACCAACCGCCTCGTGACGGTGGAGGAGGGCTTCCCGCAGTCGTCGGTCGGTGATCACATCGCCAGCCAGGTGATGCAGCGCGCCTTCGATTATCTGGACGCGCCGGTCGTCACGATCTGCGGCAAGGATGTGCCGATGCCCTATGCGGCGAACCTGGAAAAGCTGGCGCTGCCGAATGTCGGCGAAGTCGTCGAGGCGGTGAAAGCCGTCACCTATCGCTGAGGAGAGCGTCATGCCGATTGAAATCACCATGCCTGCGCTTTCCCCGACCATGGAGGAAGGCAACCTTGCCAAGTGGCTGGTCAAGGAAGGCGACACCATCTCGTCCGGTGACGTGATTGCCGAGATCGAGACCGACAAGGCGACCATGGAAGTGGAAGCCGTGGATGAGGGAACGATTGCCAAGATCCTCGTTCCCGCCGGAACAGAAGGCGTGAAGGTCAACACCGTCATCGCGCTGCTGGCAGGCGAGGGCGAGGATGTCGCCGAGGCCGCCAAGGGTGGCGGCAGCGGTGGAGCTGCTGCGCCGGCGCCCACCTCCCCCTCAGATGGGGGAGGTCGCGCCGAAGGCGCGGGTGGGGGTGCATCAAGTCCTGTTACCCCCACCCCGGCGCTGCGCGCCGACCCTCCCCACAAGGGGGAGGGTGAAGGCCGCACGTTTGCCTCGCCGTTGGCGCGCCGCATCGCCAAGGATGCCGGTGTCGACGTTTCCAAGGTATCCGGCACCGGACCGAAAGGCCGCGTCGTGAAGGCGGATGTGGAAAAGGCGATTGCCTCCGGTGGAGCCGCCGCTGGTGGTGCTGCTGCCGCGCCCGCCGCTGCACCGGCTGCCGCTCCCGCCGCCGCACCTGCCTTGGCGGCCGGAGCGTCCACGGATGCGGTGCTGCGCAATTTCGCCGAGGGTTCCTACGAGCTGGTCAAGCATGACGCCATGCGCAAGACCATTGCCAAGCGCCTCACCGAAGCCAAGCAGACGATCCCGCATTTCTACGTGTCGGTCGATTGCGAACTGGACGCGCTGCTGAAACTGCGCAGCCAGCTCAACGGCTCGGCGCCGCGCAAGGATGACCGTCCGGCCTACAAGCTGTCGGTCAACGACATGATCATCAAGGCGCTGGCGCTCGCCCTGCGCGATGTCCCGGACGCGAACGTGTCCTGGACCGACGAGGCCATGGTGAAGCACAAGCATGCCGATGTGGGTGTCGCAGTTTCGATCCCGGGCGGACTGATCACGCCGATCATCCGCCGGGCGGAGGAAAAGAGCCTGTCGACCATCTCCAACGAGATGAAGGACATGGGCAAGCGCGCAAAGGAACGCAAGCTGAAGCCCGAGGAGTACCAGGGCGGCACGACGGCGGTCTCCAACATGGGCATGATGGGCGTGAAGAATTTCGCCGCTGTCGTGAACCCGCCGCATGCAACGATCCTGGCCATCGGGGCCGGCGAAAAGCGCGCCGTGGTGAAGGACGGGGCAGTCGCCATCGTGGAAGCGATGACGGTCACGCTTTCGACCGACCACCGCTGCGTGGACGGGGCGCTGGGTGCCGAGCTGCTCGGTGCTTTCAGGGGCTACATCGAAAACCCGATGAGCATGCTGGTGTAGGCGCATGAAGACCGTTCTGGCCTATGGTGACTCGCTCACCTGGGGATCGGTGCCGGGCAAGGCCGAGCGCCATGCCCGCGCCGACCGGTGGCCGGACGTTCTGGCTGCCGCGCTCGGCAACCGGGTGCAGGTGATCAGCGACGGTTTGCGCGGACGCTCGACGGCCTATGACGAGCATCTGGCCGATTGCGACCGCAACGGTGCCCGGCTTCTGCCGAGTGCGCTCTATGCCCATGCGCCGGTCGATCTGGTGATCCTGATGCTCGGGTCCAACGACCTGAAACCGGGCGTGGCGGGAACGGCGATTGCGGCCATGCAGGGCATGCGCCGCTGTGCCGAGATCGTCAAGACCCACAGCGCACGCCTTGCAGGGCATGGTCCTGCAGACGTGCTGATCGTCGCGCCGCCGCCGATGGTGGAAACGGCGGACCCGTTTTATGCGGGCATGCTGGCGGGCGGTGTGGAGCAATCGGCGATGATCGCCTCGCTCTATGCCGATCTGGCCGATGAAATTGATTGCGGTTTCTTTGATGCCGGCAGCGTGGCGCAGGCCTCGCCTGTCGACGGCATCCACCTGGATGCGGAGGGAACGCGGGCCATCGGCAAGGCACTCGCCCCGATGGTGCATGTGATGCTCGGGCTTTGATCCGGGTCAAGGAGAAGGATGAACGAGGCAATAGGCTGGGAATGACAACAACCTTTGAAGGAGGGTCATCCCATGTCGAATGTGCCGCACGAACTGGCGGAGGAGTTTCCCGAGCACCTCAGCAAGATGCACGAGTTGAAGACGGGCAATGCCCATTTTGCCAAGCTCTTCGATGAGTACCACGAGCTGAACCGGGCCATTCATCGCGCCGAGACGAACATCGAGCCGACGGACGACTTCCACATGGAAGACATGCGCAAGCAGCGTCTGAAGCTCAAGGACGAGATTTACGGGATGCTCGCGGGCTGAGGCCTGCTGCCAGGGCTGCGCGCCATCCCCCAAAGAGCCGTCAGGGCTTGAAAAAGGAGAGGGCGCGTGGCCGAAACTTACGACGTTATCATCATCGGTTCGGGACCGGGCGGTTATGTCACCGCCATCCGTTCCGCCCAGCTGGGCTTCAAGACGGCCATTGTCGAGCGCGAGCATCTGGGCGGCATCTGCCTCAACTGGGGCTGCATTCCGACCAAGGCGCTGCTGCGCTCCGCCGAAATCAAACACTATGCCGACCATTTCAAGAACTACGGGCTGAAGCTCGAAGGCACGGTGACGGCGGACGTCAAGGCTGTGGTGGAGCGCTCGCGCGGCGTCTCGGCGCGGCTGAATGGCGGCATCGGCTACCTGATGAAGAAGAACAAGGTGGATGTCATCTGGGGTGAGGCCAAGCTTGCCGGAAAGGGCAAGATCACCGTCGGCAAGTCCTCCAAGGCGCCGATGCAGCCGCAGCACCCGGCGCCGAAGGGTGTGAAGGGCGAGGGCGACTATTCCGCCAAACACATCATCGTTGCGACCGGCGCGCGCCCGCGCACGCTGCCCGGCATCGAGCCGGACGGCAAGCTGATCTGGACCTATTTCGAGGCCATGGTTCCCCAGGAACTGCCCAAGAAGCTGCTGGTCATGGGTTCCGGTGCAATCGGCATCGAGTTTGCGTCCTTTTACAATGCCATGGGTTGCGACGTGACGGTGATCGAACTGATGGACCAGATCATGCCGGTGGAAGATGCCGAGATTTCCGGCATCGCCCGCAAGCAGTTGGAGAAGAACGGTCTGAAGATCATCACCGGCGCCAAGGTCTCCAAGGTGGAGAAGGGTGCCAACTCGGTCAAGGCCACCGTCGAGACCAAGGACGGCAAGGCGGAAGTGATGGAAGCCGACCGGCTGATCTCGGCCGTGGGCGTGCAGGGCAACATCGAGAACCTCGGACTGGAAGCGCTTGGCATCAAGACCGACCGCGGTTGCATCGTCATTGACGGATTCGGCCGCACCAATGTGGAAGGCATCTATGCCATCGGCGACGTTGCCGGTCCGCCGATGCTGGCCCACAAGGCCGAGCATGAGGGCGTGATCTGCGTGGAGCACATTGCGGGCCTGCATGTGCACCCGATGGACAAGTCGATGATACCGGGCTGCACCTATTGCCACCCGCAGGTGGCGTCCGTCGGGCTGACCGAAGCCAAGGCCAAGGAGCTGGGCCGCGACATCCGCGTCGGCCGCTTCTCGTTCGGGGCCAATGGCAAGGCGATTGCGCTCGGTGAAGACCAGGGCATGATCAAGACGATCTTCGACAAGAAGACGGGCCAGCTGATCGGCGCGCACATGGTCGGGGCCGAGGTGACCGAGCTCATCCAGGGTTTTGTCGTCGCCATGAACCTGGAGACGACCGAGGAAGAGCTGATGCACACGATCTTCCCGCATCCGACGCTGTCGGAAATGATGAAGGAAAGCGTGCTGGATGCCTATGGCCGGGTGTTGAACGCCTGATGCCATTGCGGCTTCGGCCCGGTCATGGAACAGTGGGTGCGGGACAAAGGCAGAAGGAGCAGGCTCATGAACCCTCTTGATCTCCACACTTGTCTGCGCGCCGCCGCGCTGTCCATGGCCGTGCTTGCATCGGCACCCACGCTCGCGGCCAGCTGCTGGGACCACAACGGCTCGGTGATGAAGCTGGAGGCCGACGGCAACCAGCGCTGGATCTATTACGAGGAGCCGCGCGAAAGCCTGTGGGACGCCGGCGTGCATCGCGGCACGCTGCTGTTTGATGGCACCAACGACAATGGCTGGTATTCCGGCCAGTCGCGCGTGTTCTCGAAATATTGCCCCGGCAATCCGCAAATCTATGCCGTGGAAGGGCCGGTTTCGGATGGCCAGCGCCGGATCACGCTGGAGGGTACACGCGACAAGAACCGGCAATGTTCGCCGACCGGCCAGACGGTTCACGACGTGCTCGTGTTCACCTATCTCTATGATTGCTGAGGCTCGCTGCCGCGGTATCCATTACAAAGGGGCCTGATCATGATGCATGCTTACGGACCGGAACACGGATTGCTCGGAATGGCCGGGGTCGGCTTTTTCGGCATGCTGCTGATCGGCTTTCTGGCCGGTTATATCGCGGAGCGCTCGATGAACCGCAATCATGGCCTGCTGACCAACATCCTTGTTGGCGTGGCGGGATCGTTTGTCGGCGGCACGCTGGCCGGCCTGCTCGGCATTACCTATTACGGTTTCCTCGGCAATCTCGTGGTTGCGACCTTGGGAGCCATTGTCATCCTGTGGTTCTTCGGCAAGAAGTCCGCAAGCACCTGAACGAGACACCAGCGGAAGCATCCATCCCATGGTCACCGTCATTGATACCGTCACCGGAAAAGCGCGCGCGCGGCATCCGGAAAAGGCCAAGAACCCGGAAAACGAGATCCAGCGCAAGCCGGACTGGATCCGCGTCAAGGCGCCCACCTCCAAGACCTATCTGGAGACGCGCTCCATCGTGAAGGGCAACAAGCTTGTTACGGTTTGCGAGGAGGCGGGCTGCCCGAATATCGGGGAATGCTGGGACAAGAAGCACGCGACATTCATGATCATGGGCGAGATTTGCACGCGGGCTTGCGCCTTCTGCAATGTCATGACCGGCAAGCCTCATGCGCTGGATGCGAGCGAGCCGGAGAATGTCGCCAAGGCCGTCGCCCAGATGGGGCTCACCCACGTTGTCATCACCTCGGTGGACCGTGATGATCTCGACGACGGCGGTGCGGAACATTTCGCGCAAGTGATCCGCGCCATTCGCGCCACTTCGCCGGAGACGACCATCGAAATCCTGACGCCGGATTTCCTGCGCAAGGACGGCGCGCTGGAAATCGTGGTGGCGGCCAAGCCCGATGTCTTCAACCACAATCTGGAAACGGTGCCGGGCAATTACCTGACGGTGCGGCCCGGCGCGCGCTATTTTCACTCGATCCGCCTGTTGCAGCGCGTGAAGGAGCTTGACCCGGCGATCTTCACCAAGTCCGGGATCATGGTGGGCCTTGGCGAAGAGCGTAACGCGGTGCTCCAGCTCATGGACGACCTGCGTTCGGCGGATGTGGATTTCATCACCATCGGGCAGTATCTGGCGCCGACACGCAAGCATCATCCGGTGAAAGCCTTCGTGACGCCGGACGAATTCAAGTCCTATGAAACGGCGGCCTGGTCCAAGGGGTTCCTGATGGTGGCGGCCACACCGCTGACGCGCTCCTCGCACCATGCGGGCGAGGATTTTGCGCGGCTGAAGGCGGCGCGTGACGCGAAGCGCGGCGGCGCGGCTGCCTGACGATTTCCGATGCCGCAATTTACGACCCAGAGACAGGTTGCGCACAGCGCTTCCGACATGTTCGCGCTGGTCGCCGATGTCGAGCGCTATCCGGAGTTCCTGCCCATGTGCGAGGCGCTCGCAGTGCGCTCGCGGCGCGAGCGCGATCACCGCGAGATGATCGTCGCCGACATGACGGTCGGCTACAAGGCAATCCGCGAAACTTTCACCAGCCAGGTGCTGCTCGACCGGGAGGCGGAGACGATTTCGGTCAAATATATCGACGGGCCGTTCAAGTACCTGACGAATGAATGGCGTTTCGAGCCGCGTGGCGAGAACGCCTGCACGGTGCATTTTTTCATCGATTACGAATTCAAGAGTCGCATTCTTGGCGCGGTGATGGGCGCGGTGTTCGACCGGGCCTTCCGGCTGTTCGCCGAAGCGTTCGAGAAAAGGGCGGATGCGATCTACGGGGTTGGCGGAGCACCTTCAGCCTAGCGCGCCCCTCAGCATGTGCAACGCGTGGGCAACGGTTGCCGCGCGCACGCCCGCGCGATCCAGCCCGTCAAAGGTTTGCGATTGCGTGATGGCCGTCTTGCCTGCCTGCGCCAGCCCGAACCAGACGAGGCCGACCGGCTTTTCCGCCGAACCGCCACCGGGTCCGGCAATGCCGGTGACGGAAACCGCGAGCGACGCGCGGGAGCGGGCCAGAGCGCCGGATGCCATTTCGGCTGCCGTTTCGGCCGAGACAGCGCCATGGGCTGCCAGCGTATCGGCGCGGACGCCCAGCATGTCCTGCTTGGCTTCGTTGGAATAGGTGATGAAGCCGCGATCCACCACATCGGACGAGCCGGCGATGTCCGTCAGCGCGCCAGCGATGAGCCCGCCGGTGCAGCTTTCCGCTGTCGCGATCATCATGCCCCTGGCGCGCGCCAGATCGAGCACTTCGGCGGCGAGGGCGGTCGTGTCGCTGTTCATTCCGGCAATTCTCCCGGATAGACGACCGATGCCGTGGCAATGGCCGCAATGCCTTCGCGGCGGCCGACGAATCCCATCTTCTCGTTGGTCGTCGCCTTGACGGAAAGGCGGTCCGGCGAGATGCCGAGCATGGCCTGCAGGGCCTGTGTCATGGCGTCGCGGTGCGGGCCGACCTTCGGTGCTTCGGCAATGATCGTGATGTCGGCATTGGCGATGCGGCCGCCCCTGGCGCGGACCAGCTTCATCGCATGTTCGACGAAGATGTGCGACGCGGCACCCTTCCATTGAGGATCGGAAGGCGGGAAATGCGTACCGATGTCACCGGCGCCAATGGTGGCGAGCAGCGCATCGGTCAGCGCGTGCAGGCCGACATCGGCATCGGAATGGCCCGAGAGTTTCCGGTCATGGGGAATTTTCACCCCGCATAGCCAGACGTGGTCGCCATCCTCGAAGGTGTGGACATCATAACCGTTGCCGGTGCGCACATCGGGAAACATGTTTGCGGGCCTTTCCGCATTCAGCAGCGTGTCGGCCACGGCGATGTCGCGGCTCCAGGTGATCTTGAAATTGCCGGGTGCGCCTTCGACCAGCCGGACCGGCAGGCCTGCCCATTCGGCGATTGAGGCATCGTCGGTGAAGGCGTTGGAACCTTCCTGCGCGGCACGGTGATGGGCGTCCAGAATGGCGGCAAAGGGAAAGGCCTGGGGCGTCTGGGCGCCGAACAGGCCCGCGCGCTCCACAGTTCCAGCGATCATGCCGTTCCGGCCGCGTTTCAGCGTGTCGGAAATGGGCAGGGCCGGGATCACGCCGTGCCCGGGGCCCAGCGCGCCCATCACTCTGTTCATCAAAGCGCTGTCGCAAAATGGCCGCGCGCCATCATGGATGAGCACCTGGTCCGGCCGTTCGCCCGCCAGCGCTTCCAGCCCATTGCGCACAGAGGCCTGCCGGTCGGCCCCGCCGGTGACAAGGATGACGCGCGACAGGTCGAGACCCTGCGTAGCGCCGGCAAACAGGTCCGGGTCGTCCTTGTGGATCACGACCACGATCCGGCCAATGCGCGAATCGGCAATGAAGGGCTCAAGGCCGAGCGCGATCACCGGCCTGCCGCCGATCAACCGGTACTGTTTGGGGCCGTCAGCGGCAGAACCAGCACGCTCGCCGCGTCCTGCTGCGACGATTATGGCTGCAATCTGTATCGGTTCAGGTGTCAATCTCGTCCCTTCGGGCTTCATCCTGCAAGTTTGCCGCCTGCCTTATCAACGGTTTACGCGAGGGCTGTCCCGGCGCAAGGGAATTTAACCCTGCCGCTGCGAAAGCCAAAGAGTGTTTGCAATGACAGGGACTCATGGCTAGAAATAAGGCAATGATAAGTGTGCATGAAAATTAGGCATGATTGACGTTTCGCATCTGTCCCGGCCGCTGGCCATCGGTTCCGTCACGGTCCCGAACCGGGTGTTCCTTGCGCCCATGTCCGGCGTGACGGACCAGCCGTTCCGGCTTCGCGCCCAACAGGCGGGGGCGGGCCTGACCGTGTCTGAAATGGTGGCAAGCGGCGAGCTGGCGCGGGGCCGCCACGAATCGCGGCGGCGCATCCGCCCTGCAGGCGACATGGTCCTGTCGGTCCAACTGGCGGGCCGCGAGGCTGGCGCCTTGGCTGAGGCTGCGCGCATTGCTGCGGACAACGGTGCCGACATCATTGACATCAACATGGGCTGCCCGGCCAAGAAGGTCATCGGCGGCGCTTGCGGTTCCGCCCTGATGCGCGACCCGGATCATGCACTCGGACTCGTTGAGGCGGTTGTCGCGGCGGTTGATGTGCCGGTGACGCTGAAAATGCGGCTGGGTTGGGATGAAACGTGCCAGAACGCACCTCAGATCGCCAAGCATGCCGAGGAGGCCGGTGTGGCGATGGTCACCGTGCATGGCCGCACACGGGAGCAATTCTACAAGGGCAGGGCCGATTGGGCCGCCGTGCGGGCCGTACGCGATGCGATCCGTGTGCCGCTGGTGGTCAATGGTGATATCGAAACGCTTCGGGATGCAGCCGTTGCGCTCGAGGCATCCGGTGCCGATGCCGTGATGGTCGGCCGCGGAAGTTATGGTCAGCCTTGGCTCGCCGGGGCGATCGCGCGAGAGGCAGGCCATGCCGGCGGTCACGCAGCGCCCTGTGGCCGCGACGCGTTGCTCGCTTATGTGCTGAAACATCATCAGGCGATGCTTGACCTCTACGGGATGGCAGCGGGCCTCCGGCAGGCGCGCAAGCATCTCGGCTGGTATCTGGAACGCCATGTGCCCGATTGCCCGGCGGAGCTGCGCAACCGGATCATGACCGGAACCGACGCCGCTCCTGTCCGCGAGGGCTTGGCCGAGGCCTTCTCGCGTGGTGCTGATTTTCTTGAAAGGAGGGCAGCATGAGCCTGCCTGCCAGCTCTTCCGGACGGTTCACCAGCGATCCCGCCCAGATCGTGCTGAACACGATCCGCCACCCGGTCATCATGGTCAGCCCGGACGGATACATTTCCTTCGCCAATGCCGATGCGGAGAGTTTTTTCCGCTCGTCTTCCGCCATCCTGGCGCGCAACAAACTGGACTCCTTCATTCCCTTCGGCAGCCCGCTTGCCGCGCTGGTGGAGCAGGTGCGCGAACGCCGCGCTCCGGTCAACGAGTATCGGGTCGATATTTCCTCGCCGCGTCTCGGGACCGACAAGGTCGTGGACATTTATGTTGCGCCGGTGCCTGAATTGCCCGGCTCCGTCGTGGTGATGTTCCAGGAACGCAGCATGGCCGACAAGATCGACAGGCAGATGACCCATCGCGGTGCTGCCCGCTCGGTGACGGGGCTTGCTGCGATGCTGGCGCATGAGATCAAGAACCCGCTGTCGGGCATCCGCGGCGCAGCGCAGTTGCTGGAGCTCTCGGCCTCCGACGACGACCGGGCGCTGACGCGGCTCATCACCGAGGAGACCGATCGCATCGTGGCGCTGGTCGACCGCATGGAAATCTTTTCAGACGAGCGGCCCATCGACCGCGTGCCGGTGAACATCCATGTGGTGCTCGACCATGTGAAGGCGCTGTCGCAGAACGGTTTTGCCCGCAAGGTCCAGATCATCGAGGATTACGATCCGTCGCTGCCGTCGGTGCTCGCCAATCGCGACCAGCTGGTCCAGATCTTCCTGAACCTGTTGAAGAACGCAGCGGAAGCCATCGGCAACCGGGATGATGGTGTCATCACGCTGTCCACCGCCTTCCGGCCCGGCATCCGGCTTTCGGTGCCTGGCTCGGCTGAACGGGTGTCGCTGCCGCTGGAGTTCTGTGTCCACGACAACGGCCATGGCGTTCCGGATGATATCCGGCCGTATATTTTCGATCCCTTCATCACCACAAAGACCAACGGTTCGGGCCTCGGCCTTGCGCTGGTGGCCAAGATCGTCGGCGAGCATGGCGGCGTGATCGAATGCGACAGCAGCCCGCGCGGAACGACCTTCCGCGTTCTCATGCCCGCCTGGAAAGCGACGGCCGTTCCGGAAGCCGCCGCAAGAGCGAATTCGGAGATTGAATGATGTCGAGCGGAACCATTCTCGTTGCCGACGACGACGCCGCCATCCGCACGGTGCTGAACCAGGCGCTTTCGCGCGCCGGTTATGATGTGCGTGTGACCTCCAATGCCGGAACGCTGTGGCGCTGGGTGGCCGCAGGAGAGGGCGACCTTGTCATTACCGATGTGGTGATGCCCGACGAAAATGCGTTCGACGTGCTGCCCCGCATGAAGAAGGCGCGTCCGGAACTGCCGGTGATCGTGATGAGTGCGCAAAACACCTTCATGACGGCCATCCGCGCTTCGGAAAAGGGGGCCTACGAATACCTGCCAAAGCCCTTCGACCTGACTGAACTCATCAACATCGTGAAGCGGGCCATGGCGGAGCCGCGCCGCCCGCAGGTGGACACGCAGGCCGAGGAACAGCCCGATACGATGCCGCTGGTCGGGCGTTCGCCGGCCATGCAGGACATCTACCGCATGCTGGCGCGCATGATGCAGACGGACCTCACCGTCATGATCATGGGCGAATCCGGCACCGGCAAGGAGCTGGTGGCGCGCGCGCTGCACGAGTATGGCCGCCGCCGCAATGGCCCCTTCGTGGCCATCAACATGGCGGCCATCCCGCGCGACCTGATCGAGTCGGAACTGTTCGGCCACGAGCGCGGGGCCTTCACCGGTGCGCAGAACCGTTCGACGGGCCGGTTCGAGCAGGCCGAGGGCGGCACGCTGTTCCTCGACGAGATCGGCGACATGCCGATGGAGGCGCAGACCCGGCTGCTGCGCGTGCTCCAGCAGGGCGAATACACGACGGTGGGCGGACGCACGCCGATCAAGACGGACGTGCGCATCGTCGCGGCCACCAACAAGGACCTGCGGGTCGCCATCAACCAGGGCAATTTCCGCGAAGACCTGTTCTACCGCCTGAACGTGGTGCCGCTGCGCCTTCCGCCGTTGCGTGAACGTGCCGAGGACGTGCCGGATCTGGTGCGCCATTTCTTCAAGGCGGGTGAACGCGAGGGCCTGCCCTCCAAACGCATCTCCGGCGCGGCGCTCGACCTCATGAAACGCTATCCCTGGCCGGGCAATGTGCGCGAGCTGGAAAATCTCGTCCGCCGCCTGGCTGCGCTCTATCCGCAGGAAGAGATCACCGGCGAGATCGTCGAGAGCGAGCTTTCCGGCGCGACGGCGGCTGCGCCGGGCGACAAGAGCACGCTCATTCCCGAGGAACTGACCGTGTCGCAGGCGGTCGAGCATTTTCTCCAGCGCTATTTCAAGTCCTTCGGCGACGAGCTTCCCCCGCCCGGCCTCTATCAGCGCATTCTGGAAGAGGTCGAGTATCCGCTTGTGCTTGCGTGCATGACGGCCACGCGCGGCAACCAGATCAAGGCAGCAGAATTGCTCGGTCTCAACCGCAACACGCTGCGCAAGAAGATCCGTGACCTCGGCGTCAACGTCTATCGCACCAACCGGTCCTGACGGGCGGCCGGGTCATCATCCACAATCCGTGAAATCGGCGCCCCGCCGGGACGCTGCCGCATTTCTGCCAAGCGGGGTCGGTAGGCACGCCTGAGGAAGTTGTTGCAGAATCGACACATTACGTTGCATATTGGCAACGGGGCGCAGACATACGGAAAGCAGGACGTGCGGTGTTCATGACCAGCGCCACGGCATCCGCCAAGGGGCCGCTTGAAAGCGGGCGCAGACTGCTGGCCTTACCGGGGCTGGCCGCGGTCGCTGCCGCGCTGATTGTCTCGATCATTTCCTTCATCATCCTGATGGGTCTGACGGGCATCGAGCCCGATTCGACGACGACACTCGTCCTCATCGTCATCAATGCCTTTTTCATTGCGCTGCTTGCCCTGCTGATCGGGCGCGAGGCTCGGCGCATCCTGATGGCGCGGCGTCACGGCAAGGCGGCAGCGCGCCTGCATGTGCGCATCGTTGCGCTGTTCTCGCTCGTCGCAGCCATTCCGGCGATCCTTGTCGCCATCGTTGCCTCGATCACGCTGGATCGTGGCCTCGACCGCTGGTTCGAGATGCGCACCAAGACCATCGTGACCTCATCGCTTTCCATCGCGGATGCCTATGTGCGCGAAAATGCCGCCGGCCTGCAGGGAACCACACTGTCGATGGCCGGTGATGTGGACCAGAACCGGCTTCTCTTCAGCCTCGACAAGACCGGTTTCCGAAAATTTCTGACCGAGCAGGCCAATGGCCGGGCGCTGGCCCATGCCGCTCTGATCGATTCCAGCGGCGCGTTCATCATGACGGCCGACACAGAGGCGTCCTTCGAACTGCCGGAGCCTCCCAAGGAGGCCGTGGCCGAGGCCGAGGACGGCAGGCCTGTACTGATCGAGCCGCGCTTCCGCAACATTGTCGGGTCGATCATCAAGCTGCGCGAGCTGGAGGGCCTTTATCTTTATGCCGTGCGGCTCGTGGACCCGGAAGTGATCAAGGCGCGCCAACTGGTGCGCACCAATGTCGATGATTACCGCGGCATGGAGGAGAACCGGACCTCCACACAGATCGCCTTTGCGCTGCTCTATCTGGGTGTCACGATGGTGGTCGTGCTGTCGGCCATCTGGACCGGCATTGCGGTTGCCGACCGTCTGGTGCGGCCGATCCGGCAGTTGATCGGGGCGGCCGACGACGTGGCGACCGGCAATCTCGATGTGCGCGTGCCTGTCCGGCGTTCGGATGGCGACGTCGCCTCGCTGGGCGATACGTTCAACAAGATGCTGTCGCAACTGAAAAGCCAGCGTGACGAACTCGTCACCGCCAAGGACCAGATCGACGAACGCCGCCGCTTTTCTGAAGCCGTGCTGTCGGGCGTGACCGCAGGTGTGATCGGTGTCGATTTCGACGGCGGCATTTCCATTGCCAACCGCTCGGCGGAGCAGATGTTGCAGATCCGGTCCGATGATGTGGAGGGCAAGAACCTCTCGGCGATTCTGCCCCATGTCGGGCGCATCTTCGAGATCGCCCGCAATTCCGGCCGCCCGGTGTACCGGGAGCAGGTGACCTTCTTCCGTTCCGGCGCGGAGCGTACCTACAATGTCCAGATCACGGTGGAGGAATCCGACGAGGAGGACCATTCCTACGTGGTCACCATCGACGACATTACCGATCTGGTGACGGCGCAGCGCTCTTCGGCCTGGGCCGATGTGGCCCGGCGCATTGCCCATGAGATCAAGAACCCGCTGACGCCCATCCAGCTTTCCGCCGAGCGCATCCGGCGGCGCTACGGCAAGGTCATCACGCAGGATCGCGAGGTCTTCGACCAGTGTACGGACACGATCATCCGGCAGGTGGGCGATATCGGGCGCATGGTGGACGAGTTTTCCGCCTTTGCCCGCATGCCCAAGCCCGCCATGGAATTGACCGACCTGCGCGAGGCCTTGAAGGAAGCCAGCTTCCTGGTGGAGGTTTCGCGCGGGGAGATCGAATTCAGGCGCGATTTCGGCGACGAGCCGCTGACCGGCAAGTTCGACAACCGGCTGATGGCGCAGGCGATCGGCAACCTCGTCAAGAATGCCGCCGAATCGATTGACGGCGCGAGCGTCGACATTCCCGGCCTCAAGGGTGAAATCCGCATTTCGGCGGCGCGCGAAGGCGGGCAAATCGTGGTGAACGTGACCGATAACGGGCGCGGGCTGCCCCGCGACAACCGCCACCGGCTGCTGGAGCCCTACATGACGACACGGGAGAAGGGCACCGGCCTTGGTCTCGCCATCGTCAAGAAGATCATCGAGGACCATGGCGGAAGCCTGGAGCTTCACGATGCCCCGGCCGATTTCGACGGCGGGCGCGGCGCGTTGATCCGCATCATGCTGCCGGCGGCGGGCGTGGCGGACAATGCGCAGAAATCCGACGAGAAGACCGGTGGCAGCCGGCAGGAAGAAAAGGTGAATCATGGCGTCTGACATCCTGGTCGTTGACGACGAAGCCGACATCCGCGACCTGGTCGCCGGAATTCTGGAAGACGAGGGCCATGAGACACGCACAGCGCAGGACAGCGACAGCGCTCTGGCAGCGATTGCCGACCGTGTGCCGCGCCTGGTGTTCCTCGACATCTGGATGCAGGGATCGAAGCTGGACGGACTTGCGTTGCTGGATGAGGTCAAGAAGCTGCACCCCGACCTTCCGGTCGTGATGATTTCCGGCCATGGCAATATCGAAACAGCGGTCTCGGCCATCCGGCGCGGGGCCTACGATTTCATCGAAAAGCCCTTCAAGTCCGACCGGTTGATCCTGATTGCCGAACGCGCGCTGGAAACATCCAAGCTGCGCCGCGAAGTGATCGACCTGAAGAAGCGGACGACCGATTCCTTCGAACTGGTCGGCGGGTCCGCAGCCATGCTGCAATTGCGCCAGACCATCGAGAAGGTGGGGCCGACCAACAGCCGCGTGATGATCATCGGGCCTTCGGGATCGGGCAAGGAGGCTGTGGCGCGGGCCATCCACGCCCAGTCCGCGCGGGCGGGCGGGCCGTTTGTGACCATCAACGCCGCCGCGATTACGCCGGAGCGCATGGAAATCGAACTTTTCGGCACCGAATCCAATGGCGGCGAACGCAAGGTCGGTGCGCTCGAAGAGGCTCATGGCGGCATTCTCTATCTCGACGAAGTGGCCGACATGCCGCGCGAGACGCAGAACAAGATCATGCGGGTTCTGGTGGACCAGCAGTTCGAGCGGGTGGGGGGTACGCGCCGGGTGAAGGTGGATGTGCGCATCTTTGCCTCCACTGCCCGCAATCTCGAAGCGATGATCGCTGACGGCCGGTTCCGCGAAGACCTTTACCACCGGCTTGCCGTGGTTCCGGTGATGGTGCCGCCGCTCGCCGACCGGCGCGAGGACATTCCCTATCTGGTCGATTATTTCGTCGGGCAGGTGGCCCGGCAGGCCGGCATCAAGCCGCGCCGGATCGGCAATGATGCGATGGCCGTGTTGCAGGCCCACAACTGGCCGGGCAACGTGCGCCAGTTGCGCAACAATGTGGAGCGGCTGATGATCCTGTCGCGCGGCGAGGACCCGGAAGCGACCATCACGGCTGACCTGCTGCCGGCCGAAATCGGCGACATGATGCCGAAGACGCCGGGCCAGAGCGACCAGCACATCATGGCATTGCCTTTGCGCGAGGCGCGTGAAATGTTCGAGCGCGATTACCTGATTGCGCAGATCAACCGCTTTGGCGGCAACATCTCGCGCACCGCGGAATTCATTGGTATGGAACGCTCCGCCTTGCACAGGAAACTGAAGTCGCTGGGCGTTTGAGGGAGCCGGACGGATGCGTGTCATCATTTGCGGGGGCGGTCGCGTCGGATACGGCATTGCCGAACGTCTGGCGGCCGAAGAAAACGACGTGACCATGATCGACACGTCGCCGGAGCTGATCCGTCAGGTGCGTGACACGCTGGATGTGCGCGGCTTTGTCGGCCATGGTTCGCACCCCGAAATGCTGGAAGCGGCGGGTGCGCAGCAGGCCGACATGATCATAGCGGTGACGCTGTATGATGAAGTGAACATGGTCGCTTGTCAGGTCGCCCATTCGCTGTTCAACGTGCCGACCAAGATTGCCCGCGTGCGCTCGCAGGCCTATCTGCGCAAACACTATTCCGACCTGTTTTCGCGCGACCACATGCCCATCGACGTCATCATCTCGCCGGAGATGGAAGTGGGCGACATGGTGCTGCGCCGGATCGCGCTGCCCGGCGCCACCGATGTGGTGAGCTTCGCTGACGGGAATGTCGCCTCCATCGCCATCGAGTGCATGGAGGAATGCCCGGTCATCAATACGCCGCTGTCGCAGCTGACAGAACTTTTTCCGGACCTTCCGGCGACGGTCGTCGGCATTTCGCGCGACGGCAAGCTGTTCATTCCCCATTCGGCCGACCAGATCTTTGCCGGCGATGTCGCCTATGTGGTGGTGGAGCAGAGCCAGATCCGGCGCACACTCGCGCTGTTCGGGCATGAGGAGAGCGAGGCGCGGCGCATCGTGATCGTCGGCGGCGGCAATATCGGCCTCTATGTCGCGCGTGAGCTGGAAAAGCGCCAGCAAAAGGCGCGTATCAAGATCATCGAGGCCTCGCGCGAGCGGGCTGTCGAGATTGCCGACGAGTTGCGCCATACCATCGTGCTGCATGGAGATGCGCTGGACCAGCGGCTGCTGGCCGAAGCCGATGTGAGCGAGAGCGATCTCATCATCGGGCTGACCAACAATGACCAGGTGAACATCCTTGTTTCGGCGATGGGCAAGCGGATGGGTTGCAAGGCCAATCTGGTGCTCATCAACAATCCGAGCTTCCACGAATTCACTCGCAGCCTCGGCATCGATGCCTTCGTGAACCCGCGCAATATCACCATTTCGCGCGTGCTCCAGCATGTGCGGCGTGGGCGCATCCGCGCGGTGCACTCGGTGCAGCGCGGTGCAGCCGAAGTGATCGAGGCGGAAGCCATGGAAACCTCGCCGCTTGTCGGCTCGGCCCTGCGCGACCTGGAGCTGCCGGACGGAATGCGCATCGGCGCGGTCTATCGCGATGGCAAGGCGATCAAGCCATCCGGGGCGTTCAAGATCAAGCCCGGCGACAGGGTGGTGATCTTCGCGTTGCAATCGGCGGTCAAACAGGTGGAACAGATGTTCCGCGTCAGCCTCGAATTCTTCTGAATCTCTCCCTTTTTGTCAGCCTCCGGAGTCTCCCGAATGCCCCGCATAGCCTATGTCAACGGCCGGTATGCCGCCCACCGCGACGCCGTGGTCCATGTGGAGGATCGCGGTTACCAGTTCGCCGACGGCGTCTATGAGGTTTGCGAGGTGGCGCGCGGCTTCATCGTCGACATGAGCCGCCATCTGGACCGTCTCGACCGGTCGCTGGGCGAACTCGGGATTGCCTGGCCCATGCACCGCTCGGCGCTGGAAACGGTGATGCGGGAAGTGGTGCGCCGCAACGGCATCCGCGATGGCATGGTCTATCTGCAGGTGACGCGCGGGGTTGCGCCGCGCGACCACGTGTTCCCGAATCCGATGGTGCGGCCGGCGCTCGTCATCACGGCCAAGCGCACCAGCCCGGCGGCGGCGGCGGCGCGGGCACAAAAGGGCATTGCCGTCATCACGGTTCCCGAAAACCGCTGGGAGCGGGTGGACATCAAGACGGTCGGCCTGTTGCCCAACGTGCTGGCCCGCCAGATCGCCAAGCAGGAAGGCGCACAGGAGGCCTGGTTTGTCGATGACGACGGCTATGTGAAAGAGGGTGCGGCCACCAATGCCTGGATCATCACCAAGGACGGTATCCTTGTGACCCGGCCGGCCGAATACGGCATCCTGCGCGGCGTGACGCGGACCACGCTTTTTGATGTTGCCGCTTCGCTCGGCCTTGCCATCGAGGAGCGGCCCTTCAGCGTGGAGGAGGCCCAGCAGGCGCGCGAGGTTTTCATCACCGCCGCGACCACCCTCGTCATGCCGGTGGTAACCGTGGACGGCGTGACAATCGCCAATGGAGAACCCGGATCGATTGCACTTTCGCTCCGTCAGGCTTTCTTTGACATTGCGGAAAAGACCATGGTTTGATACCGGAACAAGAGGCGGAATGTTTTATTTGTGTGTACCCGTGTGCCATTCCGTCCCGATTTTGACTGGCGTGACGACCGGCCCCGGCGCCAGCAAGACAAGAAAGAACGGCCGGCGAAAGAACGACGATGGCTGAACGATCGCAAAACCTTCAGGACCTGTTTCTCAATACGGTCCGCAAGCACAAGAATCCCCTCACGATTTTCCTGATCAACGGCGTCAAGCTGACCGGCGTCGTGACGTCCTTCGACAATTTCTGCGTGCTGCTGCGCCGCGACGGCCATTCCCAGCTTGTCTACAAGCACGCCATTTCGACCATCATGCCCAGCCAGCCTGTGCAGATGTTTGAAAGCGAAGAGAGCGCCGACTGATTGGGTGACACCTCAGGCATTGGCCAGGGCCCGGCGGGCGGTATCGACCGCAAGGCCAAGCCCGTGCGCGCCGTGGTGCTGGTACCGCTGGTTCCGGCACCGCGCGAGAAGCATGCCCCCGGCAGCGAGCCGTCCCGTCCGCGTCTCGACCGTTCCCCGCAGGCCCGACTTGAAGAGGCTTGCGGACTGGCGCTCGCCATCGACCTCGACATCGTCCATTCCGAACTGGTGAATGTGCCGCAACCGCGCGCCGCGACGCTGCTGGGAACCGGCAAGATCGAGGCCGCGGCCGAGATCATTGCCGAAGGCGAGGTGGAGGTGGTGATTGTCGATCATCCGCTGACGCCCGTGCAGCAGCGCAACCTGGAACGTGAATTCAAGGCCAAGGTGTTGGACCGCACCGGCCTTATCCTGGAAATCTTCGGGCGCAGGGCGCGCACCAAGGAAGGCGTGTTGCAGGTCGAACTTGCCCATCTGGAATACCAGAAGGGGCGGCTGGTGCGAAGCTGGACCCACCTTGAGCGCCAGCGCGGCGGCGCAGGCTTCCTCGGCGGTCCGGGCGAAACCCAGATCGAGGCGGACCGGCGCATCCTCCAGGACAAGATCATCAAGCTCAAACGTGAACTGGAACGGGTGCGCCGCACGCGTGACCTGCATCGCGCCAAGCGCAAAAAGGTGCCTTATCCGGTCGTTGCCATCGTCGGCTACACCAATGCCGGAAAATCGACGCTCTTCAACCGGCTGACCGGTGCGGGCGTCATGGCAGAGGACATGCTGTTCGCCACACTGGACCCGACATTGCGCCGCGTCCGGCTGCCGCATGGTGCGACGATCATCCTGTCCGACACGGTCGGTTTCATCTCCGACCTGCCGCACCATCTGGTCGCGGCGTTCCGTGCCACGCTGGAAGAGGTGGTGGAGGCCGATCTGGTGCTGCATCTGCGCGACATTTCCGACCCCGACACGGCGGCGCAGGCGCAGGATGTGGAGGACATTCTTGCCGGGCTCGGCGTCGATGCGTCGGATCGCAGCCACGTGCTGGAAGTGTGGAACAAGATCGACCTGCTGGACGGCCAGACGCGCGACCGGCTGATGGCCGAGCGCCTGACGATGGAAGACGTTGCGCGCCCTGTGCCCGTATCCGCCGTCACCGGCGAGGGCACGGACCAGTTGATGGGGGCCATTGAATCGCGGATTTCCGGCCTTCTGGTTCCGCTTGTGGTCAAGCTGAAACCGGATCAGCTAAAGCTGCTCGACTGGATTTACAGCCATGCCAGCGTGATCAAGCGCAAGAACGGCCCTGACGGAAGCGTGGAGCTGTCACTTAAGGTGCCCGATGCGACGGCAGATGAAATCCTTGACCGGGTGCATGGGCGCCGTCCGCGCGAGCGCAAGTCCGGCCTGGAAGACTGAACGGGCCGGAATTCAGCCATCACGGCTCCGTTTTCTTTGCGTCCTGCCAGAGCGCTTCCATCTCGTCCAGCGTGGCATCTTCCAGTGTATCACCGCGCGCAGTGAGTGCTTCCTCGACGGCATGAAAACGCCGGGCGAACTTGGCATTGGTGCCGCGCAGGGCTTCTTCGCTGTTGATTCCGAGATGGCGGCCGAGATTGACGAGCGCGAACAGCACGTCGCCAAACTCGGCGCGGGCATGTCCGGTGTCGCCGTTTTCCACCGCTTCGCGCAATTCGCCGATTTCCTCGGCAATCTTGTCGATCACGGGGCCGGTTTCCTTCCAGTCGAAGCCAACGCGCGCCGCGCGTTCCTGAAGCTTCAGCGCGCGGCTCAGCGCGGGCAGGGCGGCGGGGACGGAATCGAGAAAGCCCTTGCCGCCGGGCTCCGGGTCAAGACCCCTGGCGATCCGTTCGGCGCGCTTTCCGGCGCGTTCGGCGGCCTTGATCTGATCCCAGGTCTTCTTCACCGACTGCGGACTGTCCGCGCCACCATCGCCAAACACATGCGGGTGGCGGCGGATCATCTTGGCGCAGATGGCGTCGACCACATCGGGGAAGGCGAAATCACCGGCTTCCTCGGCCATGCGGGAATGAAAGACGACCTGGAGCAGCAGGTCGCCCAGTTCGTCGCGCAGTTCCAGCATGTCACCGAGGCGGATGGCTTCGGCCACTTCGTAGGCTTCCTCGATGGTGTAGGGTGCGATGGTGGAGAAATCCTGCTCCAGATCCCACGGGCAGCCGGTGACGGGGGTTCGCAGCGCCGCCATGATGTCCAACAGGCGGCGGATTTCACCATTGGCGGGCTGCGGAGTGGTCATTCGCGCCACCAAGTCTGGAGCTGATAGCCGTAAAGCGGCGTCTTTTCGGGGTGGTGGATCGCACTGGAATGGGCGACGCGCTGCCCTTCCAGATGGAACAGCGGCACGAGATAGTGGCCGGATAGCAGCACCCGGTCATAGGCGCGCACGGCCGACACGAAGTCCTCCTGGGAGCGCGCACTGACGAGCGCGGCAATCATTGCGTCGATGGCCGGATTGGCAACACCGGCGAAATTGTAGGTGCCGTCCTGGTCGCGCGAGGATGAGCCCCAGCGGCCGACCTGTTCGGCACCGGGTGACAAGGACGACGTGTAGAGTTGCAACATCACGTCATAGTCATAGGTCTGGATGCGCTGCTGGTATTGCGAATTGTCGACGCTGCGCAGCTCCGCCGTGATGCCAAGGGGTTGCAGGCTGCGCTGCCACGCGGAGGCCAGTCCGATGCCGTTCTTGCCGTTGAGCAGGATCTCGAAGCGCAGCGGCTTGCCGTCCGGGCCGGTCAGTTGCCGGTCCTTCATCGTGTAGCCGGCCTTCTTCAGCTCCTCGAAGGCGGCGCGCATGAACGTGCGATCGCGGCCCGAACCATTGGACACTGGCGGTTCAAGCGTCCCTTCCATGGCGGCAGGCTCGACAGCCTCTGTATAGGGGGCGAGCAGCGCCTTTTCTGCTTCGCTTGCCGGATGGCCCCGCGACGACAGTTCCGAGCCGTCAAAAAAGCTTTTCGTGCGCGTATAGGCCCCGTCATAGAGGGTGCGGTTGATCCACTCGAAATCCAGCAGTCCGGCCAGCCCCTTGCGCACCGATTTGTTCGCGAACATGTCGCGGCGGGTGTTGAAGACGAAACCGTACATGCCGGAGGGAAGCTGCTCTGGAAAATCACCCTTGATGATGCGCCCTTCGGCGACGGCCGGAATGCCGTATTCCTGCTTCCAGCGCACCGGATCCTTGTCCGGGAAGACATCGGCGATGCCCTTTTTGAACGCCTCGAACATCGGGCCGTCCTCGCGGAAATAGAGAAGCTTGATCTCGTCGTAGTTGTCGAACCCGGCCTTGGAGGGATGGTCCTTGGCCCAATAGTCCTTGTTGCGTGTCAGCGTCAGGGATTCGCCGGGCTGCACCCTGGTGATGGTGTAGGGGCCGCTTGCCACCATCGGCTCCAGCGTTGTCCTGTCGAAGGTGTCAAAATTGGTAGCGTGTTCCGGCAGGATCGGGAGAAGCGCCAGAAGCAGCGGCAGTTCCCGGTCGGCTTCTGGCTTGAAGGTGAACCGCACCTTGTCGCCGCCGGTCTTTTCCATCGTTTCGACGAGGCCGATCCAGCGCTTGTAGAGCGGCCGGGCTTTCTCAGACAGCAGCTTCATCGAAAAGAGCACATCTTCCGGGCGGATCGGCTTGCCGTCGGAGAATTTCGCCCGTTCATCCAGCGTGAACTCGATGAAGCTGCGCTCATGGTCGGTCTCAAGGCTTTTTGCGATCAGCGGATAGAGCGTGAAGGCCTCGTCGCGCGAGCGGGCAAGCAGGCTTTCAAACACGTTGTAGCCGAATTCCTGGTCAAACAGGCCGCGCACCGCATCGCCCTGCACGATGAAGGGATTGAGCGAATTGAACGTTCCGAACACCGGATAGGTGACCGTTCCGCCCTTGGGCGCTTGCGGATTGGCATAGGGGAAATGGGTGTAGCTGGCAGGCAACTGCGGTTCGCCGTGCATGGCGATGGCATGGACTGGTTCGGCATGCGCGGAAGCCAGCGCGGCGAGGGCGCTCATCAGGAATGCGGCAATCCGGCCGGCATGTCTCATGGTGGCTTCCCTTGCTTGTTGCCGTGATTCGTCGGTCCCGACCCTAGCATGATCCGCAAATCGCTTTGAGGCAGCGGCGACAGAGTGGCAGCGGCGTTGCCGCCAGGGTGATGCGCGCGGCGTTGCCGCTGGGGTACTATCCGGCTTGGCGTACCGTGCAGGGCTGGATTCTGGGGCCATGTCGGTGTAACACGCCGGGGAAACACGGGCTGGCGCGCGTTGCCGTTGCGGGCCTTGCTAATGCCTTAATTCGGCAACACTAGACCACGACGCGCGATACTGGCGCGGTCTGGACCAGAGGACTGGAGATGATGATGAAGCTGACGACTGCACTGACGCAGTTTGCCATGGTGGCCGCGACCGCCGGCATGACCTTCGCGACCCCGGCTGCCGCACAGCAGGCACCGCAGCAGCCGCCGGAAGGCTGGTTCAAGCTTTGCCAGAAGCAGAAGGACACCGATGTCTGCAACGTGCAGAACATCAAGATGGCCAAGGAATCCGGCCAGCTTCTGGTCGCCCTTTCGCTGATCGAGCTCACCGGCAAGGCTACGCGCCGCGTCCTCCAGATCACCGTTCCGCCGATGCGCATGCTGCCGCCCGGTGTCGGCCTGCAGATCGATGGCGGCAAGACCGCCAAGCTCGACTACGTGATCTGCCCGATCCAGCCGAATCCGAGCTGCGTGGCCGAAGCCCCGCTCAGCGACGAACTGATTTCTGCGCTGAAGCGCGGCAGCGAGCTGACGATCACGGCGGTGAACTTCCAGAACCAGCCGACCCCGGTGAAGGTTTCGCTCAAGGGCTTCTCCGACGCCTATGACGGCGAGCCGATCCAGCAGTCCGACTACGAGGCCCGCCAGAAGGAGCTTCAGGACGAGATTGCCAAGCGTTCGGAAGAATTCGCCAAGAAGCTCAAGGAAGAGCAGGACAAGGCCAAGGGCAAGGCCAACTGAGTCCGGTCTGACCTGGTTTGACATGCGAACGGGGCCTTGCGGCCCCGTTTTCCTTTCCGGACATTGGCGGATTACCCGTCAGTGCATCGATGTCGTCCGGTTCTGGTAGATGTTGCCGACGCGCTCGCCGAAATGTTCGGCCACTTGCGGGTGGCGCACCGGATCACCCGATTCATCAGGCACGAGGTTCTGCTCCGATACGTAGGCCACGTACTCGGATTCCGCGTTTTCCGCGAAGATATGGTAGAAAGGCTGATCCTTGCGCGGCCGCACATCGGCCGGGATCGCCTGATACCATTCCTCGGTATTGGCAAACACCGGATCAACATCGAAGATCACCCCGCGAAAGGGGAACAGGCGGTGCTTGACCACCTGGCCGATCCGGAATTTCGCCTCGTTCAGCTTGTGCATGATGTCTGCCTTTCGGTCCTTAAATGGACCTGAAGCCACCTGCGATCAATAGGCATGACGCACGCGTCAGCCGGGGTTGAACTTGAACTCGCGGCGCAGCGCCGAGTTGACCCAGGGTTCCTGCTCCTTGTTGGTGAGGTCGTAAACGTCCTGGCGCACGCGCTTCAGCATCAGTTCCACGTCCAGATCCGGGGCGCCGATGTGTTTGAGAAGCGCTGTGGTGAAGGGCGAGTTGGCGCCTTCGCCGTCGAGCGCCACTTCGCCCGGCGCCGTGGCAAAGCCGATCAGGACCTCGCCCGCGCCGGTCGCCGGCGCGGCAAGCCCGCGGCCGATGAAGGCGGAACGCGAGGGGCCCAGCACGCGCTGGAACCGGCGCGACAGGGGGTTGTCGCGGCAGGCATCGAGAAGCGCGATGGAAATGCGGTTTTCGGCATTCATGAAGTTCAGGATGACGCCGAGATCGACGGTCTCGAAGTCGATGGCTGTGGAATCCTCCAGCTTGGCATCAATCGGAATGAGGTGGTTGCGGCCGTTCACCTGCATGGCGTGGCCGGCATAGAAGAACAGCGCGACATCGGCGCCTTCCAGCTCGCGAATGAATTCGCGCACCGCCAACTCAAAACCTTGCTTGTCCGCATCGAAGCTCTCCACGACCTTGAAGCCCAGACCCTCAAGCTTGGCTTTCAGCGCCGTCGCGTCGTTGCGCGGATTGGCAAGCTTGACCGTGTTGGCATAGTCGGAATTTCCGACGACGAGGGCGACGCGCTTCTGGTCGCCGACCGGCTTCACGGGTGCGGGCGGGGTGGTGTCCTGATCGGCTGCATTGGCCGCCACCTTGCCGTCTTGCGGGTTGCCAGGCCCCGGATTTTGCGCAGGCGTACCGGGCTGATTGTCTGCGGTGGGAGGTTCGTCCGGCGTGATGACTGGCACTCCGGCAATCGGCCGGGACGGGTCAGGGTCCGGCGTGATGACCGGGACATGGAAGTCGCGCAAATATTTGCCGAAAGCCCAGCCGCGCATCCCGTTCGGCAGTGTCACGAGTTGCCATTTGCCCGAGGTGCCGGTGATGGTGACGCGGGTACCCTCCAGCATGCGCGCGATTTCCGGGTTGCTGGTGGACGGGCCGGAGCGAAGTGACAGGTAATTGTCGCCGCTGATACGCAATCCGGCAACGATGGCGCTGCGCGCGGGCACGTTCGAGACGCTGGGCGTTGGCGGGGGCGGCGGTGCGTTGGTGATGAATGTCGCCCGCAGGAAGGCGGAGCGGTTGGAGCTGGGCACGCCCGATGCCGACCAAATGGCGTTCACGTAGCGCTGCCCGGCGGTAAAGTATGTATCCGGCGGCACCGCACCGGTCGAAACGAGCCGGTTCAGCAGCGTAAAGCCGTCCTGCGTGTCCATCCAGCCAAGCGTGACGGCGAAATATCCGTTGCTGGAGGAAAAGACCGCAGCGGTCGGAAAGCGAGCAGCATAGGACCGGGCGAGGGTGATCGCATCATTGGGAGCGGTGCGGCTGGCAATGGTCAGCCATCCCTTGCCTTGCCCGGGCATGATCTGGGCCGATGCTTGTCCGGCGGCCATTGCAAGACCGGCACAGAGGAAGACGATGGCGAGGATGCGCCGGGGCAGTTCTGTCAGGCGATGGCTCATCTCGACCTCCGTTTGCGGTCCATTCCGCCGTGCATCGAAGCTTACAAGTGCCCGGCCGGTTCCACTGTGAAGCGCAGCACAGAGCATATCCATGCCTGCGCGGCCTGACCATAGGAGCGGACCATGCGTGAACTGCGTCTGAACGGGGGCGTTCAGGCGGTTCGGACCAGTCCGGTTTCATCTGCGCATGAGGAAAACAGTGCCGCCGGTGCATGACCAAGACAATCAAGCTGTGTTATAGCCCCCGCGTCCCTGCAGCGGCGGGGAGGGCAGAGGGCAGGCGGAGCGGGTATTTGACATGAGCGATGTGATCGGGCTCGTCCTGCCATTCTTCGGGCTGATCCTGCTCGGATTCATCGTCGCCCGCATCACGCGCCGTCCGCTCGCCGAAGCGGGATGGATGAACACCTTCATCATCTACATCGCGCTTCCGGCACTGTTTTTCCAGCTGCTGTCCAAGACACCGATCGAGAAGCTCACCGAGTGGGGCTACATTTTCGGCTCGGTCTTTTCGACCTATGTGATCTTTACCGTGATGTTCGTCACGTCGGTCATCCGCACGGGCGGTGAAATCCCGTCCAGCACGGTCCGGGGGCTGGCCGCCGCCTACGGCAATATCGGCTACATGGGGCCGGGGCTTGCGCTGCTGGCGCTCGGCCAGGAAGCGGCGGTGCCGGTCGCACTCATCTTCTGCTTCGAGAATGTCCTGCATTTCGCCATCGCCCCGATGATGATGGGGCTGGCCGGAGGGCGCGACGAGACGCCGTTGCAGGTCGCCACCGGCATTGTACGCAAGATCCTGCTGCATCCCTTTATTCTGGCGACAATTGCCGGTGTGACGGCTGCGGCCCTGAATCTCAAGGCTCCGCTTCCGGTGGACCGGCTGCTGCAATATCTCGCCAATGCTGCTGCTCCCTGCGCGCTTTTCGTCATGGGCGTGACGCTGGCGCTGCGTCCGCTGAAGAAAATCCCGCCGGAGATTGGCCTGATCGTTCCCCTGAAGCTGATCGTTCACCCAGCGCTCTGCTATGTCACGCTGAGCTGGGTCGGCAATTTCGATCCTGTCTGGGTCTATTCGGCCGTGCTGCTGGCGGGCCTGCCGACGGCCACGAATGTCTTCGTGATCGGCCAGCAATATGGCGAGTGGGTCGAGCAGGCCTCCGCCACGATCCTTGTCACGACGACCTTGTCCGTGCTGAGCGTGACCGGGTTGCTACTGCTCATCACCGGCGGGTTCCTGCCGCCGGACCTTTTCCCGTAACGAGCGGCCAAAGCTGCCGAAACCGGAGCCGGGCTCCATGCCTTCGCGCATGAAGAAACCTCTCAACGGGCCGGAGGCGCCGAGAAGGCCGATGCCGATGCCGCGCGCCATCTGGGCCGGAAGCATGCCGGAGAGCAGCGAGCGGTTGAGTGCGTTGACCGCGCCGGAGCGCGCCATGATGTCGGGGCGCCGGGCACGGTCATAGGCAGCCAGAACAGCGTCGGCACCGGGATCTTGCGCGTCATGGGTCACCTTGGCGAGATCGCGCACATCGCGCAGGCCGAGATTGAGGCCCTGGGCGCCAATGGGCGGGAAGACGTGTGCCGCCTCGCCGACCAGGGCAACGCGGCTGGCTGCGAAACGCGCGGGAAGGGCGGTGGTCAGCGGGAAGACCTGCGCGTCCGTCTCCACCGTCACCTTGCCGAGCATCGACTCCATGCGATCCTCGATGGTGCGCGACAGCACCGCGCGCGGCAGGGCGGCCAGCCGCGCGGCCTCGGCAGGATCGCAGACCCAGACAAGGCTGGAACGCATCGGGCCGGGCAGCGGAACCTGCGTGAAGGGACCTTGCGGTGTATGAAACTCGGTGGAAATGCCGTCATGGGGACGCGTGTGGGCAAAGGCCAGCACCAGGGCCGCCTGCGGCAGGCTGCCGTGGCGCACGGCAATTCCGGCAGCCTCGCGGGCCGGAGAGTTGCGCCCGTCCGCGGCGACCGCCAAAAGGGCGCTGACGACCGTCCCGTCGCCCAGCGTGGCCCGCGCATGGTCCGGTTCCAGCACCCATTGCGTCACGGAACTTTCGATCCGGCGGATGGACGCAGTGGCTGTGACCGCCTTGCCGAGCGCATCATTGAGCGCGGCGTTGGGAATGTTGTAGCCGAAAGCGTCCTCGCCGATCTCGGTGGCGCGGAAGGTGACGGTGGGGCTGCGCAGCAGGCGGCCCGTCGCGTCCACCAGGCGCATGAAGCGCAGCGGCGCGCCGGCCTCCATCAGGTCCTCAACCAGCCCGAACCGTTCCAGGTGCCTCATGCCGGGCATCATGATGGTCGTGGTCCGGCCGTCGCCCCGATTGACGGGCGGACCCGCCAGCACCACCCCGCGGCCGGTTTCAGCCATTGCCAAGGCTGCCACCAGCCCCGCCGGGCCGGTGCCGGCCACCAGAATGTCGGTTTGCATATCAGCCATGGTGCGATCGCCGTTACCAGTCACCAGACGGATATAGGTCACCGGGCCGTCACAGGGCAATGATTGCCGGGGTGGCAAATGGTCTTGGCATTGTTGCCGTTCCTGCTCTAACGTCCGGCAAACGGTGGAGGGCGTAATGAGGGCACCCGGCAGGAACCGGCAAGGAGGTGTGGCTTGAAGCCGCCTTTCTTCTCCCGGCCGAGCGGAAAGAAGGTGGATTGGCCACAAGCCAAGGCCTTCTCCGTTCACCTGCTGACGGCGTCGGGATCGTTCCTGGCGTTCCTGTCGCTGGTCGCCGCTTCCGAGAAGAACTGGACGGCGATGTTCCTGTGGCTGGGGCTGGCGCTGTTCGTCGACGGCATCGACGGGCCGATTGCGCGCAAGCTTCAGGTGAAGGTGGTTCTTCCGACATGGTCGGGCGACATGCTCGACAACATCATCGACTACGTGACCTACGTGCTGATTCCCGCCTTCGCGCTCTACAATCGCGGCTTCATGGGCGAGGGGCTGTCCTTCCTCTCGGCGGCCATCATCGTGATCTCCAGCGCGATCTACTATGCCGATACCTCGATGAAGACGAAGGAGAATTTCTTCAAGGGGTTCCCGGTCGTCTGGAACATGGTCGTGTTCACGCTGTTCGTCATCCAGCCGGGCGAGTGGGCGTCGTTTGCCGTGGTGCTGGTCTCGGCGGTGCTGAGTTTCGTTCCGATCCACTTCCTGCATCCGGTGCGTGTGAAGCGGCTTCGCCCCGTGAATCTCCCGGTCTTTCTCGCGTGGTGTGCCTTCGGAGTCGTGGCGCTGGTCCAGGGTCTGGAGGCCGACGCGCTGACACGGACCGGCATCATGGTCACCGGCCTTTATCTCTACGTGATCGGCGCCATCATGCAATTTATTCCCACACTTGGCAGAAAGGCTGGCTGAGCCATGCAAAAAGCAATCCGCATCCACAAGACGGGCGGCCCGGACGTTCTTTCCTACGAGGATGCGCCGGTTCCGTCTCCCGGCCCCGGCGAGGCGCTGGTGCGCCACACGGCGATCGGCCTGAACTTCATCGACACCTATTTCCGCACCGGGCTCTACCCGGCGCCCAACGGCCTGCCGTTTTCGCCGGGCAATGAGGGAGCCGGTGTGGTGGAAGCCGTGGGCGAGGGCGTGACGTCACTCAAGGCAGGCGACCGGGTGGCCTATGCGGCGACCATCGGCGCCTATGCCCAGTACAGGGTCATTGCCGCCGACCGGCTGGTGAAGGTGCCCGACGGCATCAGCGACGAGCAAGCGGCCGGCATGATGCTCAAGGGCATGACCGCATGGTACCTGCTGCGCCGGACCTACGCGGTCAAGCCGGGTGACGAGGTGCTGTTCCATGCGGCGGCCGGTGGCGTCGGTCTCATCGCCGGACAATGGGGCCATCATCTCGGCGCGCGCATGATCGGCACCGCCGGTTCACCCGACAAGATCGCGCTCGCCCTGGCCCACGGCTACGATCACGTCATCAATTACCGCGACGAGGATTTCGCCGCCGAGGTTTCCCGCCTGACAGAGGGGCGCAAATGTGCCGTTGTCTACGATTCAGTCGGAAAGGATACCTATCCGGGGTCGCTGGACTGCCTGCGCACCTTTGGCCTGTTCGTCAGCTTCGGGCAGTCATCCGGACCGATCGAGAATTTCAACATGGGACTGCTGTCGCAAAAGGGGTGTCTCTATGCCACGCGGCCGACGCTGTTCACCTATGTGGCAAAGCGAGAGGACCTGGAAAGGGCGGCCGGTGAGCTGTTCGACCTGGTCTCGCGCGGCATTGTCACCATCAACGTTAACCAGCGCTATGCGCTGGAGGATGCCGCTCAGGCCCACCGTGACCTGGAGGGGCGCAAAACCACCGGGACAACCGTGCTGATCCCTTGAAAGGGCCACCAAAATATTGAAGCTGTTTCAAGGGCGGATACCATAATCATCGCCCGACGTTCCGGTTTAGCATGACCGGACAGAGCAGTGGGGAACAGGAGAGACCGTTTGGCTGACACCCCGCCTTCAGAGGAGACGCGCCTGCTCGACGTGCGGGGGCTGACCAAGATTTTCGGCTCGCTCACGGCCTGCGATCATGTGGACCTGACGATCGGGAAGGGTGAAATCCACGCGCTGCTGGGCGAAAACGGCGCCGGAAAATCCACACTCGTCAAGATGCTGTTCGGCTCGCTGGAGCCGCATTCGGGCGACATCCTCTGGAAGGGGCAGCCTGTCCGCATCACCTCGCCAAGCCACGCCCGCCAGCTTGGCATCGGCATGGTGTTCCAGCATTTTTCGCTGTTCGAGGCGCTGACGGCGGCCGAGAACATCGCGCTGTCGCTGGATGGGTCTTCGCCCATCGCCTCCATCGCCGAAGAGGCGCGGCGCCTGTCGCAATCCTACGGTCTGCCGCTTGATCCGCAGGCCATGGACGGTGACCTGTCTGTCGGCGAGCGCCAGCGCATCGAAATCATCCGCTGCCTGCTGCAAAAGCCTGAGCTCATCATTCTCGACGAACCGACTTCCGTGCTGACGCCGCAGGAAGCTGACAAGCTGTTCGAGACGCTGGAGCGGCTGAAGGCGGAAGGAAAGTCGATCCTCTACATTTCGCACCGGCTCGACGAGGTGAAGCGGCTGTGCGACCGGGCGACGGTGTTGCGCCACGGCAAGGTTGTCGGCCATTGCAATCCGCGCGAGGAAACCGCCACATCGCTGGCCAACATGATGGTGGGCACCGAAGTGAAGGGCGTTGAACGGCTTCCCGCCGAAGGGTCGGCGGGCGCGGTGCTGTTGCAGATCGATCACTTGTCGCGGGCACCGGCCACACCCTTTGCGATGCCGCTGCGCGACATCTCGCTCGATGTGCGGGCGGGCGAAGTGATCGGCATTGCCGGTGTGGCGGGCAACGGCCAGGGCGAGCTTTTCGAGGCGGTTTCCGGTGAAGTGCTGCAGGACAAGGCCGGTGACGTGAAGCTGCGCGGTCGCGATGCCGGTCATGCGGGGATTTCGGAGCGCCGGCGCATGGGCGCGGCCTTTGTGCCGGAGGAGCGTCTCGGCCACGGCGCGGCGCCGGGGCTGGTGCTGTCGGAAAACCTGCTGCTGTCGCGCCATGCCACCGACCGGCGCACCTATCTCGGGGCGCTCGGAACCATTCGCAACGGTGTGCTGGCCGAGGCCGCCAAACGTGTCGTCGCTGACATGGATGTGCGCAAGAGCGGCGAGAACCCGGAAGCGGCCTCGCTTTCGGGCGGCAACCTGCAAAAGTTCATCATCGGGCGCGAGCTGGAACGCCAGCCCGCCGTGATGGTGGTCAACCAACCGACCTGGGGCGTTGATGCGGGAGCGGCGGCGCGTATTCGCCAGTCGCTGATTGCACTCGCCCGGTCCGGATCGGCCGTCCTGGTCATCAGCCAGGACCTGGACGAGCTGTTCGAGATCTGCGACGCCATCACGGTCATTCATGACGGGAGCCTTTCAGCTCCGATTCCGATAGCGCAGGCGACATTCGAGAAGATCGGCCTGCTGATGGGCGGTGCCGAGCCGGGTCATGCAGGGCATGACCAAGCCCGTCACATGGTCAAGGGGGCATGATGCGGATCGAACTCATCAAACGCCCCGCGCAGTCGGCCCTGTTCACGGTGCTCTCGCCCTTCATTGCGCTCGGCCTGACAATCATCGCCGGGGCGATCATGTTTGCGCTGCTGGGAAAAAGCCCGGCGGCAGGGCTCTACGCCTATTTCATCGAACCACTGACGCAGGTCTGGTCGGTGCACGAACTGGCCATCAAGGCTGCGCCGCTGATCCTCATCGCGACGGGCCTTTGTGTCTGCTACCTTTCCAACAACTGGAACATCGGCGCGGAAGGCCAGTTCATCGCCGGCGCGGTCACCGGGTCGTTCCTTCCGGTGCTGTTTCCCGGCTTCAGCGGCCCGTTGGTGCTGCCGATGATGATGCTGTTTGCCATGGCAGGCGGTGCAGCCTTTGCCGCGATCCCGGCGCTGCTGAAGGTGCGCTTCAACACCAATGAAATCCTGTCGAGCCTGATGCTTGTCTATGTCGCGCAGCTGTTCAACGACTGGCTGGTGCGCGGTCCGTGGCGCAATCCGAAGGGCATGAGCTTTCCCGGCACCATCTCCTTCCACGGCGATGCGCTGCTGCCGGAAATCCTGCCCGCATCCGGCCGTGCCAATCTCGGTATCATCTTTGCCATCGTCGCCGCGCTGCTGGTCTGGTTCATGCTGTCGCGGACACTGAAGGGATTTGAGGTGCGCGTGCTGGGTCAAAGCCCACGGGCAGGGCGCTTTGCCGGTTTCTCGCCGAAGGCAATGACGCTGTTTGCCTTCCTGCTGTCGGGTGCGCTCGCGGGTCTGGCGGGCATCACCGAAACCTCCGGCGCCGTTCAGAACCTCAACGAAAAGCTTTCGGTCGGTTACGGCTTCACGGCCATCATCGTGGCGTTTCTCGGCCGCCTCAATCCGGTCGGTGTGATCGTGGCCGGGTTCGTGCTGGCGCTGACCTATCTGGGGGGCGAGGCCGCGCAGATCTCGCTCCAGATTTCCGACAAGACTGCGCGCGTGTTTCAGGGCATGCTGCTGTTCTTCGTGCTGGCGAGCGACACGCTGATCCATTACCGCATCCGTCTGGTGACCGGGCGCAAGGAGGTGTCCGGTGCTTGAGGCCATCCTGCTGACGGTCGCCACGGCTGCGACTCCGCTTCTCCTTGCCGCCATCGGCGAACTGGTCGTGGAACGCTCGGGCGTCCTCAACCTCGGCGTGGAAGGCATGATGCTGATCGGCGCCGTGACCGGTTTCGGCGTGGCGCTCACCACCGGCTCTCCCTGGCTCGGTGCCTTGGCCGCGATCCTTGCCGGGGCGGCCTTTTCGCTGCTGTTCGGCTTTCTGACGCTGACGCTTGTGACCAACCAGGTGGCGACCGGACTGGCGTTGACGCTGCTCGGTATCGGCCTTTCCGGCCAGATCGGCGAGGCCTTCATCGGCCAGCCTGGCGTGCGCATGGAAGCCGTCGTGATCCCGGGCCTGTCTTCCATCCCGTTGATCGGCAAGCTGCTGTTTGCGCAGGTGCCGCTGTTCTATGTGTCGATCCTGCTGACGGCGGGCACGGCGTGGTTCCTGTTCCGCACGCGGGCGGGTCTGACGTTGCGCGCCGTGGGCGACAGCCATTCCTCGGCCCATGCGCTGGGCATTCCGGTCATTGCAATCCGCTACATGGCGGTGATGTTTGGCGGGGGCTGTGCCGGGCTTGGCGGGGCCTATCTGTCGCTTGCCTACACGCCGCAATGGGTGGAGAACATGTCAGCCGGACGCGGCTGGATTGCGCTGGCGCTGGTGGTGTTTGCGTCCTGGCGGCCATGGCGCGTGATGGCGGGCGCCTATCTGTTCGGTGCGATCACCATTCTTCAGCTTCATATCCAGGCGATCAGCCTGTCGGAGCTGCAATTCCTTCCCGCGCCGCTGTTTTGGCTTGCGGGTCTGGTGAAAGCCGTGCCGTCGCAGTTCCTTTCCGCACTTCCCTATCTGGCGACAGTGGTGGTGCTTGTGCTTATCTCACGGAACAGGCGTTTGACGATGATGAACACACCGGCCTCGCTGGGGCGGCCGTTTGTGCCGGATCGCTGAAAGGCATCCCGGAACTGCCCCCGCAAGAGACACCAACAGAGAGGTTTCAACATGAAAAGACTGCTTCTTTCGCTTGCCGCCGCAACCGCGCTGACGGCCGCTGCCACGTCCGGCGCGCTGGCCCAGATGGACAAGGTGAAGGCCTGTTTCATCTATGTCGGCCCGATCGGCGATTTCGGCTGGTCTTACCAGCATGACCAGGGCCGCCAGGCCGTGGAGAAGGAACTGGGCGACAAGGTCGAGACGGCCTATCTGGAAAGCGTTCCGGAAGGTGCCGACGCCGAGCGCGCCATCGAGCGTTTCGCGCGCACGGGCTGCAATATCATCTTCACCACCTCGTTTGGCTACATGGACGCCACCAACAAGGTGGCCGCCAAGTTCCCGGATGTGAAGTTCGAACATGCGACCGGCTTCAAGCGCGAGCATCCGAACGTGTCGAACTACAATTCAAAGTTCTATGAGGGCCGCTACATCCAGGGCGTGATCGCCGGCACGCTGTCCAAGTCCGGTACGGCCGGCTACATCGCCTCCTTCCCGATCCCGGAAGTGGTGATGGGCATCAATTCCTTCATGCTGGGTGCGCAGTCGATCAATCCGGATTTCAAGGTCAAGGTCGTGTGGGCCAACACCTGGTTTGACCCCGGCAAGGAAGCCGATGCCGCCAAGGCCCTGATCGACCAGGGTGCTGATGTCATTACGCAGCACACGGACTCCACCGCGCCGATGCAGGTGGCGACCGAGCGCGGCATCAAGGCCTTCGGCCAGGCCTCCGACATGATCAACTTCGGCAAGGAAACCCAGCTCACGGCCATCGTGGACAATTGGGGCCCGTACTACATTTCGCGCGTCAAGGCGGTCCTCGACGGTACCTGGTCGCAGGTCGATGTCTGGGGCGGCATGAAGGAAGGCCATGTGGTGATGGCACCCTATACCAACATGCCAGAAAAGCTGGCCGCCAAGGCGACCGAGATCCAGGCCAAGATCACTGCGGGCGAGTTCAACCCGTTCACCGGCCCGGTGATGAAGCAGGACGGGTCGGAATGGCTGAAGGCGGGCGAAGTGTCGGATGACGGTACGCTGCTCGGCATGAATTTCTACGTCAAGGGCGTTGACGACAAGCTGCCGCAGTAAGCCGGCGGGCCATCACAAACGAGGCGGGGCGCTGCAGCCATGCAGCGCCCCGTTTTTCGTGATGGGAACCGTCAAAGTCAGGCTGTGCGGCCGCGCACGCCGGTAATCAGCACGGCGGAGCGATCCAGCAGCGCTTCGAGCAAGGCCCGCATCCGGCGCTGACCCGGCCGTTCACCGAGGCGCCAGACGGCATAGGAGATCAAGAGCATCGCGGCGGCCACAAGAAGGGTGGCGGCATTTGCTCCGAAAACGGGCCGGGCGGCATTGATGGCCACATAGCCGATATTCTGGTGCAGCAGGTAGAGCGGATAGGTGATGCCTCCGGCCGCAAGCACCGCCGGTGTGGATGCCACATGATGGCGAAGCGCAACGGCGAGCAGGAACAGGCCCGAAATGGCAAGGCCACCCGCCACAAGGCCGGATTTTGGCAGGGCGGCGTTGTAGTGGATCATCATCCAGGCCTGCATGTTCGTCAGGTGGGTGATGCCGATGATCAGTGCCGCAAAGGCCAGCATCAGTGCCTCGGCGCTACGGCCATGGACCGTCATGTGCTGGACAAGGACGCCGAAAGCGAACCAGGGTGCATATTCGGTGATCAGGGCAAAGCGAAGCGCGCCGGAGCCGATCACCTGCTCATTCAGCATTGCCAGAGCCAGCCAGACCGTCACCAGCGTCAGCTTCCGGCTGGTGAACAGGCCGGCCGCGATGGCAAGGGCAACCCAGCCGTAAAAGATCATCTCCAGCACGATCGTCCAGTAGACGCCATCCATGAAGGGCTGGCCTGCCACCTGCGGCACCATCAGCAGGTTTGCCAGCCATTGCGAGGGCGCGACGGCAAAACGCGGATCATTGGCGACAAGAAGCACCGCGAAGGTGAGGCTCATGCAGATGACAAAGCCCGGGTAGAGCCGGGTGATGCGCGAGATCACGAATTGCCGGACGTTGCGGCCTTCCGCCGACCAGGCGATGACGAAGCCGGAGATCATGAAGAAGAGGTTCAGCCCCAGATACCCCGGCAAGGCCCACGCCGCCGCAAGGGACGGCGTTCCGTCCAGCAGCGGCGCCGCGCCCATGTGGCCGCGCCAGGCATAGTGAAAGGCGAGAACCGCAAGCGCCGAGAACAGGCGCAGGATATCCAAAGTGCCGATGCGGCCAGTCGTGTCGGGGCGGGCTTCCATGTCCAGGCTCCGTTGCGGAACCGGAAAATTAGCGGAAACTGTTTGTTAACCCTATGCTTTTCAGGGATTAAGGTAAATTGCCTCAGACCGCCGCGCCGGTCAGGTCGTAGGCGTCACTGCCTTCGATTCTGACGGTCGCGATGTCGCCCACCCGCAGCGGCCGGCGCGATGTGACATGGACCACGCCGTCAATTTCCGGCGCATCATATTTGGTGCGGCCGGTCGCTGTCAGCCCATCCACCTTGTCAATGATGACGGGCAGGCGCTTGCCGATGCGCTTTTTCAGTTGCGCTGCCGAGACCTTCTGCTGGCGCTCCATGAAGCGATTCCAGCGCGCGTCCTTGATGTCATCAGGTACTTCATCCAAGCCCAGATCGTTGGAACGGGCGCCCTTGACCGGCTCATACTTGAAGCAGCCGGCCCGGTCGATCTTTGCCTCGTCCAGCCAGTCGAGCAGCACCTGGAAATCCTCCTCCGTCTCGCCCGGAAAACCCGCGATGAAGGTGGAGCGGATGGCCAGATCCGGGCAGATGTCGCGCCAGCGGCGGATGCGCTCCAGCGCCTTGTCCTGATGGGCAGGGCGGCGCATGTTCTTCAGCACGGCGGGCGCGGCATGCTGGAAGGGAATGTCGAGATAGGGCAGGATTTTTCCTTCGGCCATCAGCGGGATCACTTCGTCCACATGCGGGTAGGGGTAGACGTAGTGCATGCGCACCCAGATGCCGAGGCCGCCCAGTTCGCGCGCCAGATCGAGGAACTTCGAACGCACCATGCGGTCCTGCCACTGGCTTTCGGCATATTTCAGGTCCATGCCGTAGGCGGACGTATCCTGGCTGATGACAAGGAGTTCCTTCACGCCGGCTTTTGCGAGTTTTTCGGCTTCACGCATGACGTCGCCGATCGGCCGCGAAACGAGATCGCCACGCAGCGCCGGGATGATGCAGAAGGTGCAGCGGTTCGAGCAGCCTTCGGAAATCTTCAGATAGGCATAGTGGCGCGGCGTCAGCTTCACGCCCTGTTCGGGCACGAGATCGAGATAGGGATCATGGGCCGGGGGCGCCGCTTCATGGACGGCTTCCATCACGCTTTCGTAGGCCTGAGGACCGGTGATGGCGAGCACGTTGGGGTGGCTCTTGCGAATGACGTCCGGCTCGGCACCGAGACAGCCTGTGACGATTACCTTGCCATTTTCACTGAGTGCATCGCCGATGGCCTGGAGGGACTCGTCGCGCGCGGAATCGAGGAAACCGCAGGTGTTGACGACGACAAGGTCCGCGCCGTCATGCTTGCGGGCAATCTCGTAGCCTTCGGCGCGCAGGCGCGTGATGATGCGCTCGGAATCCACGAGGGCCTTGGGGCAGCCGAGGCTGACGAAGCTGATGCGCGGTGCAGACATGGGTGATCCTGAGGATGGCAGGCAGGCCATCCGCCCGGGCTTCGGGCGGTGTTTCGGGAAGGCGGATGCTTAGACCAGTTGGCCCGTTTTCGCAACATGAGCGTCACCGGCGCAGGCGGGCGGGGCGGTTGCGCAGGGACGCTGCGGCGCAGAATCGCGACGGGAGGCCTGGTCCGCAACGCGCGCCCTCATTTTCCTTGAAGTCCCCACGGGTTTGGCCCATACAGCGGCCAAGGTCCGGATGGGTGGCCGAGCGGTTTAAGGCACCGGTCTTGAAAACCGGCGTGCGTGAGAGCGTACCGTGGGTTCGAATCCCACCCCATCCGCCATTTGCCTGAGTGTCCGTTAATGTGATGCGGTTCCGCCAAGCCTTTGCGCGCGGTGTTCCGGTCCTTCGGGCGGCCCGTTGTTCAAGCCAGGCGCAGGAAATCCACGGCGCGGGGATCAAGCTGGATTGGTGCGTTCATGTCAGCGCCGAGCAGCGTATAGCCACGATGGAAATCCTGGATATGGCGCGTCATCCAGAGTTCGGCTGTCTGCCGGTCGTGCGCCACGACTGCCTCCAGAATGGACTCGTGGGATTTCAGCAGCCTGTGGCGTGCCTGCGGCACCGCCGAGTAGAGATTGACGGTTGCCGAGAAGAGCAGGGCGCCGATTGGAGCCGAGGACAGTGACAGGGCGGAATTGCCCGCCGCTTCCGCGATGAGCTGATGGAATTCGGTATCATTGCGAACGACGAGATCGTCGTCTTCCAGGTTGTCGCGCAATTCGGCGACGTTGCGCTTCAGTTCCTTGGCCAGGCTGTCAGTAATGCGGGACGCGGCATGCCCGGCAGCGAAAGGTTCCAGCAGCATCTGCATCTCCCACAGCTCGAAGAAGCTGACCTGGCGCAGCCCGAGCGCGCGTGCGATCTGCGAGCCGATGGCCGAGACCTCCGGAACGCAGACCTTCAACCGCATTCCGGCACCGCGCTGGACAAGACCGGAATTTTCGAGCGCCCTTATGCCTTCGCGCACGGTCGAGCGATGAACACCCAGAATGTCGGCCAGTTCGGTCTCTGTCGGAAGCAACTCGCCGGTCTTGATGTGGCCGGCAAGAATCTGTTCCTCAATGGCATTGGCCACGCGCTTGTAGCCAGGCTCCAGCTTCAGGCTGCCCAGAGTCGTTCCGCGCCGTGTGGTCTCCAAAGCCATTTTTGCCCTCCCGGTCGACATGCTTGAGGTTGCATTGTCGTATTGTCGGACAATCCGACAAAGGATGGACAACGTCAAGTCCGGATGTTATTGTGACTTCGACTTCGCAAAGTGCCTCATCCCGTTTCCGGCTGCCGGAGCCAAGTTGGGGATGGCAAGGTCCGGCAGGTCAAGAGGTATGCGCTCGCGCTTTCGGGGAGGAGACGTCAGATGGCCGCAGATGCATCGGGAAATTCTGTCATCACCATGCGGGCCTTTGATCCCGAAATCGTCGGTTCCATATTTACCCCCGTTGACCTCGACTGGTCACCTGATGCGGTCGCGCGCTTTGAAGTCTCGCCGATCGGCGACCTTTCGCTGATCCGGTCGACGCACACCGCTCGTAACTCCATCTCCCGCCACCTTGAGCGCCACATGTCAGAAGGCGACGAAGGCCAGTACTTTGCTTGCCTGCCACTTGCCGGCTCTATGTCCATCCGCCATCTGCGCCACGACAGGCAAAAGGACGGCGAGTGTGTGATTGGTCAGGGGACGATGGCGCTGCTGAACACGCGCGATGAATACCAAATTGCCATGTCGGACACGCTGGATGCAATCTGGCTGCGCATGCCGTCCAAGCTTCTGCGCTCCCATGCCCTGTCGGTTGATACCGTGCTGGGGCTGGCGCTGGACATGCAGGGGGGGCTCGGCCTTGCCGCAAGCAAGATGATGTATGGCCTTCTGTCGGAAGGCATCCGGTTGAGTGACCGGGGTGCGCGCGTCTTCTCGCAATCCGTCCTGAGCTTCATCGGCGAGGTCATCACCTCCACGGTGCAGCCGGGGCCTGCCGCGTCAAATCGCGGCCGCCGCATGATCTTGGAGCGGGCGCGCCGCTACATCGACGATCATCTGGACGATGATGAACTGAGCCCGCTGGCCATTGCCAACGGCATCGGCATCAGCGCCCGCTACCTTTCGGAAATCTTTGCCGCTGAAGGCACATCGCCCATGCGCTGGGTTCGCAAGCGTCGGCTGGAAATGTGCCGGATGGAGCTTGAGCGCAACGAGGGCCGCCAGCAACTGATCTGCGAAATTGCCTATTCGATGGGTTTTGCAAATGTGTCCAGCTTCAACCGGGCCTTCAAGTCGCAGTTCGGCTATTCCCCCCGCGAGGTTATGGCCCATGGCGCGGCGGGGTCGCGCAAGGACAACTGAGTCCCTGCTCCATCCGACCAACTTTCAACAATGCATTTGCGGGCGGGCTAATCATGCCCGCCTGAAGTATTTTGGGCTGATCCAGCGGACATTTTTGCAGAGTTCGATAGCGCTGCCACGCTGCGCCGGGCCTGCAAAGAAATAGTGCCTGCACCGTCAAAGGCCCTTTCCAGCCTTGCATAGAGTGGTTTCCAAGGGAGGAGCCCTGTCTTGGCTATCCAGCCGGAGCCGGTTGGGTGCGCAGGTGGGACGTCATTCCTGACCAGAGCCGTCAGTAGCGCGATCCAGAGTTCACGCTGACAAAGAGCGGCAGCGTAGGGAGGGCAGCATGTCAGTTGCAAGAAAAAGACCGGTTGCCGTTGTCACCGGCGGACGGCAGGGTCTGGGGCGCGGCTGCGCGATGGCGCTGGCTGCGCGCGGCTTCGATCTCGTGCTGATCGACCTGCATGATGACGGCACGGCCCGCGCGACGGTCGATGCGGCCAAGTCCGCCGGTGCGGGCGTACATTTCCTGAAAGGGGATATTGCCGATCTTTCGAGCCACGCGGCATTGGCACAGGCTGCCTGGGATGCCTTTGGCGGCATTGACTGCATGGTCAACAATGCGGGTGTGGCGCCACTCCAGCTTGCAGACGTGCTGACGCTGACGCCCCATGCCTTCGATCACAACCTGGGTATCAACCTGCGCGGCAACTTCTTTCTCGCACAAGCGGTGGCGCGGCTGATGACCGAAGCGGGAGCCGGCCCCTTCAACCGTTCGATGGTCTTCATCACCTCGATTGCCGCCAATCATGTGTCGGTGGCCATTCCGGAATATTGCATCTCGAAGTCAGCGCTTTCGATGGTGGCCGGGCTGTTTGCGCTGACGCTCGCGCAATCCGGCATCCAGGTCCATGAAGTGCGGCCGGGCTTCATCCGCACGGCCATGACGACCGAGGGCGAGGGGTCGCCCACCGCGGCCATCGAGGCGCATATCTCGGCGGGCCATGTGCCGATGAACCGCTGGGGTGAGGAGCGCGACGTGGGCGAGACGGTGGCCATGCTGGCATCGGGCGGCTTGCCCTTCTCGGTTGCCCATCCGGTCTATGTCGATGGCGGATACGGCATCCGCACCGCGTAAGGATTTCTGCCCGGATGAGACGGGCAGGGTGAGCACGAACATCTGGGAGGATATCGTGAAAAAGACAATTCCTGGCCTTTTGCTTGCACTTGTCCCGGCTGCCGCTTTGGCGGACGTCCATGTCATCCTTGATGACGCACAGGGTGTCCCTCAGGTGCAGACCAGCGCTGCCCCGGCCCTCACGGCCATTCCGGAAATTGCCGGCAAGGCCAATGAAGGCTTCAGCTATGGCCAGCTCTGGTCGGGCATGGAGGGTTACAAGGTTTTCGAGGGGCGCGTGGCACCCGGCGGCAAGATCGTCAGCCACGAAGGCCCGGACACCTACATCGCCTATATCGTCTCCGGCCACGCCACCATGGGCAACGATGCGCCGGACGGATCCATGGCCTCCAAATTCGATTTCGGGCCGGGCGATGTGATCGTTTTCGGACCCGGCACCATGCATCACTGGGTCAATGGTGACGAGGAACTGGTCTTCATCGGGTTCCAGCGGGCAGATGCCGCGGACAGCAAATGACCGCATTGCGGTTCATGACCATCATGAAAGGGAGAGGAATATCATGAAGGCACTGAAGAAAGCATTGGGAGTGACAACGGCAGCCGGATGCGGCCTGCTGGCCATGGCGGGCGCGGCGCTCGCCGCCGGACCGTCCTGCGAAGGTGGTTCGATCAAGATCGGCTCGGTCTCGACCATCACCGGTCCGGTGGATTTTTCCGCCGCACCGAAGGCGACGGCCGCCTTTTTCGAGCAGTTGAATGCTGCTGGAGGCATCAACGGCTGCAAGGTTGAGTACACGATGGGCGACGACCGCGGCGATCCGCTGGTCGCCACCCAGGCCGCCCGCGACCTGATCGACAACACCGGTGTTGTTGTGATGTCGGGCAGCGCCAGCCTGCTCGATTGCGGCGTGAACTCGCAGCTCCTTCAGCGCTCCAATGTGATGAGCGTCCAGGGCCTTGGCGTCGATCCGGTCTGCTACACCTCGCCGGTCAACGTCTCGACCCACCCCGGACCCTACACGCTGGCAACGGCCATGCTCTACTACGCCAGCGAAAATCTCGGCGCCAAGAAGCTCTGTGCCTTCAACTACGTCATCGGCGGGTGGAAGGAAGCCATGGAGAACGCACTGACCGACTGGGAAAAGATCACCGGCGGCAAGCTCCAGGTTCTCGATATGACACTGCCGGTGCAGGGTGACCTGACGCCGTTCCTGATCCGCGCCCGTGACGAGGGTTGCGACGCCGTTCTGACCAACCAGGTCGAGCCGGGCATCGTCCAGTGGATCAACACCGCTGACGCGCAGGGCATCACCGGTATCAACTGGCTGTTCCTGGCATCGGGCTACACGGAAGGCGTCGCCACCGCGCTCGCCAAGTCCAGCCAGCCGATCTATGTCGGCACCGAATGGGAACCCTACACGCTGGAAACCGAAGGCAACAAGGACTGGCGCGAGATGGTCACCAAGGCCGGCATTGCGCCGAGCGCCTTCTCGCAGGGCGGCTATCTCGCCGGCAAGATCATTGCTGACGTCATCGCCGGCATTGACGGTCCCGTGACCCGTGAAAGCGTGACGGAAGCCCTGCGAGGGATGGAACCCAAGTCCTATGGTATCGCCGCCGGTCCGTTCAAGTTCGGCCAGGGCGCGACCGACAGCCCGATGCGCGCGACCAAGGTCGTCAAGCTTGAAGGCGGCGCGTGGAAGGTCATCACGCCGGACTGGATCAACCTGCCGGCCAAGAAGTAACCGGAACCTGGGGATGGCGGTATGCCCGCCATCCCTCCCTTTCATTTCGGGACATCCCATGAATTCTCTTTTCACATCAGCGGTCGCGGGCCTTTCCGCAGGGGGCGCCTATGCCATCCTCGGGGTCTGCGTGGTGTTCACCTACCGGCTGGTTGCCGTGGTGAATTTCACCGCCACGGCGCTGGGTGCCATCGGTGCCTTTGTCATGGTCTTCCTGACCGAGGCGGGCTACCCGCTCTTTCCGGCCGTCCTCACAGGCATTGTCGCCGGAACGCTGGCGTCCGTTGTGGTCGGCTACGTGACGACGATCTGGTTTTCAGGCGCGACACAGTCGGTCAAGGCGGCCGTCACGGCAGCCCTGCTGGTCTGCATCATCGCGCTCGGCCTGCGCCTGACGGGCGGGCAGCACCCGCGCGCCTTTCCAGATCTGATTGGTGGCGCGGGGATCCGGCTTGCCGGTGTGACGGTCACATCCGCCTCGCTGGTGTCGATCGGCCTTGCCATTGTGCTCACGGTTGCGGTCGAGCAGTTTCTGGGCCGCACCCGGACCGGCCTGCAACTGCGCGCACTTTCGGAGCGGCCCATGGCGGCCGAGTTGCTGGGCATTCCGGTGAGGCTGCTGGCGCTGGGTGTCTGGGCGCTGAGCGGCGCCGTCACGACCATCGCGCTGATGCTGATCGCGCCCCTACGTGCGCCCGATTTCGGAACGCTCAGCCTGCTGGTGGTTCCCGCCTTTGCCGCTGCGCTGGTCGGCTCTTTCAACAGTTTCCGGATCGCTCTGGCCGGGGGCATTCTCATCGGTGTGGTCGAGGGGCTTGCAAGCGGCTTCGTGGGCCTGAACCAGTACCGTTCGGCCGTCCCGTTCCTGGTCATTCTGGCCGTGCTGATGTGGTCGCAGAGAGGAGCGCGTTGGGATGAAGCGCGGTGATGTGACAGCCGCGCTGAGGATCGCGGCACCGGTGGCTGCGGTGGGCGTGCTGAGCCTGCTGCTCCTGTCGGGATACTGGATATTCCTTCTGACGGCGGTGTTCATCATCGGCATGTCGCTGCAGAGCCTCGGCCTTGTGGTCGGGCGGGCCGGAATGATCTCGCTGTGCCAGATGAGCTTTGCCGGTGTCGGCGCGTGGACTGTCGGCTATCTCAACCTGATCGGCTTTCCCGGCGGCCTGCCGGTGTGGCTGCTGCTCGGTGGTCTGGCCGCGCTGCCCTTTGGCCTGGTGATCGGGCTTCCGGCGCTGCGCCTGCGCGGCATCAACCTGGCCATCGTCACGCTTGGCTTTGCCGTGGCTTTCAGCGTCGTGCTCGGCACCATCACCTATCCCGGCCAGACCAGTTTCAAGATGGTCGCACGGCCGGCCGGTTTCGAGAGCGACCAAGGCTATTTTGTCTTCGTGCTGATCGTCTATGCGATTGTCGCCATCGTGCTCGACATGGTGTCGCGGTCGCGGCTCGGAGCCTCCTGGCTTGCGGTCAGCCATTCGGAACGCGCCGCAGCGTCGCTCGGCATTTCCATTCCCGGAGCCAAGCTCAGCGCCTTTGCGATCAGCGCCTTCATCGCAGGCATGTCGGGCGGTCTGCTGGCCGGTTACATGGGGACGCTGTTGATCGACAACTTCTCGATGATGCAGTCGCTGGTTCTGTTTGCCGTCGCCATCATGGTGGGCGCCCAGTTCCCAGCCGGGGCCATTGTCGGCGGGCTGATGGTGGCCCTGTTCCCGGAACTGCTGCGCAGGCTATCCCTGCCGCAGGATATCGGCAGCGTTGTCTTCGGCATCGGTGCCGTGCAGGCGCTGAGCACGGGCGAGACCGTCAGCGAGGCGCTTGGCCGCCTTTGGCGCAAGTTCTTGCCCGCACGGGAGAACAATGCGCCGCGCGCCGATGCGGCCAGCCTGCCTGCACCGCGCGCGCAGGACCAATCCCCGCTGGCACTGGAAGCCCGCGAAATGACAGTCCGCTACGGCAATGTGGTGGCACTCAACAAGGCGTCGCTTTCGGTTCCCAAGGGCACGGTCGTCGGGCTGATCGGTCCGAACGGCGCGGGCAAATCCACCTTCGTGGATGCGCTCACCGGCTTCATGCACGGCTACCACGGCTATGAAGGGCAGGTTCTCTTCCAGGGCAAGCCGGTGGACGGTTTGCCCGTGGCAGAGCGGGCAAAACTCGGATTGCGCCGCACCTGGCAAACCACCCGCATTTCGCCGGACCTCACGGTTGGCGAATATCTGCGGCTGTCGTCCGGGGGCGGACTGACGGACGAACAGGTGGATGCCGTGCTGGCCTGGCTGGAATGCCCGCGTGCCGAAGTGCCGATCAGCGGCATCGATTCCGGCGCACGCCGCCTGCTTGATGTGGCCGGTGTCGTTTCCGCCCTTCCGCCTGTGCTGCTGCTGGACGAACCAGCCGCAGGTCAGTCCTACGCAGAAGCCGTGATGCTCGGCAAACGCATTGCGGAAATTCCCGCTCGCTTCGGCTCCTCGGTCCTGCTCATCGAGCATGACATGGACCTGGTGCGCACGGCCTGCTCGCATGTGACGGTTCTTGATTTCGGCAGCGTGCTGGCTTCCGGACCTACACACGAGGTCCTTGAAATGCCCGTGGTCAAGAAGGCCTATATGGGCATCGATTTCGAGAAGGCGGGCGAGCAATGAATGTACTTGAAACCGGTGACCTGACCATCAACCGTTCCGGCGTGCCGGTCGTGCGCGATGTGTCCATCATCGCGCGTTCCGGGGAGATCAGCGTGCTGCTGGGCGCCAACGGTGCCGGCAAGACCACGTTGCTGGAGGGAATTTCCGGTGTCACGCCAGTGGCATCGGGCAAGATCAGCCTGATGGGCAACGACGTCACGAAGCTCGCAGCAGGCAAACGTGCGCTGTGCGGCATCGCCCATGTGGAGCAGGGCCGCTCGATCTTTGGCACCATGACGACGCAAGAAAACCTGCTGGTCGGCATGCATTCCGATGCCGGGTTGGGCGAGGCCTATGAGCTGTTTCCCGAATTGCAGGCGCGCCGTGACGTGCAATCGCGCATGTTGTCGGGCGGTGAACAGCAAATGGTGGTCATCGCCCGCGCGCTGCTTGGCCGTCCGCGGGTGATCCTGATTGACGAGATGTCGGCGGGTCTGGCTCCGGTTGTCGTCAGCCGCCTGATGAAGGGTGTGCGCCTGCTGGCCGACCAGGGCCTTGCCGTGGTGCTCGTCGAACAGTTTGCAAACCTCGCCCTGCAGATCGGCGACCGGGCCTACGTGATGCGGCGCGGTTCCATCGTGCATGACGGCGATTGCGCGTCTCTCATCAACAATCCCGACAAGCTTCACCACCTCTATCTTGGCGACCTCGGAGACGCCAGCGCGGCCTGACACGCCTCCCAAGCACGGCCGCATCGGCAGGCACCCCCGGCGGGTGCCTGTCTGCTTTTGCGAAACCGGTTTGCGACGCAGCACGCACAGTGCGCTCAGCGCAAATTCTTGGCGCTTCGGGCAACAACAGGGCGGATGAACCTTGGGCTAGGCTTCCTTTAGGGAGAGAGGGAAAGCATGCTCCGGCCTGCTTTCCACGACACAGTTCGAGGGAGGCTATCCGATGACCCAAGGCAAGCTCGACGGCAAGGTTGCCGTCATCACAGGCGCGGCGAGCGGCATCGGGCAGGCCATCGCCCAGCGTTTTGCAGAAGAGGGTGCAAGACTAGTCCTTGCCGACATGAATGCCTGCGACGTGACAGCAGCATTGGTGGAAAAGGCAGGCGCGCAGTCCATCCAGGTTCGGGTCAATACGACATCGGACACCGATTGCGAAGCCATGGTTGCCGCGGCCATTGATGCATTTGGCCGCATTGATACCGGTGTGCTTGCCGCCGGAATCCGGCTGGACCCGATCCCCATGCTGGAGCTCGACCTCAGTGTTTACCAGCGCATGATCGACATCAACATGACCGGTGTCCTGCGCGGTGCGCAGGCGCTGGCGCGCCGCTTCATCGCGCAAGGGTCGGGCGGCACCATCGTCAACATTGCGTCGACGGCGGGCAAGATCCCGATCACCGGATCCGGTCCCTACTGCATGGCCAAGGCCGGTGTGATCATGATGACCAAGGTGATGGCGCTGGAACTGGCCGAAACAGGCATTCGCGTCAACGCGCTGGCGCCGGGCTTTACGGCAACGCCTATGTGGGATTTTGCCAAGGGCAGTGATGAGGACCTGTGGGCCATGGGCATGACACCGATGAAACGCACCGGCACGCCGCGCGAGCAGGCCAATGCCGCACTTTTTCTCGCCTGCGAGGACAGCAGCTACACAACGGGGCAGACGCTTTACTCCGCCGGTGGCCAGTTCGTCGATTGAGTACGTGCCGGGGAGAGCATCATGGCATCACTAGATAAGAAGACGATCTTCATCACCGGTGCCGGCTCCGGCATTGGCGCAGCAACCGCGCGCCTGTTCGCCGCGAAGGGCTGGCGCGTTGCGCTCGCCGACCGCGATGGCGAGGCTGCCCACCACTTGGCGCGCGATCTGGATGGCGAAGCTCAGGCCTTTTCGGTGGATGTGCTCGACCGGGACGCGATGCGGCGGGCCATTTCCGATTTTTGCGGGGAGGGCGGAGGCCTGACCGCGCTGTTCAACTCGGCCGGTCTCCTCGACATGCATCCCTTCGAGCAAGCCTCGCTCGACCGGCTCGATGCAATGGTCGATGTCAATATCAAGGGCGTGGTCAACGCCATCATGCAGGCCCTCCCGTTCCTGAAAGCGGCTGATGGCGCGCATGTCGTCACGATGAGTTCGGCGGCTGCCATCCATGGCGTGCCGGACCTTGCGGTCTATTCGGCCAGCAAGTTCGCGGTGCGTGCCCTCACCGAGGCGCTCAACATCGAATTGGAAAAGGCCGGCATCTGGGTTTGCGATGTGATGGTCGGCTACGTCGATACGCCGATGCTCTCCCGGGCCGACACACAGGCAAAATCCGTCGGTCTTGCCGGTGTGCACGTGACGCCGGACATGGTGGCCCAGACCGTTTTCGACGCTGTGTCGGGACGCAGGGTGCACTGGTTCGTGCGTGACGAGGACCGTGAGGCTTCGGCGTTTTTCGACGCAACGCCGATGGAGGAGCGGCGCGAGCTGATGCGCCCGTCCACCGGCTACTGAGGCACCGCCGGTGCAAATGAATTGCGCCGGAGGAGGCAAAGCCCTCCGGCGGGTCCGGTCTAGATTCCGGGCCGGAGGATGGGATTCCGGATCGGGCGCAAGGCGCCGGATCACATCCCGGAGAGGATTTCCCGGCTGCGCCACGCGCCGGGTCAGGGAATGAAGGAGGAGCAAGTGAACGCCAACGCAAATTCCATTCCGGAGATGGCACGGGGTGTCGTGACCCGGCAGATCGACGTCAACGGTGTCGCCGTCACTTGGCATGAGGCCGGGCAGGGCAATACCGGCACCGCGCCCATCGTGCTCGTGCACGGCTCGTCAGGTTCTACGCTGGGGCATTTCGGCTTCATCTTCCCGATGCTTGCCGTCAATCACCGGGTGATCTCGCTCGATCTTGCCATGCCGGTTGCCGAAGGCGAAAGGCTGGAGCTGGAGCATATCGAGGCTCAGGTTCTGGCCGTCATGAAGGCGGCCTGCGGCGACACGCCCGTCACGCTGCTCGGCTTCTCACTCGGAGCGGTCGTCACGGCGTTCCTGGCAGCGCGCAATCCTTCGCGGGTGGCCAATCTCGTGCTGCTCGCCGGCTGGGCCAAGACCGACGCGATGATGACTTTCTTCAACCGGACCTGGTTTGCCCTGCGCCGCGCGGGCGTGCCCGAGATTGCCGACTACACCATCTATGCGGCCTTCGGCGCGCCCTTTCTGGCTGACAAGACGGTTGAAATGATGGCGGCAGGCGCCATGCCGCTCGACGCCTTCGTGGATGCGCAGATGGAGCTGAATGCCCGCGTCGACATTTCCGAACAGGTGGCCGCGATCAGGGCGAAGACGCTGATCATCGCGGGCACCCATGACACGATGGTCGCGCCGCATCACTGCCGCCAGCTGTTCGGGATGATCGACGATGCCCGCTATGCCGAAGTCGCCTCGGGCCACGCGGTGGTCTTCGAGCGGGCCGCCGAGGTTACCCGTCTGGTCGACCGGTTCAACCTGGACCCGGACGAATACGGGCCCGGCGAACGCATTCCGGCAATCAACCCGTAACACGCGCAGGGAGAGAGAAGATGACCGAGACCAAGATCATTCACGAAACCTCCATCATCATCGTCGGCGCGGGCTTTGGCGGGCTCGGCATGGCGATGAAGCTGAAGGAGACCGGCTTCGACGATTTCGTGATCCTCGAACGGGCCGATGACGTGGGGGGCGCATGGCGCGACAACACCTATCCGGGTGTGGCTTGCGACGTGCCCTCGCACCTCTATTCCTTTTCCTACATGCCCAAGGCCGACTGGAGCCGCGTGTTCTCGCCTGGCGGTGAAATCTGGGATTATCTGCGCGATTGCGCCAGCAAGACCGGACTCGTGCCGCACATCCATTTCGGTGCCAATGCCGATGCAGCGACATGGGACGAGAAGAGCCGCACCTGGACGGTCGAGACACCGCGTGGCACCTGGCGTGCACGCTACCTGATCACCGCGACCGGTGTGCTGGCCGATGCCGTGCTGCCCGATATTCCGGGCATGGACGGGTTCACCGGTGCAACCTTCCATTCGTCGCAGTGGGACCATTCGGTCAATCTGGAAGGCAAGCGCATCGGCGTGGTCGGGTCGGGTGCCTCGGCCATCCAGATCGTGCCGGAACTGGCCAAGGTGGCTAAGGAACTGGTCGTGTTCCAGCGGAGCGCGCCTTACATCATTCCGCGACCGGATCGTGCCTATACCGAAGCTGAAAAGCGCACCTTTGCGCGGCTTCCCGAGACCATGGACAATTTGCGCAAGGACATTTTCTGGTTCGGCGAGTCCATGTTCGCGCAGCGCCGCAACGTGCCGACTGCCGTCGCCGAAGCGCGCAACATGGCACTCAGCCATCTGGCAGACCAGGTTCCGGACAAGGACCTGCGCGCCAAGCTGACGCCGCATTACGAAATCGGCTGCAAGCGCGTCCTGATTGCCAACAACTACTATCCGGCCTTCAACCAGGACAATGTGACGCTTGAGACTTCGGCGCTCGCCAGCGTCAACGGCAGCACGGCAACAGCGGGCAGCGGCAACGCCTACGACGTGGACATTCTCGTCTTCGCCACCGGTTTCGAGGCACCGATGCCGCCGATCTCCAAGGCGGTTCGCGGCAAGGGCGGCACGCTGCTCGCCGACCAGTGGGACCGCGGCATGCAGGCTTACGATTCCATCGCAGTGCCGAACTTCCCCAACATGTTCATGGTGCTGGGGCCGAACACGGGTCTCGGCCACCATACCATGGTCTTCATGATCGAGGCGCAGGTGGACTACATTCTCGGCGCGCTCGATTTCGTGAGCGAGAACGGGTTTGAGGTGCTCGAGGCCAAGGCCGAGGCGGAAGCCGGTTATCTCGAGGCCATCGAGAGCCGCGCTGAAGGCACCGTCTGGATGGAGGGCGGTTGCAAGTTCTGGTACCGCGATCCGAAGAGCGACCGCCTGACCGTCCTGTGGCCGGATTTTGCCTACGCTTTCCGCGATGCCAACGGGACCTTCCACCCGGAAGGCTATACCGGCACGCCCGCCGTGGCTGCCGAATAAGGGAGGGGCGTCATGCTCAAGGGAAAAACCATCATCATCACCGGTGTCTCGTCAGGCATCGGGCAGGAGACGGTGCGGCACGTCCGGGCCGCAGGCGGCCGGGTCATCGGTATCGACCGCAATGCACCCTCCGAACCGCTTGAAGGCTTCCACCAGGCCGACCTGACGAACGAAACGGAACTGGACGCGCTGATCGAAAAGCTGAAGCCGCTCAAGGCCGATGGACTGGCGAACATCGCCGGCGTGCCGCCGACAGCGGCACCAGAGGTGGTGATTGCGGTCAATCTTGTGGCCCTCAAGCGGCTGACGCTCGGCCTGGTCGACAGCATGGCCGATGGCGCCTCGATCGTGAACCTGGCATCTCTGGCCGGGATCGGCTGGGAAGGCGAAGTGGCAAAAATCAAGGCTGCGGACGGCCTGGCCCTTGGCGGCGTGGCAAAATTCTGTGCCGACCACGGCATCGACAAGGATAACAGCTACTTCTTTTCCAAGCAGGCGCTGGTGGCATGGACCCACGAGAACCGCTGGACATGGCGTGCGCGCGGCATCCGCATGAATGCCGTCAGCCCCGGTCCTGTTCAGACGCCGATCCTCAAGGACTTTCTCGAAACGCTGGGCGAGCGCGCCGAGGAAGACATGCGCATCATGGACCGGCCGGGAACGCCCGTCGACATTGCACCGGTTGTCACCTTCCTGCTGTCGCCGGGTTCGGTGTGGCTGCGCGGCACCAACATTGCCACCGATGGCGGCATGCGCGCCCATATCGACGCCACGTCCAACGGACTGACCTGAGGAAATCCGAACCATGCAGACCGAACTCCTGATCGCCGGGGAACGTGTCCCGGCTGAAAGCGGCCACCATTTTGAGCGCCTCAACCCGGTCACCGGTGCGGTCGCCACCCGCGCCGCAGCTGGCGGCGTCGCCGACGCGCTTGCTGCCGTGGCTGCTGCCGAGGCCGCTTTCGCGGGCTGGTCGGCGACCGGACCTGCTCAACGCCGTGCGCTGCTGAACATGGCTGCCGACATTCTGGACCGCCGCGCCGGGGACTTTGTTGAGGCCATGGTGCGTGAAACAGGTGCAACGCGCGTATGGGCAGGCTTCAATGTTCATCTGGCGGGCGGCATCCTGCGCGAAGCCGCAGCCATGACCACCCAGATCGGCGGCCAGGTGATCCCGGCCAACAAGCCCGGCACCTTGGCCATGGCCGTGCACCGTCCGCGCGGTGTCTGCCTCGGCATCGCGCCCTGGAACGCGCCAGTCATCCTCGGCGTGCGCGCGGTTGCCATGCCGCTCGCCTGCGGCAACACGGTCGTGCTCAAGGCCTCCGAAATGTGTCCGCAAACCCATGCGCTGATCGGTGAATGCCTGGTGGAAGCCGGCCTTCCCAAGGGCGCCATCAATGTGGTCACCAATGCGCCAAAGGATGCGCCGGACGTCGTACGCGCATTGATCGAGGCGCCAGCCGTCCGTCATGTCAATTTCACCGGTTCAAGTGGGGTCGGGCGCATCATTGGCCGTTTGGCCGGCGAAAACCTCAAGCCCTCGCTGCTGGAACTGGGCGGAAAAGCCCCGCTTCTGGTGCTGGAAGATGCCGATCTGGACGGTGCGGTGAACGCTGCCATCTTCGGCGCGTTCATGAACCAGGGCCAGATCTGCATGTCCACCGAACGCATCATCGTGGTGGACGCCGTTGCCGATGCCTTCGTGAAGAAATTCGCCGAGCGCGCGGCAGGCCTGCCATGGGGCGACCCCGCTGCCGGTGACGTTGTGCTGGGCGCACTTGTGACACCTGAATCCGGGACCAAGATGGCACAGCTTCTGGCCGACGCCACGTCAAAGGGCGCGAAGGTTGTGGCCGGGGGCGAGGGCAAGGGCGCCCTGCATTCCGCCACTCTTCTGGACGGGGTGACTCCCGCCATGCGCATCTATGCGGAAGAAAGTTTCGGTCCGGTCAAGTCGATCATCCGTGTCGCCAATACCGATGAAGCCGTGCGCGTGGCCAACGACACCGAATATGGCCTGTCTTCAGCGGTCTTCAGCCAGGATATCGGCCGTGCCCTGTCCGTCGCCAACCGGCTGCAAAGCGGGATTTGCCACATCAATGGTCCGACGGTTGCAGACGAACCGCAAATGCCGTTTGGTGGTGTGAAGGATTCCGGCTATGGCCGTTTCGGCGGGCAGGCGGCGATATATGAATTCACCGACCTGCGCTGGATCACCATAGAGGACCCGTCCCAGCACTATCCGTTCTGACGGGACCGGGGAGGGATTGGCGATGGAAGGCAGGACAGCCCTTGTGACCGGCGCTTCAAGCGGGCTGGGCGAACATTTCGCCCGGCTGTTGAGTGCCAACGGCTTCCATGTGGTGCTGGCCGCGCGGCGCGTCGCAAAGGTGGATGCCCTTGCCAACATGCTTTGTGCCGGGGGCGGCAGTGCGGAAGCCGTGGAGATGGACGTCGCTGACGAGGCATCCGTTTCCGCTGCATTCCGCGTCATGACGCGCATGCCGGATGCCGTCGTCAACAATGCCGGAATTGCCGGGACCGGTTCCGCACTCGACATGACGGCGGAGGAGTTTTCTTCCGTGGTCGATACCAATTTGAAGGGCGCATTTCTGGTCGCCCAAGCCGCGGCGCGGTCCATGGTGGATCGCGGCACAGGTGGAAGCATCGTCAACATTGCCTCCATCCTCGGGCTTCGGGTGGCGGGCGGTGTGCCGGCCTATACCGCGTCCAAGGCGGCGCTGGTTCAACTGACGAAGGCGCAGGCACTGGAATGGGCGCGTCACGGTATCCGGGTCAATGCACTTTGCCCCGGCTATATCGAGACACCGCTCAACCGCGACTTTTTTGCCTCGGATGCCGGGAAGGCGCTGATTCGCCGCATTCCGCAACGCCGACTCGGTCAATTGTCCGATCTCGATGCACCGTTGCTGATGCTGCTGTCGGATGCGGCGGCCTATGTGACCGGCTGTGCCCTTCCGGTGGATGGCGGGCACCTCGTTTCAAGCTTGTAAGGGGACGTTCCCATGGATTTCACCCTGCCGCCTGCAGTGGAAGACTACCGCGCCCGCATTGCCGCCTTCGTGGAGCGGGAAATTCTTCCGGTCGAGGCTGACCGGGACAATCACGATGCCCATGGCAACATTGGCGAGGCCGCGCTGGCTGCGCTTCGCGCCAAGGCCAAGGCAGAGGGGCTTTGGGCGCTTCAGGTCTCGCGCGAATGGGGCGGGCAGGGTTTCGGCAAGGTCGGCATGGCCGTTTGCTACGAGGAAATGAACCGCTCGATCTTCGGACCGGTCGTCTTCAATTCCGCCGCGCCGGACGACGGCAACATGATGATGCTCGACATGCTGGCGACTGAGGACCAGAAGCGGCGCTGGCTGGCACCAATCGTTGCGGGCGATGTCCGTTCTGCCTTTGCCATGACCGAACCCCATCCCGGCGGCGGGTCCGATCCGGGCATGATGCTGACGCGGGCCGAACGCGACGGCCCAGACTGGGTGATTACCGGGCGCAAATGGTTCATCACCGGTGCTGAAGGCGCGGCCCATTTCACGCTGATGGCGCGCACGTCGGATGATCCGCGCAGTGGACTGACCGCCTTCCTGTTCCACAAGGACACGCCAAGCTGGCGCATCGATCGGCGCATCCCGATCATGGGGCCGGAGGAACATGGCGGGCATTGCGAGATCGTCTTTGATGGTCTCAGGGTTCCTGAAAGCGACGTGCTGGCCGGTGTCGGGCGCGGCCTCAAGGTCACGCAGGCACGCCTCGGCCCGGCGCGGCTGACCCATTGCATGCGCTGGCTCGGCTTGTCCAAGCGCTGCGTCGAGATTGCAACCGATTACGCCTCGCGGCGCGAGGGCTTCGGCCAGCGTCTCATCGAACGCGAAAGCGTGAAAATGATGCTCGGCAAGCTCGCCATGGACATCGAGATCGGCCGCCTGCTCGTCATTAAAGCCGCCTGGGAGATCGACCAGGGCCGCTACGGGCAGAAGGAAGTCTCGATGGCGAAAATTCATGTTGCCAATCTGCTTCATCAGGCAGCCGATACGGCCATCCAGCTCAATGGCGCACGTGGCTACTCCACCGACACGGTGCTGGAGTGGATCTACCGCTATGCGCGTCAGGCCAGGCTTGTTGACGGGGCAGACGAGGTGCACCGGATGGTGCTGAGCCGCCATCTGGCCTCGCTTGGCCGCGATTTCTGGTCGTGGGACGCCGAAGACGCACAACAAGGGGGAGTGCAGGGATGACGGCGCATTCTCCCGTTCCGGTCACCGGTGCCATTGACTTCGATCCGGAAAAATTGCGGGATTTCCTGCGCCACGCCTTGGCCATGCCGGAAGCATCGCTCGCGCTTTCGCGGATCAGCGGCGGCCAGTCCAACCCGACCTACAAGGTCACGCTCGGCGATCGGCAGATGGTGCTGCGCAAGCAGCCGCCAAGCATTGTGGCCAAGGGTGCGCATGCCATCGACCGCGAGTACCGGGTGCTTGAGGCGCTGCGCCCGACCGATGTGCCGGTGGCCAATCCGGTGTTGTTCAACGAGGATGCCACCGTCATCGGCACGCCGTTTTACCTGATGGATTTTCTGGACGGCCGTGTCTTTGCTGACGCGGCACTGCCGGACGCGGCCCCGGCAGACCGCCGGGCAATCTACCTTGCCATGGCCGAAACGTTGGCGCGCATGCACAAGGTGCGCCCTGACAAGGTCGGGCTGGGTGATTATGGCCGGGCAGGGGGCTATTTCGGGCGGCAGATGCGCCGCTGGTCTGGCCAGCTCGACGAATCTCCGCAGGAGGGGCTTGATGACCTGCGCACGCTACGGGACCGTCTCGAAGCGATGATGCCGGAGGATGACGGTCTCGTTTCGATTGCCCATGGAGACTTCCGCATCGGCAATCTGATGTACCATCCGAGCGAGCCGCGCGTGATCGCGGTTCTCGACTGGGAACTGTCCACGCTGGGCCATCCGCTGGCCGATCTCGGTTATTGCTGCATGCCGTGGAACACCGCCGGCAACGAATATGGCGGCATCCTTGACAAGGACTTTTCCGCCATGGGCATACCGTCGGAAGAGGAATTTGTGGCCCATTACATGCGTCATTATCCGGAGGCCGGAGAGCTGAAGCCTTTCCACAAGGCCTTCGCCCTGTTCCGTTTTGCGGTGATTTTTGTTGGCATTGCGGACCGGGCTGCCGCCGGTGTCGCGTCCAGCGAGAATGCCGCCGGGCTTGCCCCGCTTGCCCGGCGTTTTGCGCTGCGCGGACTGGACGTTCTTGCAGGGACCTGACTGTCTAGCGCGACCGGGCCAGCCGCACCGGCTCCCCGGAGCTTCCCGTGGCCGAGGAAACGGCTCGGACGGCAAAGACCGTACCGACACCGATCAGCACCGGATTGTCGAGGCCCATTGCCTGAGCGCCGGATTCCAGCGATGCCAGAGTGCCGTTCCAGCGGCGTTCGCCTGGGCGTGAAATCGCCGAGACGATGACGGCGGGCGTGGACGGCGGCAGGCCGTTCTCCATCATCCGCGCGGCAATTTGGCCTGCGGTGCGGCCACCCATGTAGAAGATTGCTGTCGTTGCGGGGTCGGCGGCACCGGCCCAGTCGATGGTTTCCGGCAGCACGCCCTTGCGGCTGTGGCCCGTGACGAAGCGGACGGACTGCGCGCAATCACGGTTGGTGAGGGAGACGCCGAGCGTCGCTGCCATGGCAAGCCCCGACGTGATGCCGGGGACGACGGAAACGGTGATGCCTTCCTGTTCGAGCCGGGCAATTTCCTCGCCCGCGCGCCCGAAGATCATCGGGTCGCCACCCTTGAGGCGGACCACGTGACGGCCGGCCTTGGCCAGTTTCACCATGGTGTCGTTGATGTCTTCCTGGCGGCAGCTTTCGCGCCCGCCGCGCTTGCCGACCAGCAGCTTGCGGGCCTTGCTTGCGGCAAGTGCCAGGATTTCATCGGACACAAGATCATCAAACAGGATCACATCGGCCTGTTGCAGCGCCTTCAGCGCCTTGATGGTCAACAGGTCCGGATCACCGGGGCCGGCACCAACGAGCGTGACGTGGCCTGAACTATTCTGCGGCTGCGGGCATGTGGGCATGGAGGATCTCCGATATTTCGGCCTTGCAGGAGCCGCAGTTGGTGCCTGCCCCTGTCGCCTTGCCGACGGCGTTGACATCCAGGCATCCGGCGCGCACTGCGTCCGCTATCTCATTGGTGCCGACGCCCATGCAGGCGCAGACGATCGCGCCCTTGTCCGGCATGTCTGCCGGTGCCCGGCCCGCCAGCACGCGCCAGCGCTCCTGCAACGAGGTGTACGGCGTCGAGAGTTGACCGGCGGCGAAAACGCGCGAGACCGCAGCCGGAGAGGTCTCCAGATAGCAGGCTGCGGCCAGGGATTCGCCGTCAAAGGCGGCGGCGCGTGCGAAACCGCCCTTGCGGTCCTGAGACGTCAGCATGGCCAGTCCAGCCAGTGACGGGTGGCGCCGTGCGAGGAAGGCTTCAAGGTCGGCCAGTTCAGCGTCGAGGGCAAATTCCAGCCGCCAGCCGCCCTCGGTTCGCGCCAGCGCCCAATAGGAAAGCCCGTCCGTGCCGGGTCTGTCACGGCTCACCATGAAGCCGTAGCGGGCAAACTCGGCGCGGCGCACGGCCACCATCGAGCCCTTGGAGGCCGGCTGGCCGGAGAAGGGATCGGTAATGGCGGCGACAAGGCTGTCCACGCGCGCGGCAGACGCTGTGGTGCTGTTCCAGTGCATGGGTACGAAGACACTGCCGGGCCTTGCATCCCTGGTAACCAGAGCGCGCACAGTGACGGCGCTTGTCCCGGAGGTCAGGTGCACCAGATCGGCCGGGCCGATGCCGAGTTTCGCCGCGTCAGCGGGATGGATCTCGCAATAGGGTTCCGCGATATGGGCATTGAGGCGCGGCGCAAGGGCGGTGCGCGTCATGGTGTGCCACTGGTCGCGCACACGGCCCGTGTTCAGGCGCAGGAGGCCAGGGCCGGACAGGGTTTTTGCCGGTTGGGCAACGGCGATGAAGCGCGCCTTGCGGTCCGGCGTGAAGAAGCGGCCATCGGCAAAGAAGCGCGTCGTGTGACCGTGATCAGCCTGTCCGGATTGCGGCCACTGGAAAGGCGGCCGCCGATCATAATCTTCCTTTCCAGTTGAGGCGAAGGCGGAAATGTCGAAATCCCGCGAACCCTTGTTGCGGTATCCGCTGAGCGCGGCATGCTCGGCGAAGACAGCGGCCTCGTCGGGCCAGCCGAAGGCTTCCGGCCAGCCCATGCGGTTGCCGACTTCGGCAACCTGCTTCCAGTCGGCCATGGCCTCGCCGGGCGCGGCAAGAAAGGCACGCTGACGGGACATGCGGCGCTCGGAGTTGGTGACCGTTCCGCTCTTTTCGCCCCAAGCGAGCGCAGGCAGTTTCACATGGGCGAGGCGCAGCGTGTCGGTGTCATCCACCACATCGGAGACGACGACGAAGGGGCAGGCTGCCAGTGCGGCGGCCACATTGTCGGCGTCGGGCATGGAAACGACCGGGTTGGTGCCCATGATCCAGATCGCCTTGATGCGGCCATCGGCAACGGCGCGGAACATGTCGACGGCCTTCAGGCCGGGTTTGTCCGCCATTGCGGGCGACGCCCAGAATTCCTGCACCAGCGCCCGGTGACCGGCGTTCTCGATCTCCATGTGGGCGGCCAGCATGTTGGCGAGACCACCGACCTCACGTCCGCCCATGGCATTGGGCTGGCCGGTCAGCGAAAAGGGACCCATGCCCGGCCTGCCGATGCGCGCGGTGGCCAGATGGCAGTTGATGATGGAATTGACCTTGTCTGTACCATGGGAAGACTGGTTGACGCCCTGGCTGTAACAGGTGACCACCTTTTCCGTACCGCACCAAAGGGAAAAGAAACCTTCGACTTCGGCAAGCGGCAAGCCGGTTTCCTGCGCCACGCGATCCGCGGTCCAGGTGCGCGCCGCATCCAGTGCCGCCTCGATACCGTTGGTGTGTTCGCGCACCCATTCATCCGCCACCAGACCCTTGGACGCGATGTGGTTCAACAGGCCGTTGAAAAGCGCAATGTCGGTGTCCGGTGCCAGCGCCAGATGCATGTCGGCGAGATCCGCGCTCTTGGTGCGGCGCGGGTCGATCAGCACGACACGCATTTCTGGGCGCTTCTGCTTTGCCGCGGCAATGCGCTGGTAGAGCACCGGGTGGCACCAGAGCAGGTTGGAGCCGGTCAGTATGACCACATCGGCCTCTTCCAGGTCGTCATAGCATCCGGGCACCGTGTCACTGCCGAAAGCGCGGCGGTGGCCCGCGACCGAGGAGGCCATGCAGAGGCGCGAGTTCGTGTCGATGTTGGCCGTGCCGACAAAGCCCTTCATCAGCTTGTTGGCCGCGTAGTAGTCTTCGCTGAGGATCTGGCCAGAAACATAGAATGCCACGCTGTCGGGACCATGGGCCGCAATGGTTTCGCGGAAGCGTTCCGCCACGAGGTCCAGGGCCTCATCCCAGCCGGCTCGCCGGCCGCCGATTTCAGGGTACAGCAAGCGGCCTTCCAGCCCGAGCGTTTCACCGAGCGCGGTCCCCTTGGAACAGAGCCTTCCGAAGTTTGCCGGATGGTCCGGGTCGCCCTTGACCGCAAAGCCGCCGCCGTCTCTTGGCGTGGCGAGCACGCCGCAGCCGACCCCGCAATAGGGGCAGGTGGTTTTCACCGTCAGGTCAGGCTGCGTCATGGTCGGGTGCCTCCGGAAGGCAGGATGGTTACCAGGCGTTGTATGAAAGGAACTTGCCGCTCATCTTCACTTCGATGCGGTCGCCCTTGGAATTGGGAACCTTTTCGACGGACATGTCGAAATCGATGGCGCTCATGATGCCGTCGCCACCCTTTTCCTGGATGAGCTCCTTCAGGGTCTGGCCGTAGACGCCGATGATCTCGTAAAAGCGGTAGATGCAGGGATCGTTCGGGATTTCCTGGGCAAAGATCTTGTTGGGATATTCCGCGAGCACGATGGCGGCTTCCTGCGGCAGGCCGAGATTGTTGGCCAGTGCCACGGCCTTGTCCTTCGGCAGGGAGTTCATGCCGAGGCAGGCAGAGGTGACGAAGACTTCGCTCATGCCGATGCCTTCTGCAATGGAAGCCCAGGTCAGCCCGGCGGCGCGTTTCTTCTCATAGACCATGGCGGTCACGTCCTGCTTCGTCATCATTGCCGCATCTCCATTTCCTTGTCCGGCGATGGCCGGAAAAACAAAAGGCGCTGCATGTTCGGCTGACGGAGGTCATTCGTCCGAACATGCAGCGCCGTTGCTGCATCAGGGTGGCGGCGAATTTGCTGCGCCGCACCATCATTGAACTATACGCCCGGTTTTGCGCATTGCACAAGAATTAATGTTGTGCAGTTGCTGCCTGAAAACTGTGCAATTCCGGCCATATCAGATCCCGTGACGCGCCAGCATGGCCAGCAGCGCGAAGAGCAGGATGAGCGTGAGCACCTGCCAGAACATCACCGGATTGCGCTTTGACAGGGGGATGAAGGCGCGGCCGCCGAAGGCCGGGTTCGGATGGCTGAGGTCGTGCTGGAATTCGGACAGGACCTCGTAGCGTTTCCAGTGGTCCGGATGAACGGCCTTGGCGATGGCGCCATCCACCCAGTCCGGGATGTCCGGCCGCCAACCGGTCAAGGCGCGATAAGCAAGGCGGGGCGTTTTCGCCTTGCCGGCCGCGCGGGCGAGTGTCGCGCCATAGGGCAGATGCCCGGTCAGCATCTGGTAGGTCATGACGCCAAGCGAGAACATGTCCGAAGCGGGTGTTCCCGGATGTCCCGCAAGAACTTCGGGCGCGGCATACTGGATGGCGCCGGCGGGCAGGGCAGTGTCATGGCCTGCAGAGGTTTCCTCAGCGCCTCCGACCCGCACCGAACCGAAATCGACCAGCTTCACGGTTCCGGCCCGGTCGATCATGATGTTTTCCGGCCGGATGTCCTGATGCACCATTTCCATGCGGTGGAAGGCGCGCAAGCCCTTCACCACCTGGGAGACGATCGCGCGCATGTCGGTCAGCGAAGCGCGGGGATTGTCGACCATCCATTGGGCCAGCGTCTGGCCTTCGACATGCTCGGTGACAAGGTAGGTGTATTTTCGCGGGCGGTTCAACACCTTCAACACGTGCACGCTGTTGATGCGCCGGCCGGTCCATTCCTCCAGCAGGAAGCGGCGGAGGAATTCCGGTTCGCTCGCCAATTCCACCGCCGGCAGTTTCAGCACGACATGCTCACCGGAGCCGATGATCTCTGCAAGCCAGATGTGGCTGCGGTGGTTGGTGTGCAGGTTGCGCAGGATACGATAGCCGTCGAACTCCTGTCCCTCTGACAGGAGCGGTGCCAGGGGCAGCATCTCGCTGCCGGATTCGGGCTTTTCGGCACTTTCTTCGGCGATGCGACCGGCCCGCACGAACTGGGCAGTGAGATTGTCGCTGACACCCCGTTCGAGGGCAATGTGGCACAGTGCACGCGCGGCGGCGTCCAGATCACCACCATGGGCGGCCAGTACAGCAGTGACATCCTTGCCGGTCACGCATTCGCCGACGCCGTCGGTGGCCAGAAGGAAGGTGTCGCCGGGGGCCAGTTCGATGGCGCGATAGTCGATCTCGACGTCCCGGTCGAGGCCAAGCGCCCGCCCGAGGCAACTTTCATACTCCGAGAGGATGACACGGTGATCTGTGGTCAGTTGTTCGAGCGACGAACCGGAAAGCCGGAAGATCCGGCTGTCACCCACATGGAAGAGGTGGGCGGTGCGGCCCTTGAGGATCAGCGCCGAGAGCGTGGTGACGAAGCCGCGATCCATGTCGCCAATGCGGGCGCGGCGGTTTTCGGCGTGTAGCCAGGCATTCATCGCCGAAATGACCCGCGAGGCGGACGTTTTCACCGTCCAGGCCTGCGAGGTGCAATAGTAGTCGGTCATGAGGGCCTTGACCGCCATTTCGGCCGCCTGGGCGCTGACGGCGCTGGTCGAGATGCCGTCGGCCAGGGCCACGACGATGCCCTTGTGCAGCAGGTCGTCGCCTTCTGGCACAAGCGCACCATGGAAATCCTGGTTGACGGATTTCTGCCCGGCCAGCGAGCACTGGCCAATATTGACGGCTGGGTGCTGGGTCATGGATCCTGAAGCGCGCAGGGCAAGACCCGGCTGAACAAGCCGGGTCCTGCGATTTCGGTCGCGCGGTTACTCGGCTGCAACCGGCGCGCCCATGGGCTTGCGGCTGGCACCGGTCCTGTAGTGCGTCGAATAGATCATCGCGCCCACAAAGGTCAGGCCGCCGACGACGTTGCCGAGGACCGTCGGGATCTCGTTCCACAGGAAATAGTCGGCCCATGTGAACTGGCCACCCAGCATGATGCCCGACGGGAACAGATACATGTTCACGATGGAGTGCTCGAAGCCGAGATAGAAGAAGACGAGGATCGGCATCCACATGGCGATGACCTTGCCCGACACCGAGGTCGACATCATGGCGGCGACGACACCGGTCGAGACCATCCAGTTGCACATGACAGCGCGGATGAAGAGCGTCAGCATGCCAGCAAAGCCTGCGGCTGCGTAGCCGAGGGTACGTGCTTCACCGATATGGCCGATCTTCTGGCCGATGGCATTGGGTTCCTGGCTGAATCCCATGGTGAAGATGATCGCCATGAAGACAGCCGTTGTCAGCGCACCGGCGAAATTGCCGACGAACACAAGGGCCCAGTTGCGCATGACACCACCCCAGGTGACACCCGGGCGCTTGGCGAAGACAGCAAGCGGGGCCAGTGTGAAGACACCGGTCAGCAGGTCAAAACCCAGCAGGTAGAGCATGCAGAAGCCCACCGGGAAGAGCAGGGCACCAATCAGCGGATTGCCGGTGTTGACGGTGATGCTGACAGCAAAGGCTGCTGCGAGCGCCAGA
>JACKJW010000007.1 GCA_020637755.1 Brucellaceae bacterium | reverse complement strand
GACGCCTGCCCGATACGCACAGCCTGTGTGCATTGTCACAGATTTTACCCTGTTGCGGCCATACAAATGAAACCATGGACGCGGCGGGAGCGCTCTGGCACTCTCCCCGGTGGGGCGACGAACAACAAGGGCCGGGCCATCCGGCAAAAGGAACGAACACATGACCCGCTCATTGCGCTCTGCAACCGCCCTCACCCTGCTTTTCGCCTTCGGGTCTCCGGCCTTGGCTGCCGATGCGCAGGCGCTGGCCGATTCCATCGCCCGGCAACTGGGCAAGAACTCCGTGACCTTCTCTGTCGAAAGCGCCGAAGAGGACGGGGACGATGTGATCCTGAAGGGCGTCACCATCACGCCCGGCGAGAACAACCCGGCCAACATTGCCGAAATCCGCCTGAAGGACGTCGAGGAAAGCGACGACCGGTTCCGCATCGGCGAAATCGAGGCACCTGAAATGACCGTGGCCAAGGAAGGCAAGACCTTGGAATTTGCCGGCGCTTCCTTCACCGGCCTGATCGTGCCGAAGGAGAACAACACGGATCCCCTGCTTTCCGGCTCGATGATGCTGGAAGGTGCCGAAGTCGGCGAGCTTTCGGTTTCGGAAGGCGACAAGACGGTCTTCGCCATGGAGGGCGCTTCCTATTCGGCCACACCGTATGTGCCAGGGGAAGTGATTGAATCCGCCTTCGAGGTCAACGGCCTGCAGGCCGACTTTTCCGGCGTTGAAGACCCGAAGGTGCGTGGCACGATGGCAGCGCTCGGCTACGAGCAGCTGGCCGGCGACATTTCTCTCAAGGGCAGCTGGAACCCGGCCGACGGGCGGATGCAGATTTCGGAGTACAAGCTGGACGTGGACGACGCCGCAGCGATCAACCTGACGCTGGACATCGGCGGCATCACCGCGCAGTTCATCCAGCAGGCCAACGAACTGGCCGCCAAGCAGCGCGCCGGCGAAATCAAGGAAGAGGCCATGGGCTTTGCCATGCTTGGCCTGATGCAGCAGCTCTCGCTGAACGGCGCGCAATTGCGGCTCGATGACGCCTCGCTGACCGGCAAGCTGCTTGACTTCGCCGCCGCCCAGCAGGGCGCCAGGCGCGAGGATGTCGTGAACATGGCCAAGGGCATGATGCCGATGTTCCTGATGCGCCTGCAGAACCCGGACTTCGCCACCAGGACCGCCAATGCGGCGGGGGCCTATCTGGACGACCCCCAGTCACTCACCGTCACCGTTGCGCCGGCCAGTCCGGTCCCGTTCGCGCAGATCATGGGAGCGGCGATGAGCGCACCCAACACCATTCCCGATATCCTGTCGGTCGAAGTGACGGCCAACGACTGAGCATCTTGCATGACCTGCAAGCGCAGGGCCCGGCGGACAAGCTCCGCCGGGCCTTTTTGACTACAGAAGCGTTGCCGGGCGGGGCCCGTTCACCTCGTAAATCCAGGCCATGAACGCCCGTCCCTTCACGGTCACGCAGGTCTGCACGCGGCGATATCCCCGGCCCTCGAAGCGGTCGAGCTGTCGCCAGTGGCGGCAAAGGCGCGGGGTCTCGAGCATGTGGACCGGAACATCGCCGGCCAGCGGATCAAGGACGATACCCGGGAACCCCATGCGGGCACCCCAGCCCTTCCGGACGAGGCGGCCGCGCACCGTGCCTGCACACCAGCGGCCGCCGAGCGGCGCCAGCAGATAATGGTTCGGCCGGCCGGGAGCGAGTGAGCCATACACTGCCAGCCGCTGCGGGCCGGTCCGGTAGGAACGCACGCTCCGGGTGATCAGGGTCATTCCTTGGCGGGCATCACCGTGCGCAGGTGCAATTCACGCAATTGCGCCGGCATGGCGGGAGCCGGGGCGCCCATCAGAAGGTCGCGGGCCTGCTGGTTCATCGGGAACAGCGTAACCTCGCGCAGGTTCTTGGCGCCCACCAGCAGCATGACGATGCGGTCCACACCGGCCGCCATGCCGCCGTGCGGCGGAGCGCCGTAATGGAAGGCGCGGTAGAGGCCGCCAAAGCGCTCTTCCACCGTCTCCTTGTTCAGACCGGCGATCTCGAAGGCCTTGACCATGGCGTCGGGCAGGTGGTTGCGGATGCCGCCGGACGCAATTTCGAAGCCGTTGCAGACCATGTCGTACTGGAAGGCTTTCAGGCCGAGCAGCGCGTCATTGCCTGCCGCCTGCGCGGCTTCCAGCGCCTCCCTGCCGCCCTGCGGCATGGAGAAGGGATTGTGCGAGAACTCGATCTTCTTGTTGTCCTCGTCCCATTCGTAGAAGGGGAAGTCGATGATCCAGCACAGCTCGTAACGGTCGCGGTCCACCAGGTTCAGCTCCTCGGCCGCGCGGGTGCGCGCATCGCCGGCAAAGCCGTAGAATTTCGCCGGGTCGCCGGCGACGAAGAAGCAGGCATCGCCATCGCCAAGGCCGAGCTGGTTGCGCACGGCCTCGGTGCGTTCCGGGCCGATGTTCTTGGCGAGCGGACCGGCGCCTTCAAGGTTGTCGCCTTCCTTGCGCCAGAAGATGTAGCCGAGGCCGGGCTGGCCCTCGCCCTGCGCCCAGGCATTCATGCGGTCGCAGAAGGCACGGCTTCCACCGGTCCTGGCCGGGATCGCCCAGACCTGATGCTTCGGCGAGGCATTCAGGATGTTGGCGAAGACCTTGAAGCCGGAATCGCGGAAATGCTCGGAGACGTCCTGCATCTCGATCGGGTTGCGCAGGTCCGGCTTGTCGGTTCCGTACTTGCGCAGCGACTCATCATAGGGAATGCGGCGGAAGGTTTCGGTGACCGGCTTGCCCTTGGCGAATTCCCTGAATACGTCGCGGATGACCGGCTCCATGGTGGACAGGATGTCCTCCTGCTCCACGAAGCTCATCTCCAGGTCGAGCTGGTAGAACTCGCCCGGCAGGCGGTCGGCGCGCGGGTCCTCGTCGCGGAAGCAGGGTGCAATCTGGAAATAGCGATCGAAGCCCGACATCATGAGGAGCTGCTTGTACTGCTGCGGAGCCTGCGGCAGGGCGTAGAATTCGCCGGCATGGATGCGGCTCGGCACCAGGAAGTCGCGCGCGCCCTCCGGCGAGGAGGCGGTCAGGATGGGCGTCGAAAACTCGGTGAAGCCCGCGGCCTCCATGCGATTGCGCATGTCGCGGATGATCTTCGTGCGCGTCATGATGTTGGCGTGCAGGGTCTCGCGGCGCAGATCCAGGAAGCGGTATTTCAGGCGGATGTCTTCGGGATAGTCCGGCTCGCCGAAGACCGGCAGCGGCAGTTCGCCGGCCTTGGACAGCACCTCGATCTCGCGGGCGAATATCTCGATGGCACCGGTGGGCAGGTTCGGGTTGACCGCTTCGGCAGAGCGCTCCTTCACGTCACCATCGACGCGGATGACCCATTCGCCACGTACGGTTTCGGCGGTCCTGAAGGCGGGCGAATCGGGATCGGCAACGATCTGGGTGATGCCGAAATGATCGCGCAGGTCGATGAAGAGCAGGCCGCCATGGTCGCGCACGCGATGGACCCAGCCGGAAAGGCGGGTGGTGGTGCCGGCATCGGCCTTGCGGAGGGCGGCACAGGTATGGCTGCGGTAACGGTGCATCTGCTTGTCGTCCGGTTCTGTCGTCTTGAAAGGGGCAGGCTTGCCATTGGCGCTTGCGCAAGCGGGCTGCCTGCCTTGGAATCCGCGGGAAAAGCGCATGGGCGCGCGCAAAAGTCAAGGATAAGCGGGCGCGCGCGCGTGACGTGGCATGCGGTCATCGCCCATGCCGGGCAAAACCGGTCAAAAACCCGCCCGATCAGCCCGTTTTGACGCCTCAACGCTTGACTCAGGGGCGGCCGGAGCCAATAGACGGCGCAAATCCGAAAGCGCCTTTCCCATGAAACTCATCACCACCACCGCCGAGCTGGAAACCGTTGTCCGCGACATGTCCCAAGCGGACTTCGTGACCGTGGACACGGAGTTCATCCGCGAAACCACCTTCTGGCCGGAACTCTGCCTGATCCAGATGGCAACGCCGGATCTGGCCGTGCTGATCGACCCGCTGGCCAAGGGCATGGACCTCGCCCCCTTCTTCGCGCTGATGGCGGATGAAAGCGTGGTCAAGGTGTTTCATGCCGCCCGCCAGGACATCGAGATCATGGTCAACCGCGGCGATCTCGTGCCCCACCCGGTGTTTGACACGCAGGTGGCCGCCATGGTCTGCGGCTTCGGGGATTCGGTCTCCTATGACCAGCTGGTCCAGAAAATCTGCAACGTCCAGATCGACAAATCCTCGCGTTTCACCGATTGGCGCCAGCGCCCGCTGACGGCGAAGCAGCTCGAATACGCGCTGGCCGACGTGACCTACCTGCGCGACATCTACCTGCACCTCAAGGCCGAACTGGAGCGCGAGAACCGCGCCCATTGGCTGAATGAGGAAATGGACGTGCTGACCTCCCGCGAGACCTATGAGCTGCACCCGGACGATGCGTGGAAGCGCCTGAAAATGCGTGTGCGCAAGCCGGTCGATCTTGCCGTGATGCAGCGGGTTGCCGCCTGGCGGGAACGCGAGGCGCGCTCGCGCAACGTGCCGCGCGGACGCGTGCTGAAGGACGACGCGATTTACGAAATTGCCCAGCAGCGGCCCGAAAGCGTAGATGCGCTTGGCAAGCTGCGTTCCATCCCGCGCGGCTGGGAGCGTTCGGCCGCCGGACAGGGCGTGATCGAGGCCGTGCACGAGGCGCTGGCCATTCCGCGCGACGAATTGCCGAAGGTGCCGCGCCCGGCCCAGCAGCCGGAAGGCACGGGCGCTGCTGCCGAACTGCTGAAGGTGCTGCTGCGCATCGTGGCCGAAGAACAGGGCGTGGCGCCAAAGGTTCTGGCGACCGCCGACGAGATCGACCGCATTGCCGGCGAAGGCGAAAAAGCCGATGTGCCTGCCATGCATGGCTGGCGGCGCGAGGCCTTTGGCGACAAGGCGCTGAAGCTCATCAATGGCGACCTGGCGATCCGGTTCGAGAAGAAGCGCATCCGGGTTTTCGAGGTGTGAGGAAGGGTGCCTGAAGGCGCCGCTCCCCTCACTCTCCCAGCACCAGCTCCATGTCGCGGTTCAGGAAGCGGGCCAGTTGCGCCATGCGGCCCTTCGGGCGTTCGCCCATCAGCGCCTCGTGCGCCTTCGGCACGACCAGTTGCAGCGTGCTGCCGGCAAGGCGCCAGGTGAGGCCGGGAATGATGCCGGGCATCGAGGCTGACAGCAGGTAGACCACACGCAGCAATGAGCCGAGCGCCTTGGCGCGCTCCACCAGCCTTGGCGGAACGAGGCGGAAGATTTCGGGCGCGACCGCATCGTCAATCAGGCCTTCGTGACGGTAGAGGCTCGCCAGCGCCAGATAGCCGCGACCCGGATGGTCGATGCCGACAAACGAGGCGTGGCTGATGATGTTGAGCGATTGCGTGCCGCGATATTCCGGGTGCGCGCGCCAACCGATATCGGCCAGCAGGCAGGCGGCGCGGCGGTAGCGCATCTCGTCCACCGTCTCGTCGATGCCCATGGCGGCAAAGGCCGGTCCGGTCCAGTCGGCGAGCTCGCGGGCATGGGTGGCGGAACGCGCACGCAGCGTCGCCATTTCGGAGGCTGCCGTCAGCAAGGGGTCGGCCTTCTGCCAGTCCTCGTCGAGCAGCGCATGCAGGTAGCCCTCGCGCACACCCGTCGCCGAGACGACGATCCTGGCCGGCTGCATGACGCGGATGACTTCCAGCAGCACGGCCGCGCCATAGGGCAGCAGCCCACGCCGGTTCTTCGAGACGCGCTTGATCCCCTTCATCTGCTCGATGTCGCCCTGGGCGACCTGCTGGAGGAAAGGGAGACACTCGGCCGGGTCCATCTCGTAATGGTGCATCACGTGGAGCGGATAGTTCTTTTCCATCATGTGCAGGCGGGCGAGGTTTCGCCACGTGCCGCCCACGGAATAGAAGTTGCGGCCCTTGCCCGCAGCAAGCGGGTGGGCCCGCTCCATTTCGCGGCCGATGATGGCGCGTGCGGCGCGCGGATCGGCGCCGGTCATGTCGGCCAGCCGCAATCCGCCCAGCGGAAGCGTGATACCGTCACCGACAACATTGTCCTTCACGTCGATCAGTTCCAACGAGCCGCCGCCGAGGTCACCGGTGATGCCGTCGGGGCGGTGGAAACCGGAAATGATGCCGAGCGCGGAATAAAGTGCCTCCTCGCGGCCCGACAGCACGCGCACTTCCGAGCCGAGTGCCTCGCCGGCACGGGCAATGAACTCAGGCCCGTTGCCGGCCTCGCGGGCGGCGGCTGTCGCCAGCACATGCATTTCCTTGGCACCGGCCTGTTCGGCGAGCGCGCGGAAACGGGCAAATTCGCCCAGCGCGCGGTCAACGCCTGCGGGGTCCAGCAGCCCGGTCGAGACAATGGACCGCCCTAGGCCCGCCAGCATCTTTTCATTGAAGAGCACGGTCGGTGAACGCGCAATGCCTTCGTAGATGACCAGGCGCACCGAGTTGGAACCGATATCGACAATGGCAACCGGCTCACGGTCCGGCAGACGGCCTTGGCTTGGCAGATGCATTCCTTACCCGCTGGTCCTGTCCTTGCGGCGGCGCCTGACATGGGCGATCCGCCTGGGAGCGTGGGATTTCAGCGACTCACCCCGGCCCGACAGGCTTGGATTGGTCATGAAATACTCCTGCGCGTTGAACGGCTCCTCGCCCTCCTCGGGTTCGAGACGCCGCGACGTTCCATCGGGCAGTACCTCGAAACTTTGCTGGTTGTCCATGATGTTGACCAGCATGATCTGGTCGAGCACCTGTTCATGCACCGTTGACGCGGTGACCGGCACGATCACCTCCACGCGGCGGTTGAGATTGCGCGGCATCATGTCGGCGGACCCGAAATAGACGATGGCCTCGTCCGACGGCAGACCGTGACCATTGCCGAAGCACCAGATGCGGCTGTGCTCAAGGAAGCGGCCGACGATGGACTTGACGCGGATGTTCTCCGACAGGCCGGGCACCTGCGGGCGCAGGCAGCAGATGCCGCGGATCACCAGATCGATTTCCACACCGGCGTTGCTGGCCTCATAGAGCGCGTCGATGATCTCCGGGTCCACCAGCGAGTTCAACTTCATCCAGATCTGTGCCGGCCGGCCCGCCGCGGCATGGGCGATCTCGTCACGGATGTGGCCGATGATGCGCGGACGCATCGTATAGGGCGAATAGGCGATCTTCATCTCGTCGGCCGGTTCTGCATAGCCGGTTATGAAATTGAAGATCTGCGCCACATCATGGGCGATCGCCGGGTCATCGGTGAAATAGGACAGGTCGGTATAAATCTTTGCGGTATTGGGATGATAGTTGCCCGTGCCGAGGTGGCAGTAGTTGCGCAGGCGGCCCTCCTCGCGGCGTACCACGAGCGACAGCTTCGCATGGGTCTTCAGTTCGATGAAGCCGAAGACCACCTGCACGCCTGCGCGCTCCAGATCGCGCGCCCACCGGATATTGGCTTCCTCGTCAAAGCGGGCCTTCAGTTCCACCAGCGCGGTAACCGATTTGCCCGCCTCGGCCGCGTCGATGAGCGCGCGGACAATCGGGCTGTCATTGGAAGTCCGGTAGAGCGTCTGCTTGATGGCAACGACATCGGGATCGGACGCCGCCTGCCGCAGGAACTGCACCACCACGTCGAAGCTCTCATAGGGATGGTGGACGAGAAAATCCTTCTCGCGGATCGTCGCCAGGCAATCGCCGCCATGTTCGCGGATGCGCTCGGGATAACGCGGCGTATAGGGAAGGAATTTCAGGTCGTCGCGCGGCAGCGACACGATCTCGGAAATCTGGTTCAGCGCCAGCGGGCCGGTCTGGATGGAGATGCGATTGCCCTGGACGCCGAGCTCGTGGGCGACGAAATCGCGCAGGGCGGGCGGCATCTCGGAGTCAAACTCGATGCGGATCACCTGCCCGCGGCGGCGGCGCTTCAGCGCCGTCTCGAAAAGCCGCACCAGGTCCTCGGCCTCTTCCTCCACTTCGATATCGCTGTCTCGGATGATGCGGAAGGTGCCTGACCCCATCACCTCGTAACCGGGGAAAAGCCGCGAGATGAAGAGGCCCACCACATCTTCCAGCGAGATGAAGCGGAACGCCAGCTGACCAGGCAACTGCACGAAGCGGGCCAGGGCCAGCGGGAGGCGCAGCAGCGCGGTCATTTCCTCGCCCGTCTTGCGGTTGCGCAATTGAAGCGCCATGGAGAAACCGAGATTGGGGATGAAGGGGAACGGATGCGCCGGATCGATGGAGAGCGGGGTGAGCACCGGGAAGATCGCCTCGCGGAAGTGTTCTTCCAGCCAGCGCGCTTCCTCCTTCGAGAGACCATCGCCGCGCACCAGCTCGACGCTTTCGGCCCGCAGCAGGCCCAACAGGACGGCGAGGCTCATCTGCTGGTCGGCCTGAAGCTTGGAGACTTCCAGCAGGATCTGGTCCAGCTGTTCGGCCGGTGTGCGGCCATCCGCGGAGCGCTCGGCGATGCCCTCGCGCACCTGACCTGCCAGACCTGCGACGCGCACCATGAAGAACTCGTCCAGGTTGGCGGCAGAGATCGACAGGAAGCGCAGCCGCTCCAGCAGCGGATGGCGCGCATTCTGGCTTTCCTCCAGCACACGCCGGTTGAATTGCAGCCAGGAAAACTCCCGGTTGACGAAGCGCTCCGGATCATCCGGGCCGAACCCTGCGGGAATGGCGGAAGCGGTGAAATTCGTATTGGCCGGCGTCAGTTCGTTCATGATGGTCGTCCAGGCACCCGATGGTCACAAATCTGTCGTGTCCAATGACAGGCTTATGCGACAGTTTGATATCACACCGCTTGCATTGACAACGCATATGTTTCAAACCAACGCGCAAGACAAAGCACCCGCAAGGCGGGCCGCGAACGGAGACCTGAGCGATGGCCGGACATTCCATTCCGCATTTCCAGAACGATGCTGGCCACAAGGCCATCGAGATCGGCGCACGGGAATTCATGTGCGTGGGTGCCAACCCGCCCTATGACCATCCGCATGTCTTTCTCGACATGGGCGACGAGAACGAAAAGATCTGTCCCTATTGCTCGACGCTCTACACATACAATCCGGCCCTGACATCCGGCGAGACGAAGCCTGAAGGCTGCGCCTACCACCCGCAAGCGGCCTGAGCGCCACCTGAAACAGGGGGAGCGGCGCTGCCATGGAGCGCTCCAGGCAGATCATCATTGCAGGCGCCGGCATTGCCGGGCTGACGGCGGCCCTCTCCTTTTCAGCGCGCGGCTTTGCGGTGCGCGTCTTCGAGCGGGCCGACAGCCTTTCCGAAGTGGGGGCAGGTCTCCAGGTTCCGCCCAATGCCACGCGCATCCTTGACCGTCTTGGCGTCCTGCAATGGCTGAAGCCAGCGGCGGTGCAGCCCGAGGCGCTGGTGCTGCGGCGGGCGCGCGGGCTGAAGGAGATCACCCGCCTGCCGCTCGGCAACAAGGCGGACGAGCGCTGGGGCGCACCCTATCTGGTGACGCATCGCGCCGACCTGCAATCGGCCCTTCTGACGGCAGTGCACCACGACCCCGACATCACGCTCGTTACCGGAGCCACCATCACCGACCATGCCGTGCATGCGCAGGGCGTGACGGCCTCGGTCACGCAAGAGGGGCGGATCGAGCATGTGCATGGCGCCCTGCTGATCGGGGCTGATGGCGTCTGGTCGCAGCTGCGCGGACAGGTGGCGGGCGCGGCGCCCAGCCGTTTCACCGGCCACGTGGCCTGGCGCACCACCCTGCCGGCTGAAACCGATCTTGCGCGCGACCTTGCAGCCATCCTGCCGCTTGATCGCGTCACCGCCTTCATGAACCCTGCCATCCACCTGATCGCCTATCCGGTGCGTACCGGCCGGGCCGTCAACCTGGTGGCGCTGATGCGCGGCGAGGATTACGGCCAGAAATGGGAGGCGCGGCCCGGTTCCGCCGCTTTCCTGACCGCCATGGAAAGGGCCGCGCCGGAACTGGGCCGGCTGGCACGCGAGGCGGGGCCGTGGGTGGCCTGGGCGCTGCATGCGGTGGGCAACGGGGCATGGAGTGACGGGCGCGCGGTGGCACTGATCGGCGATGCCGCCCATGCCACCACGCCCTTTGCCGCTCAAGGGGCTGCACTCGCCATCGAGGACGCCGCAGCACTTGCCCGCGCCATGGAGGTTTCCGGTGGCGATCCTGAACAGGCCCTGCCGCTGTGGGAGAAGGTGCGCAAGCCGCGTGTGGCAGCCGTGGTCCGGCGCGGTGCCTTCAACCATTTCGTCTGGCACGCTCGCGGACCCATCGCGCTGGGGCGCGACATGGTGCTGAAGCTGCGCAAGCCAGAAGCGCTGATGGCCGATTTCGACTGGCTTTTCGGCCATGATGCGGAAAAGGCGGTGGGGTGAGAGCGGTGGTCGGAATCAGTGTTGCGAAAAGGATCGGTTTTGCGACAGGCGGCTGGATGTCAGCAACGCGGACAAACCACCATTTCGCTGCGACTGCGCAAATGTCTGCTTGATCAGGGGCAATGACCTAACCTGCAAAAGTTGACAAAGCTGCGCCGATGAACTCGCCAACTCTTTCAAGCCTCTTTGAAGTCGATTTATCGAGAACATCAATCGCTTCGACTTTCCCATGTACCACTTCGTTCCTGATTCTTTGAATTTCACGAAACTCTTGGAGCTGAGAATCTGATATTTTACCAAGCTCATGTAACCTCATGATAACTCTGGACGTCGGAACTGGGCGGCCATCTTTTTCGATCGTGGCCAAGTCTTTCTCAATTTTTACCCATGCTGCCATGAACTCTCCGAGTGCCAGTTGTTCGGAGGTTTCCTCTAACTGCATAGGGACACCAAATAGGTTCTCAAACAGAACCTTTGCCATTTCAGCGTAGACCTCAACCTTGTGTCGCTCAACAGTAAGCCCATTGCCCTGATGATAAAGCTCATTTCTAAGTCTATGGAACCACTCAATCTCACCCAGATCAATACCAGCAACTTTGTCTGCAGCATGCTTCTCAATACCATCGAGTAGTTGCGGAAATCCGCTACAGATTTCATCACGCTCACGTCTGCTGATTGTTAGCCCAGTTACGCGCTTTGGAATGCTGATATAGGTTTGCAGCATCAACTCTACGGAATTGTCGATGGCTATCATTGCAAGCCTACGGTTCTTGTCCGAGTCATCAGAAAGAAGGCTAATCCCGTGACGTAGAATTTCGCCGGGCCCGGTCGCCCACAATGGTTCACTCATCAGATATCCAATATATGCTACTAGAGTCCAAGGGTCCCGGCATCCAATACTACTCTAGCGCCGTTGAGCCTAAATGATCCAGCTATTTGATGAATATCAAATAGTTTCATTGGAGTAAGTAGGCGGACCGACAACGCCGATTTCCGACATTCGCGCAGAATACGGCATCAGGTAAAATGGGCTCAGAGCGGAAAGGTTTCGAGGCTTGGTTGCATTGCGGCCAGACACGAGCAGAGCGTATGACAGCCGGCATGACGCTCAGGCCAGGTCCGGACGGTATTGTCCGATGGTGCGAACGATGCCGGGAATGCCGATGTCGGTCCGGCGGGTGAGGACATGGATGGCATATTCGCCGAGCTTCGCCCTGTGCGAATTCGCATAGAGCCGGAAGATCAATTGCGAGAGCGGATTGCGTGGACGCCGCACAAAGCGGATCGAACTCGCGGTGACCTCGACCTCGTGGATGTCGGCCCAGGCAATGCTCCGCCACAATCCGCCGTGCAGGCCGTGGACCCCTTCACGGTCGACCATGAGTGCCGGGCGGCCCTTCAGGAAGGCGCGCATCTGCAGGAGAAAGTCGATGAGGATGGCGACCCAGAATGCCGACAGGCCGTTGAGCATGATCCTGCGTTCATCGCGGATGAACGAGAGCTTCCGCAATTGCGCGATGGTCCACGGATCCGCATAGACAAAGGCGATGGCCGCCGAGAGGACGGATAGCGCCAGGACATAGTAGCCAAGAATGGCGATCCGGTCATTGTAGCGGACAATGAGGCCGGGTTGCCCCGGAACGGCCAGACTGTTCATCGATCCATGATCCGGTGCCTGTTTCTTCCCGATCATGGACCAAACAGCTTAACATCCGGCGAATCGTTGCAACGGCCGGTCAAGGCTTCCGGCCGAAATATCACCCCCACCCGGCCCTTCGGTCCGACCTCCCCCATCAAAGGGGGGCATGTGGCGTTCACCTCAGTGCAAAATCTGGCTCAGGAACAGTTTCGTGCGCTCGTGCTTCGGGTTGTCGAAGAACTCCGCCGGTGCGTTTTCTTCCACGATCTGGCCGCGATCCATGAAGATGACCCGGTTGGCGACCTGCCGGGCAAAACCCATCTCGTGGGTGACGCAGAGCATGGTCATGCCCTCCTCCGCCAGCCCCACCATGGTGTCGAGCACTTCCTTGATCATTTCGGGGTCGAGCGCCGAGGTGGGCTCGTCAAAGAGCATCACGCGCGGGTTCATGCAGAGAGCGCGCGCGATGGCGACACGCTGCTGCTGGCCGCCCGACAGTTGACCGGGATACTTGCCCGCCTGCTCGGGGATCTTCACCCGCTCCAGATAGTGCATGGCCACTTCCTCGGCCTGCTTCCTGCCCATCTTGCGTACTTGGATGGGCGCAACCGTGCAGTTCTCCAGAATGGTCATGTGCGGGAAGAGGTTGAAATGCTGGAACACCATGCCGACCTCGCGGCGAATCTCGTCGATCCGCCGCGTCTCGTCGGTCAGTTCCACGCCATCAACGATGATCTTGCCCTTCTGGTGCTCTTCCAGGCGGTTGATGCAGCGGATCATGGTGGATTTGCCGGAGCCGGACGGACCGGCAATGACGATGCGCTCGCCGCGCTTCACGGTGAGGTTGATATCGCTGAGCACATGGAAATCGCCATACCACTTGTGCATGCCGATGATCTCGACCGCCGGGGTGTCGCGGTCCTGCCGGGTTGCCGGTGTGCCTTGCGTCATCGGCCCTCCCTCAGCGCAGCGGCGGGGCGTATTGCAGGCCGCCCTTGGTCCACAATGCGTTGAGCCCGCGCATGATCTTCAGGCGCGACTGTTCGCCGACATTGCGCTCGAACACCTCGCCGTAATTGCCGACATGGCGGATGATGCGTGCGGCCCAGTCACCCGACAGGCCGAGCTTCTCGCCCAGTTCCGCACTGTCGCCGAGGCCAAGCAATCGCCGGATATCCGGGTTCGTCGAGTTCTGCATTTCCTCGATGTTGGTGGAGGTGACGCCCAATTCCTCTGCAGTCAGCATGGCGTAGTGAACCCATGTGACGATATCGAACCATTGCTCGTCGCCCTGGCGGACGACCGGGCCGAGCGGCTCCTTGGAAATCACTTCGGGCAGAACGACGTGATCCTCCGGGGCCGACAGGTTGATGCGCGCAGAATAGAGGCCCGACTGGTCGGTAGTATAGGCATCGCAGCGCGTGCCCTGGTCATAGGCGGCAAGCAGTTCGTCCAGTTTCTTGAAGATGACCGGCTCCACCTGCATCTTGTTGGCGGCGAAGTAGTCCTGCAGGTTCTGAAGGCTGGTCGTCTGCTCCAGCACGCAGACCTTGGCGCCGGAAAGCTGGAGGACGGAGGTGATGTCGGGCTGCTTCTTGCGGTTCACCAGAAAGCCCTGACCGTCGAAATAATTGATGGCGCGGAAATTGAAGCCCTGCGCGGTATCGCGGCTCATGGTCCAGGTGGTGGTGCGCGCCAGAAGGTCCACGTCGCCGGCGTTCAGCGCCGGGAAGCGTTCGGCGGTGGAGTAGTCGCGGAACAGCACCGCCTTGGGATCGTCGAAGACGGCGGCGGCGATCGCCCGGCAGAAATCGGCATCAAGGCCCGACCAGTTGCCCTGCCCGTCGTTGACCGAGAAGCCCTCGCGCATCGGTGCGACCCCGCACTTGACGATGCCTTGCGCCTTGACGTCATCCAGCGTTGCCGCTTTCGCGGCCAGTGGCGCACACAAAAGGGCTGCGGCCACCGCGAAACGCAAGTGCAAGGCAAATTTCATGGCCGGCAATCCCTTCAGTTCCGGTTTCACCCGGTTCGTTATGCTTGGCGCGATGCACCACCCCTGCCGGTGCATCATTTGCGGGAACCCGCATGGAAAACGATGGCGTGGGTCGCGTCAAGACGACAGCCACGCCCGCAGACAGCTTGCAGGGGGTTTTGTGCCGAATTTCACTGATCTGTAAAGACGGGACCGGGCCGATCCTGCCCTTGGCGCAAACGGGACGGTGCAGCATCGGCGGTTTCCGGGCCGGTACAAATCAGGTTATGAGGAAATGATCAAACGAACGGGGACCACAATGAGCGCGAACAAGGGCCACAACAGCGGTATCAACACGCGGCTTGCCCATGCAGGTCATGATCCGCGCTCCTTCCATGGTTTCGTGCAGCCGCCGGTGGTGCATGCCTCCACGGTGCTGTTTCCCGACAGCGCGACCATGGTGAACCGGGCGCAGAAATATACCTATGGCACACGCGGCACGCCGACCTCGGATGCGCTTGGCGACGCCATCAACGCGCTGGAAGGCTCGGCCGGTACAATCTGCGTGCCGTCGGGGCTGGCCGCCGTGACCGTGCCTCTGCTCGCCTTCCTGTCGGCGGGTGATCACTTGCTGGTGGTCGATTCGGTCTACAATCCGACCCGCCGTTTCGCCGATACCATGCTGAAGCGCCTTGGCGTCGAGACCGAATATTACGACCCGGAGATCGGGGCGGGCATCGAGGCCCTGATGCGGCCGAACACCAAGGTGGTCTGGACGGAATCGCCCGGCTCCAACACCTTCGAGATGCAGGACATCCCGGCGATCGCAGCCGTAGCGCACGCCCGTGGCGCGGTGGTGATGATGGATAACACCTGGGCGACGCCTGTCTATTTCAGGCCGCTTGATTTCGGCGTCGACATCTCCGTTCATGCGGCGACGAAATATCCTGGCGGCCACTCCGACGTACTGCTAGGCACGGTGTCGGCGAATGAGCGCTGCTGGGAGCAATTGCATGATGGGTTCATCACGCTCGGCACCTGCGCGGGACCCGATGACGTCTACATGGTCCAGCGTGGCCTGAAGACCATGGGCATCCGGCTGGAGCGCCACCAGCAAAGCGCATTGCACCTGGCGCAATGGCTGGAGGGCCAGTCCGGCGTGAAGGACGTGCTGCACCCTGCTCTGCCGTCCTTTCCCGGCCACGAGCTATGGAAGCGCGATTTCTCCGGTGCGTCCGGCCTGTTCTCCATTGTGCTCGACGGCGGCGGCGCGGCAAAGGCCCATGCCTTCCTCGACGCGCTGTCGATCTTCGGCCTCGGCTATAGCTGGGGCGGGCATGAGAGCCTCGCCGTCCATGTGTGGCTCGGCGACCGCACCGTCAGCCGCAAGGATTATGGCGGCCCCGTGATCCGGCTTCAGGTGGGGCTGGAGGACGCCGCCGACCTGAAGGCCGACATCGAAGCCGGGCTGGCTGCTGCGGCGGCCGTGGCGTGATCTTCAAAACAGCGAAAAATATTCGCGCTGTTCCCAGTCGGAAATGTCAGCGAGGTAGCGGTCCCATTCGGCGCGCTTGATGCGGGTTAGCCAGCCGGTCACATCCGCGCCCAGAACCTCGCGCCAGAAGGCGCTGGCTGCAAAGGCCTCGATGGCCGCGCCCAGATTGCGCGGCAACCGTTCGGCTTCACCCGCGTAGGGTGTTTCCACCGGTGCCGGTGCCTCCAATTGCTTTTCGATACCGTCGAGGCCGGCCAGAACCTGGCCCGCGATGGCAAGGAACGGATTGGCCGCCGGTTCAGGCGAGCGGTTTTCGATGCGCGCCGCCGGATCGCCTGCGGCGATCAGCGCCCGGATCATCGCGCCCTTGTTGTCATGGGCCCACTGAATGCGGTCGGGTGCGAGTTGGGCGGCGAGATAGCGCTTGTATCCGTTGACGGTCGGCGTGGTGAGCAGCGTGCCGCTTGCCGCGTGGGTGAGCAGCCCGGTGACCCAGGCCGACGCTGTGGCGGTCAGCTCGCGCCCGGCCTGCGGCGTGAACAGGTTCCGGCCCGTCGCCATGTCCTGCACCGACTGATGCAGGTGCCAGCCGCTCGCCATGCCGTTTTCCACCTTCGGACGCGACATGAAAGTGGCGTGCAGGCCGGAACGCTGCGCCACGGATTTCACGCAATGGCGGAACAGCACGGAGGTTTCGGCGGCAGCCATGGGGCGCAGCGGCGCGAAGGTGAACTCGAACTGGCTCGGGCCGAATTCCACCTCCATGGAGCGGACCGGCAGGCCGAAGGCGAGCGCGGCGCGGCGGATCTCGTCCATCACCGGTTCCAGCGCGTCGTAACGCGCTTCCGTCAGATATTGGTATCCATGGGCGAGAAGTGCGGTTTCCGGGCCCTGCGCGGGCATGCCGCCATCGCCATGGGCAAGGCGCGGTTCGGTGACGTCGAAGACGAAGAACTCCTGCTCCAGACCGAAGAGTGCATCGAAGCCGGCCTCGTTCAGTTTCGCCACCGCCTTGCGCAGGATCGCCCGTGGCGACAGCCGCAGCGTGGAACCATCCGGCAGGGCAAGATCGCACAGGATGAGGGCGGAATGCGGCGACCAGGGAATGGCGCGGAAGGTGCGCGGATCGGGGATCATCACCACGTCCGAAGCCCCCGTCATCAGGCCACGGCCAAGCCCGGCGTCGGCTTCCCAGACATCGAAGACGGTGCGATGGGAGGTGTCCTTCAGCAGCAGCGTGGACGTCATCGCGACGCCGTTGCGGAAGGCCCCTTCCAGCGCTTCGGCCACCAGCGCCTTGCCACGCAGGATGCCGTGCTGGTCGGCAAAGCACAGGCGCACGGTCTCGAATTCACCGGCCTCCATCTCCGCGCAGATTTCGGCGGCGCGGCGGAAGCCTTCCTCGTCCAGCAGGCCGTGCTTCCCGGCAAATCCGTCCTTGAGGGTGTCGGCTGTCACATGGGCCATGGCAGCCTCACGACCACGGACAGGCGGCGCGGCGAGCCGCATCGGCGCGGGTGAAAACGTCGCGCCAGTCCTCTCCTGCCTCGCCCAGCGCGTCCACCGAGACGGGACCTGTTACGGAAGCGGCGGAGCCGTTGGACATGGGAAGCGCATTGTCTTCACCCTTTTCCACCGCGTCGACGGCGGCGCGCAACATGCGGCGGTAACGGATGATGCCGGCATCGGACTTGCCGAGATGCTCCTGCGTCCGGTCCTGGATGCTGCCCATGCTTTCGACCGCCCACTGGTCATGCACGTTGATGTCCAGGCCCATGCCCGTATAGGTGCGGTCGCGCTGCTCATCGGGATCATAGCCGTAATTGTTGGCGCGGTTCTTCAGCGGCGCGTAGTCGGGCAGGCGATGTTCCTTCAAGCGCTGCTCGCGCATCAGCGCCTTGTCCACCGGCTTGCCGAAACTGGTGAACATGGACACCCAGTAGCAGCGCTCGTCATCCACCGGTACATGCCACTGGGTGATCGTCATTTCCTGCGACATCGGGATGGTGATGGCGCCCGGGAAAAGCTGGTTGGTGACGCGCACATGGGTACGTCCATCCGCCAGATGACGAAGCGCGACGAGGCGCAGGCCATGCGGGGCGTCCTCCACGTGAATTTCCGGGCGTGGATACTCACGCAGGATCTGCGTCATCGGAATGTCGGTTCCTGCCGCCCTGTCACGGAACTGCTTGCCGTAGCCCCTGGACGGATCCTCGTCCTCCAGGAAGCGATGCAGGAAGGAGGCATGTGCCGGGTCAATGCCGACTTCCAGCGCCTGGAGCCAATTGCATTCCCACAGACCCTTGAAAGCGAAGACATGGCTGTCCGGCGCGGTGAAGCAATCGAGCGCGGGAAAGGGTGGCGGATCGCCGGGGCCCATATAGGCAAACACGACGCCGTTGCGCTCGACCACCGGGTAGGAGACCGCGCGGATTTGCTCATGCATGCGGCTGCCCTCGGGCTCGGCGGGCTGCTCGACACACTGGCCGTCGCGGTTGAAATGCCAGCCGTGGAAGGGGCAGCGCAGACCGTTGTCCTCCAGCCGTCCGTAGCACATGTCAGCCCCGCGATGCGGGCAGTGGCGGCCGATCAGGCCAAGTTTGCCCTCCTCGTCGCGGAACAGCACCAGTTTCTCGCCCAGCAGCGTGACCGGCACGACCGGGCGGGCCGAAACCAGTTCCTCGGCAAGGGCTGCCGGCTGCCAGTAGCGGCGCAGCAGCGCACCTGCCGCCGTGCCGGGGCCGACGCGTGTGATCCGGTCGTTGGCTTCCTGGCTCATCATGGCGTCGATCCTCCCGTTCTTCTTGTTGGGAGGTATTTGTGCAGAGGGCGGAGAGCTGTGCAAGCGACATTCAGTCGCTGGCAAGGGCCTGCGCCATCGCCCCTGCCTCTGTAACGGCCCCTCCAGGAGCGGGAGGAGGGAAACACGGCAGGTGGCGGTTACACTGCGTCCGGCTGTTTCATCGGCTGGGCAGCGTCTATTTCCGGGATGGCCATGGCTGCGGCATGAATGCGGTTGATCGTGGGGTACGGCGTCATGTCCACGCCGAAACGGACGTTATTGACCACCTGCGCCACCAGGCAAAGATCGGCGACAGTGATGGTATCGCCGTGGCAGAAGGTGCCGGTCGCGGGGTCGCCCGCCAGCATCGCTTCCATGGGTGCGAAGGTTTCGGCGACCCAATGGCGGAACCATCCGGCGACCGCCTCGTCATCGGCGCCGAACTCAGAACGCAGGCGGTTCAGCACACGCAGATTGTTCACCGGGTGGATGTCGCAGCCGATCATCTGGGCCAGCATGCGCACACGCGCCTTGCCATGCGGATCAGCCGGCATGAGCGGCGGCTCGGGTACCATCTCATCGATGAATTCGAGGATCGCCAGCGATTGCGCCACTGTCGTCCCGTCGCTCCAGACGAGAGCTGGCATCAGCCCCTGCGGATTGACGTCGAGATAGGCCTTTTCGCGGTGTTTGCCCGTCGGCAGGTGATGGGCGACATACTCATAGTCCAGCCCCTTCAGGTTCAGCGCGGCGCGAACCCGAAAGGAGGTGGATGAGCGGAAATAGTTGTGCAGCGTGATGCCGGGCATCGATATCCTCCAGCAAGGTCTTGACCCTTTCCTATCGCCTTGCACAGGGTCCAGGCAAGGGAGCGGACATTGGCCAGCCGTTCGGTTCCGCGACCGGGCAAAAGCGCGTGCAATTCGCGGACAACAGATGGTTCTTGCTCCCCGAGCCCGGCAATTTTACATCATGCGGAACAGCGTTGCGTGGGTTTGCACTTCAGAAGAAATGTTTTTCCTCTCTCCCACCGGCGACGCATATTCCAAACGGCGCATATGTCACCCTTCAGGCCTATCCTTTTGACAAGACAAAAAGGACAGACCCATGATCGACCTCGTTCCCCTGATCGACACGCTCGGCGAAAACGGCGTTGCGCTCGCCGGTGGCGCGGTGCTCGGCCTGATCTTCGGTGTCGCCGCCCAGCGCAGCGCATTCTGCACGCGCTCGGCGGTTCTGGGTCTCGTCAACGGCGCGGGCCTGAAGCCGCTGGCGACCTGGGTGGCAGGCTTCGCAGCCGCGGTGCTCGCGGTGCAGCTCCTGCTGTGGACAGGTCTTGCCGATGCAGCGGAATCGCGTTTCTTCTCCACTGCGCAGAGCCTGTCCGGAGCGCTCACCGGCGGCGCGCTTTTTGGCCTCGGCATGGTGCTGGCGCGCGGATGCGTGTCGCGCCATCTGGTGCTGGCGGCTTCGGGCAACCTGCGGGCAGCCGTCACCATCCTCATCATCGCGGTAACCGGACTTGCAACCTATTCAGGCCTTCTCGTGCCGTTGCGCGACAGCATCGCGGCGCTGTCCAGCACCAGCGACATCGGCGGCAACGACCTGCTGGCACAAATGGCGCTGCCGCAGGGGGCGGGCGTGGTGGCGGGCATTGCGCTTGGTGCGGCCGCGCTATGGCTTGCCGTCGCCGCGCGTCTTTCGCCTGCCCGCGCGCTGGGCGGCCTGCTGGCCGGCCTCACCATTGCGGGCGGCTGGTATTTCACCCATACGCTGTCGACGCAGGTGTTCGAGCCCATCCAGCCGGAAAGCCTTTCCTTCATCCGCCCGCTGGCAACAACCGGCGAACTGGCGTCCGGCACCGAGGGCGCTGCATTCGGGCTTGACCAGGGTGTGCTGCTTGGAACGCTGGCCGGGGCCTTTCTCGCCGCGCTCATCTCCCGCTCATTCCGGGTGGAAGGTTTCCGCTCAGCCGGCGCCGCGCCGCTCTGGCGCTACGCCACAGGTGCCGTGCTGATGGGGTTCGGCGGCGTTCTGGCCGGTGGCTGCACCATCGGCGCCGGGTTCACCGGCGGTTCGGTGCTGGCCGTGTCCTCCCTCGTTGCGCTGGTCTCCATGACCGGGGCCGCGGCCATTGCCGGCCGCCTGCTGGAGGGAAGCCGTCCATTGGCCGCCCCTGCCGTGCTTGTACCGGCGGAATAAACGCCACGCTTTTCGCTTAAAGACAGAAACGGCGGCCCCTCGCGGGACCGCCGTTTCCGTGCACCAGGCCCGAATCTTGCCCCACGGGCGGCGCGGGAGGATGGCTTTCGGCCGGTCAGCCGAACATGTCGGCGGTGATACCGGCATACCAGCCGATCGATTCCTCGAAGGTCGCCTTGCGCAGCGCAGCGTCCTCACCCGTCTGGCTGATGAAGGTGGTCGTCGAAGCAATCTTGCCCTCCGACGGGGCATATTGCGCGCCTACTTTCACGCCGTCATCGGTCTCGATCAGGCTCCAGCAGGTGTTGGAATATTTTGCCGGGAAGACCTTCGACCGCAGCAGGTCGCCACGCACGTTCATGGCGGCCACCTTGGCTTGGCTGTTGGCCGAGAAGCCGGATTTCGGCATGGCGCCGGCAATCGAGGCATCACCGATCACATAGATGTTCTCATCGACGGCGGAGCGCATGGTTTCCGCATCAATGGGGCAGAAGCCACTTTCATTGGTCAGGCCCGCTGCGGCCGCGATGGTACCAGCCTTCTGGGCCGGAATGACGTTCAGCAGGTCGGCCTTGAAGGTATCGAGATCGGTCTCGACCGTACCGGCCTTCACATCGACCGACTTGATGCCGCCATGGACGTCCGGGCCATACCATTCGATCATGCCGGGATAGTGGTTCTGCCAGCCTTCCTGGAACAGGCCCTGTTTGGAAAACTTTTCCTTCGGATCGATGATGATGATCTTGGCATCCACGCCCTTCGCCTTCAGCACATGGGCAAACATGGAAACGCGCTCGTAAGGTCCGGGCGGGCAGCGATAGGGGTTCGGCGGAGCGACCATGACGATCTGCTGGCCGTTGGTGATGGCATCAAGCCTGGCCTTCAGCAGTTCCGTCTGCGGACCGGCCTTCCAGGCGTGCGGTGCAATCCCCACAGCCTCCTCCGAATAGCCTGGTACCGAATCCCAGATGAAGTCGATGCCCGGCGAGACCACCAGGCGGTCATAGGGCACTTCCGAGCCGTCAGCCATGACGACCTTCTTCGCGGCCCGATCAACGGACTTGGCGTAGCCGGTGATTTTGGTGATTCCGTAGTTGGACTGGAGCTTGTCGTAACCATGGGTGATGGAGGCGAAATCGCGGAAGCCACCGAGATAGAGGTTGGAGAAGAAGCAGGTGGTGAACTTCTCCGAGGCATCAATAAGCGTGACGTCGATCTCGCCCTTGGAGTCCTTGGCGATATAGCGGGCGGCAGTGGCACCACCCGCGCCGCCACCGATGACGACGACCTTGGGTTTGCCCTGCGCGCGCAGATAGGCCGGTGCCGCCAGCATGGCGGCCGATGTGCCGAGCAGGAGCCCGAACTGCCTGCGATTGAATGTCGTCATCATGTCCTCCCTGATGAACCGTGGTTGAACCTCATTGGGGTTGCAGGCCGCTGAAATAGGCGGCCAGGGCAGCGATTTCCTCATCGGTCAGGTTCGCCACACGCAGCTTCATCACCTCGTTGGAGCGGATGTTGTTCTTGTATTCAAACAGCGCGCGGACAAAATAATCCTTGGGCACCCCGACAATGGAGGGGATGCCGTCGGCATGGCCGGAGACCTGATGGCAGGTCACGCATTCGCCCGCGAGATATTCGCCATATTCCCGGTCGCCCTCCAGCTTCAGGACAGCATCGGCAAAACCGGCAATGGCGGGATGGGCATCGTCTTTGGCAGCAGGATCGGCCGCAGGTGCTGCAGAGCCGCGCGCGGCGAGCCAGGCGACCAGGGCTGCACGGTCCTCCGGCTTCGCCATGCCGCGATAGGACATGCGGTTGCCGGGGATAAAGTCGCGCGGCTTTTCCAGATAGTGGGCTATATTTTCGGCTGTCCAGACCAGGCCGCCCTCTCCTGCCTTCTTCATGGCGGCGGAATAGCGGAAGCCTTCCATGGTTCCGGCCTTGCGGCCAACGATGCCGTCCAGATGCGGGCCGACCTTGTGGCGCGCGCCCTCGCCGATCTCGTGGCAGCCCTTGCAGGCCTTGAACAGCGCCTCGCCATCCTCTTCGGCCAAGGCGGTTGCGCAAAATGCAGGCAGTGCTGCCGTGAGTGCGATCACCGCAGCCTGGACGCCATCCGGCCAAAGCCGGCGCGGCACTCTCGAAGTCTCCGGCATGACACGTCCTCCCAAAGCCGTGGTGCCGAAGGCGGGTCCGGCTTTGCCGTCCCGCCTTGCAAATTTTCTCCGTATCAGTCCGGCGTGACGTCGAGCACGGTCGCCTTGCGTGTGATCTTGACCTCGTCCTTGCAGTTTTCCATGCAGGGCTCGGCGCGCCACTTCTTGTATTCCGTCTCGGCCCGGTCATCGACGATGAATCCGCCGGCGTTGCGCATCTTCACCGAAGTGAAATTCTCGTTGGAGAGCACGAAGTCATCTTCGACCAGATTGTTGGAATAGAGGATGTAGGCGACGATCGCGTAGGTCTCGTCGGCTGTCAGCGTTCCGGCATTGCCGAAGGGCATGGAACGGTGGACATAGTCCCAGGTGGTCGAGAGGTACGGCCAGTAGGAGCCGACGGTTTTCAGCGGATCCTCGTCTGCCAGCGTGTCGTCACCACCGGCCAGCTTCGGCCAATTGTCGACGCCCTCGGCGAATTCGCCATGGCACACGGCACATTTCTCCGAAAAGATTGCCTCGCCATCCTCGACCGACCCCTGTCCCGGCGGAAGACCCTTGCCATTCGGCATGACCTTCACGTCCCAGGCTGCGATTTCGTCATCGGTCGCCTGACGGCCAAGGCCGAACTTGCCCCTGGAGGGGATGACATCGGCCATCGCTGCGGGCTTTTCATCCACCTTGGTAGGTTCGGCGGCGGGCGCAGCCTCGGCCGCCTTGGCCGGTTCAGCGGGAGCCGCGCTTTCCTTCTTCTCGTCCGCGGCGGCCGGGGCTGCGGCGGCAGAGAAGGTCGCCAGATAGGCGATCACGTTGTTCACGTCATCATCCGTCTTCAGCCCGGCAAAGGACATCTTGTTCTTCGGGACGAAGCCCTTGGGATCCTTCAAGTAGGAGGCGAGGGTCCCGGCGTCCCATGTGACGCCGGACTCCTTCATGGCGGAGGAATACTTGAACCCTTCCACACTGCCAGCGGCACGGCCCATCAGATTGTTCAGAACGGGTCCGGACTTGTTCTTGGCGCCTTCGCCGACGGCGTGGCAGGCCTTGCATTTGTTGAAGACCTTCTCGCCTGCTGCCGGATCCCCGGCATGGGCTGCTGCTGTCAGCGCGGCAAAAGCCGTCGCGGCGGTCAGGAAATTACGAAACTTCAACATTTTCAGCCGTCCCGTCCGTTTTCACATGCCAAGTCTGGATGCAGTTGTTGTGATACACCGAGTTCAGGCCACGCACTTCGCGCAGAGCTTTCTTGGTCGGCTGGACATAGCCCGTCTCGTCCATGGCCCGGGACTGGAGCAGCATTTCCTCGCCGTTCCACTCGGTTTCCAGGTAGAAGCGGGTGAGCGCCTTGGTGGGCCCTTCAGTTCCGCCGAGGCGGGCGGTCTTCCAGGTCTTGCCGCCATCAACCGACACATCGACGCGGGTGATCTTGCCGTGGCCGGACCAGGCGATGCCGGTGATGACCAGCGGGCCCTTGCCATGGGTGATCGGCATCTGCGGGGAAGGCGACGTGACGACGGATTTTGCGTCCATCACCCAGGTCCACTTGCGCGATGTGCCATCCTCCAGCGTGTCGGTATATTTCGAGGTTTCCTCGCGGCTTTCCACCGGGCCGTCCGTCACCTCGATGCGGCGCAGCCACTTGACCCACATGTTGCCTTCCCAGCCGGGAACGACAAGGCGGACCGGATAGCCGTGCTCCTTGCGCAGCGCCTCGCCATTGGCCTTGAAAGCCACGATGCAATCGTCAAGCGCCTTTTCCATGGGGATGGAGCGACCGTTGGAGGACGCATCGGCCCCTTCCACATAGACCCACTTGTCCTTCAGGTCGCCCGCCGCCTTGAGCCCTGCCTCTTCAAGCAAGGTGCGAAGCGTCACGCCGGTATATTCCATGTTGTGGATCATGCCGTGGGTGAACTGGGCGCCATTGAGCTGGGCACCGGCCCATTCCATGCCGGTATTCGCCGCACACTCGCAGAAATAGACATGGTTGACGCGCGGGAAGCGCTCCAGGTCCTCATACTTGAACACCAGCGGCTGATCGACCAAACCGTTGATCATCAGCCGGTAGTCGGCCTTGGCCAATTCGATGGCGCCGGAGTGGTGGCGCTCGAAAGCGCAGCCCTGCGGCGTGATCGTGCCGTCCAGCGCGTGGATCGGCGTGAAATTGATCGAAGAGATGACGTCGGCGGTCAGCCACGGCACGTTGCGGCGGACCACATCGCTCTCGAACTTGATCGGCAGGCCGTAGGGCGTCGCGTCAACGCCATCACCCGTGGTGTTGGCCCAGTCCTGCAATTCGGTGATGAGCGGATCGCCCGCAGCGCGCGCTCCGGCGACACCAGCGGCCAGCGCCGCGCTGCCTGCCAGCCCCGCCTTCAGGAAATTGCGCCGTGTGGCGCCTCTTTCTGCATTTCCGGTCATGCATTCCTCCCGGATTTCACTTTATTCATTGCTTACTATGTATCATCTCTGGGCCGTTGTTTCGACGGCCCGGGGTCTCTGGATCAGGGTTTCAGCCTAAAGCACGACCTTCACCGTCCGGGTGTCCGGAACGGAAACGGTGCCGAGCTTGGTGATGTAGCTTTCCATCAGGTCGTAGATCGCCGGACCTTCCGTGCCCTCGTTGACGGAAGCCCAGCCGCCGACCGTGTAGGTCTTCGCGGCGTCGATGGCTTCGCCAGTTGCCGCCAGCGTCATGTCCGAGATGCGGTTCCCGATCTCGGCGTTGACGGCGCAGGTGTAGGTCATGCCGCCGACGCGCACCATGTCACCGCCCTGCTGGAAGAAGGGATCCTTGTTGAAGAGGTTGTCGCAGACGTCTTCCAGGATATCCTTGAGCTGGGCGCCGGTGAATTCGGACTTGTAGACGGCCGGATAGGACATGGACGTCGCGGAATAGAGATCATCAATGGTGATGTCCTGGCCCGGCAGCAGCGTCGTGCCCCAGCGGAAACCGGGCGACATGGCGATCTGAACATCGCGTTCCTTCATGATGCCCTGGCAGATGAGATCGTCCCATGTGCCGTTGAAATTGCCGCGGCGATAGAGAAGTTGCTCGGTCTTGCCGATGACGCGGCCGCACTCGGCTTCGTAAGGCGCGCGCATTTCGTCGATCTTGGCCTTCATCTCGGCATCCGGCTCGATCACATCGGCGAAGACTGGAATGAGTGTGGAATTGTAGCCGGTCACCTTGCCGCCGGAGACTTCAAGATCGATGCGGCCGAGATACTTGCCATGGCTGCCCGAGGACATGAGCAGCGTGGATCCGACCTCGATGGCGCGCGGCACGGCGTCGTGCGTATGGCCGGTGAGGATGACGTCGATGCCCGAGACGACGGAGGCGAGCTTGCGGTCGACGTCAAAGCCGTTGTGGGACAGCAGCACGACAACCTCGGCGCCCTCGGCGCGAGCCTTGTCGACATTGGCCTGGATGGCCTCCGGGCGGATGCCGAAGGACCACTCGGGGAACATCCACTTGGGATTGGCGACCGGTGTGTAGGGCATCGCCTGGCCGATGATGGCGACCTTGACGCCGCCCCTCTCCACCATGGAGGTGCTTTCAAAGACCGGTTCGTCCCACTCGGTATCGAAGATGTTGGAAGCCAGGAAGGGATAGCCCATCTGGTCGATGAGTTCCTTGACACGATCGGCGCCGAAGGTGAACTCCCAATGGCCGACCATTGCGTCCGGCTTCAGCATCTTCATGCATTCGACCATGTCCTGACCGTTGGTCTTCAGCGAGGTGTAGGAGCCTTGCCAGGTGTCGCCACCATCGAGGAACAGGACCTTGTCCTCGCCGCGCTCGGCGCGGATCGCCTTGACGAGGGTCGCGGTGCGGTCCAGCCCGCCAAGCGCGCCATAGGCACGGGCGAGATTGACGTAATCGACCATGGTGTGGGCATAGGCATAGGCGCTTCCGGCCTCGATGCCGAAATGCTTCAGAAAATCCTCGCCGACCAGATGCGGCGGAATGCCCGCATAGGCCCCAACACCGATGTTGGTGTCCGGCGGACGAAAATAGATGGGCTTGAGCTGGGCATGCACATCGGTGAAGTGCAACAGCGTGACCTGGCCCTTGGCATCGAACTTCAGCAGGTCCTGCTGGGTCAGCTTCTGCTGGGCAAGGGCACGGGTGAGCCCGCTGCCATACCCGGCCACCGACAGGGCCGCGCCGGCCGTCAGGCCGAACTGCAGGAACTCGCGTCTGGAATACATGGTCTCTTCTCCAGCTGTCTTTCGGGCAAAAGGGCTGCGCACCGGACCTGTGCGGACCGGCCCGGCACCTTCCGGATTGTCGGTTTCTTCGTCAGTCTTCCGGAGGCAGGCCAGCCGCCTCCGGATCGATCAGGACCGCAAAACGGTCAGTGACGGACCGCCGGCGTCTCGACGGACAGGCCTGTACCGCGCCAGGTCACGTAGACCTCCAGAGCCATCAGCTCGTCGGAGAAGGCCTTGGGCTGCGCGGCGCGCGTATCGCGGATGCAGCCGCGGAAGCGGTTGTGCAGCGAGGTCATGCCCGACTTCAGGCGATAGAGCGGAAAGCCGTTGATCTGGCCCTGCGAGAGGTGGTCAGCACGGATCATCTTGCCCATCGAGGCCTCGTGGCACGACGCGCAGGACAGGTTCAACTGGCCGGTGCGTGTGTAGTAGAGTTCCTTGCCCTGATCCCACCACTTCTGCATCTCGCCCTGGGTCAGGTCGATGGAGACCGGCGCACCCAGCGACTGGTGCTTGATATAGGTGGTGAGTTCGATCTGGCCGCCCTTGTCAAAGGCATAGGGCTCGGCGCCCATGTTCTTCTCGCGGCACTGGTTGATCTTGAGCTCGATGTTGACCGGCTTGTTGTTCTCGGCATCCCACTTGGGATAGTTCGCGCCGATGCCCTTCATGCTCTCGGCAGCATCGCCGTGACAGGACGCGCAGGACTTGCCGGCCGTGCCCTCGACGGTGTTCCAGATGGTTTCGCCCGCTTCGACCGCCAGCATGCCGGTGTTCTCGAAGGAATCCACTTCCTGCTTGCGGGTATCCGGTTCGCGGAACAGCCAGCCGGAATACACCTCATCGAAGGGGTGACCTTCCGGCGCCTTGGCCCGCGAGATCATTTCCACACCGTCAATCACCAGCTTTTCGTCCACCGGGTCGGCCTTCGACCCCACGGCACCCAGGGCAGCCATCAGTGCTGACACGGCGACGGTTGCGATTATTGTCTTTTTCACGCGCATTCCCTCCCAGGAAAAGCGCCGGAAGGGTTCCCTGCCCTTCCGGCCCGTTCATCACTTGACGGTGATTTCGTTCTCGGTCTCGTAGACCGAGCCGTTGTCGTCGGTCCAAGCGAACTTGAATTTGCCGCTTTCGTTCACCTTGGCGGTGAACTCGAAATAGGGGTTTGCCGAGATCGACGGATCGAGGTCACAGGAGAAAACCGGCTGGCCGTTGAACTCGCAGGTGAACTTGTTGATGATCTGGCGCGGGATCGGCTTGCCTTCCTTGTCCTTGCGCTGACCGGATTCCATCTCGTGGCTGATCAGCGACTTGATGGTGATGACTTCCCCGGCCGAAGCGGTCTTGGGGACTTTCACGCGGGGTTTTGACTCTGCCATTTTCGTAAATCCTTCCTGTCCGTCAGCCGCCGCAGCCGCCGATGGTGACCTTGACCTGCTTCTTGTCCATGTAGACCGAACCATCCTTCATCTTCGCCACGGCGATGACGTTCTGGGTCTTGGCCAGACGGATGCGGGTGGTCGCGGTGGCAGAACCGGACAGGGCGGTGAAATGGAACGTGGCAACATCCGGGCTCGGGTTGCCGTCAGCCAGCAGAATGACCGATTCGACCATGTCGTCGCCGCTCATCGCGCTTTCCACCGAGACCGAGATCGGCACCGTGTTGCCGTTCTCGGCGATCTCCGGCGCATTGAGCGTAATCTTGCCCGATTCGGGAGCCTTGCCGGCGAACTCCATCACCTTCTTCTCGGCATCCTCGGCGCTGGCTGATGCCGGCGCGGCGCGGAAGCCGGTGACGGCGAAGGCTGCGGCGGCGGCGCCGAACCCTAGGGCCTGTCTCCTGTTCATGTTCATTGCATCAAGCTCCTTTCAGCCTGCTCATTCCTTCAGCGTGGCGAGATAGGCCACCACGTCTTCCACATCCTGGGCGCTCAGGATGGTCTTTCCGGCGAATTTCTCGTCCACATTCTTGCCGACTTCGAGCGAGTAGAAGCCCGGCATGACGGTTTCATCGGAAAACACCTTCTTGGCGTTGACAACGATGGCGCGCAGTTCCTCGGACGAATAGCGGCTGGCAACGCCATCAAGCGCCGGTCCGACATTGCCGTGGAACAGTTCCTTCTCCATGTCCTTGTTGGCATGGCAGGCAAGGCAATTGCCGAGGCCGCGATTGGCAAAGGCCTTGGCGCCATTGGCCGGATCGCCGGGTGCTCCGGTGAGCGACGCCTTCACGCCACCGTCCGCAAATTCCACGGCATCGGGTGCAACCTCGGCGGCAAGGGCCGACGTGGCAAAACCGGCGACTGCCGCAAAAACAACAAGTGCTGATCCCAATTTCATCGGGTCGTGTCTCCTCCGCTTCCCGGTGCCGGTTGACCCGCCACCTTTCTCCGCCGTGCACTGTAGCGGCGGCTCGCGCCGGTTTCAATGCAGGAATTCAAATTCTTGAATGTATTCGTTCGTCGTAGCCGCAACTCACTCTTCGGTCAGCCGTCCCTGCTCGCGCAACTCGTTGATGATGCGGGCATGGTACTTCTGAAAATGCTCCTCGCCCTCGTAGCCCTTTTCCCGCACCCATTTGAACATGTTGAGAAAAGTCCACTTGCCAAAGGCGCCGGGCATGGTGGCCACGGCGGCTTGCGCGACCGTCTTGCCTTCCGGAACCTCGTCCGGAAGGAAGACGATGGTCGGGGTGAAGACATAGCCCCATTTGCGCGCCGCCGACTTCTCCGTCAGTTCCTCACCGTCGAGATCGGTCACCTCGGTATCGCCGAACATGTTGTACTGCACGACCATGTAGTTGGCCTTGATGTAGTCCGACACTTCCGGGTCGGAGAGCAGCTTTTCATGCATGGCCCGGCAATAGATGCAGCCGCGCTGTTCGAACACGATGGCGAGGCGCTTGCCCTCTGCCTTTGCCGCCTCGATATCCTCGGCGACATCGCGGAAGGTATTGGCAAACCACGTCTCCTTGTGCAGCCCGTCCTCGCCAATTTCGGAGGCGAAGACGCCTGCGGGAAAAAGCAGCAGGGTGAGCAGAGTCAAAATCCGGATCATGGTCATCCTCCTCAACCGACGGACTGGAAGGCCGGGAACGTATCGATCAGCCATTGGGCGATTCGCGACATCTGGCCGGTCATGAAAAGCAGGCCGGTGACGACCAGCAGCACACCCATGGCCATCTCCACCTTGTGCATGTGACGCTTGAAGCGCTGTGCGGCACCGATGAAGCGGCTGGCGAACAGCGCGGCCAGCACGAAGGGTACGCCGATGCCCAGCGAATAGGAAGCCAGCAGCGCGGCCCCGCGCATGGCCGTGTCCTCGCTGCCCGCCACGAACAGGATCGCGGCCAAAACCGGGCCGACACAGGGCGTCCAGCCAAAGGCAAACGCCAACCCCATGACATAGGCGCCAGGCAGCCCCGCGGGCTTGCGCTCCACGTTCACGCGAGCTTCGCGATACAAAAGGCCGATGCGGAAGACCCCCAGAAAATGCAGACCCATGACCAAAATCACCAAGCCCGCCATGGCGCCCAGCACGTTGATATCAAGCGGGCCGATGCGGACCGACCAGGCAAGCGCCGTGCGCATGGCCTGACCGAAGATCGAAGCCGTGGCACCCAGCATGATGAAAACGGTGGAGAAGCCCAGCACGAACGCCACGGCTGCGGCAACGATGCGCCGTGAACGGCCCGAAACGGTCTCGCTTTCGCGCAGTTCCTCGAAGCTCAGGCCCGCCAGCCAGGCCAGATAGGGCGGCACGATGGGCAGCACGCATGGGGAAACGAAGGACAGCAGGCCGGCGACCAGGGCGCCCCACAGGCTGACATCCAGCATCATTCCTCCATTCCGGGCACACCGATGCGCCCCCTTCACCAGAGGCTGGAATGTATGCGGATTACGCTATATGTTTCAATCTCCATTCCGGGAGCGCCGCGTGAAAAAACTTGCACCCTTACTGGCCTTGCTTTGCATCGTCCTGACGGCCCTGCCGGTGCGCGCGGCAGAGGTTGAAATGCTCATGCTGGAACAGCCCGGCTGCGTCTGGTGCGCCCGCTTCAACAAGGAAATCGCGCCCGCCTGGCCCAACACCGATGAAGGCCGCCGCGCGCCACTGCGCCGGATTGACATCACCCAGCCGTGGCCCGACGACCTCAAGGGCATCGCCACCGAGCGCTTCACCCCCACATTTGTTCTCGTTCAAAATGGCAAGGAAATCGGCCGCATCCGGGGATATCCCGGCGACCAGTTTTTCTGGTATTTGGCAGGTGAATTGATCGGAAAATTGGCCCAATAGGACATTCCGGTTTGTTTTTGCACTGCAACATGTTAATGTGCACACATGTCAATTGATGGGGCGGCGAGGGAGACGGGCAAGCGATGGTGGCGCTTCCGAAACTCAATCCGGCGGAACCGGCGGAATTCAATCAGCTTCTGAACCAGGCGCGCAAGGCCAGCGATCTGCTGAAGGCGCTCAGCCACGAAAGCCGCCTGCTGATCCTTTGCCTGCTGGCTGAAGGCGAGAAATCGGTTTCCGAACTCGAGGACATCATGAACATGCCGCAGGCTGCCGTTTCCCAGCAGCTCGCGCGCCTGCGCTTCGACCAGCTGGTTGAGACGCGCCGCGACGGACGCATGATCTATTACTCGCTTGCCAGCGCCGAAGTGGCCCCGGTGATCGAGACGCTGTACGGGCTGTTCTGCGCGCCGGTGCGCAACACGGACTGACGCTCTGGCCCGTGATCGCGGTGATTGCGGTCATTCCCTTCCCCATGTAGCATCCCTTCCGGGTCTGCGAGAGATACCGTCACGGCAAGATGGCGGGTCCGGGAGGATCGCATGGAGTTTGTGCAATCGCCTTGGTTCCTGCCCGCTGCCGGGCTGGCCGCCGGGTTCGTAATGGGCTTTGCGGCCCGGCGCACCCATTTCTGCACCCTGTCAGCGCTTGAGCGGCACTGGTATGCCGGGGACAGCTCCGGGCTTTCCAGCTGGATCCTTGCCGCGGCCACGGCGCTGATGGCAACCCAGATTCTCATTCACACGGGCATGGCCGACATCCGCTCAAGCTTCTACCTGTCGCCGCTTTTCGGGCTGACAGGAGCGGTTCTCGGCGGCGTCGCGTTCGGCTTCGGCATGGCGCTTGTGGGCACCTGCGGTTTCGGCGCGCTGGTGCGTTCCGGCGGCGGCAGCTTGCGGTCGGTCGTCGTGCTGCTCGTCCTTGGTCTTTCGGCGCTGGCTGCCCAGCGTGGACTGATCGCGCAGGCGCGCGTGAAGATCGTCGATGACTTGGCCATCAACCTGTCGCCCTCCCCGACGCAATCCCTTGGCGACATCGTCTCGACCCTCACCGGACATGACCTGTCGATCGCCGTTGCCGCCGTCGCCGCCATGACCTTGCTGACGTGGGCGTTCCGCGATGCCGCCTTCCGCCGCAATGGCGGCCGGATCGCAACGGGCATCGTGATCGGCCTCACCATTGCGTTCGGATGGTGGGCGACATCGCTGGCTCAGCGGAACTCGTTTGATGTGGTGCAACTGGAGGCCGGCTCCTTCGTGGTGCCGGTCGGTGATGCCATCATGCATTTCGCGACCTTCACCGGTGTGGTGCCGGACTATGGGGTCGGCCTGATGATCGGGGTTCTTGCGGGGGCCGCGGCCTGCGCCTGGTGGCGCGATGACATGCGCTGGGAAGCCTGCGACGACGCGCGCGAGCTGTCGCGCCACATGGCCGGCGGTTTCCTGATGGGCGTGGGCGGGGTGTTCGCGATGGGATGCACCATCGGACAGGGGGTCACCGCCGTTTCGACGCTCGCGATTTCCGCGCCATTCGCCATGGCTTCCATCGCGCTCGGTGCGCGCATGGGGCTTGCCTATCTTCTGGAAGGCTCCGCGCTCGCTGCCTTCCGCCGGGAAAGCGGCAAGCCCGCCGAGTGATCAGCCGGCCGCGAAGCGGTAGGCAGTGCCATCGCGCTCGACCCTCCCCTCGCCCGGATGCGGCAGGTGATAGCCAATGATCCGCGACCTGTCGGCCGCCAGCCGGTCGAGCAGCGCCTTGCGCGTCTCGATCCCCTTTGCCGGATCCTGATCGGAACCCGAAGGCCATTCCGGCTTCATGAAAGACAGGACGTGGTTGGAGATGGCATCGCCGATGACCAGCATGGAGTCCGAACCGGCATGGAGCATGTAGGACAGGTGCCCTGGCGTATGGCCCGCCGTATCAACGGCCTCGACGCCCGGCACGACTTCCTGGCCCGGCTTGATGAAATTGATTCGGTCCTCCAGCACGGCCAGACGCGACTGTGCGCCAACCACAAAGGTCTTGCGCTCATCGGCCATCTTGGCCAGCGTGTCATCCGCACGCCAGAAATCCCATTCGGCCTGCCCGATGTGATAGCTGGCCTCGGGAAAGACCAGCTCATCCAGATCATCCACCAGCCCCCAGAGATGGTCTGGATGGGCATGGGTGAAGACGACATCGGTAACGGCACCGGGATCGATCCCCGCCTCTTCCATGTTGGCAACCAATTCACCGGCGGTCGGCATGAAATTCGGTCCCGACCCGACATCGAACGCGACCAGCCGGTCGCCCGATTTGAAGAAGGTGATGTTGCAATCCGGCTTCAGCGCATCAGTCGGCAGGCCATTTTGCGTGAGCAGCGCATCCAGCTCCTGCCTGGGGACGTCCGGGGCAAGGAAGGCGAGCGGCAGTGTCAGGTGGCCGTCGGACACGATGGTCACATCCGCCTCGCCAAGCTTCGTGGTACCGAGCGCACGGGCCGGGCCGGGCCGAAGCGCAAGCGCGAGCGCCGCCATCCCACCTGCTCCCAGCGCCAGAAGCTGGCGGCGGCTCAGGTGCAACTGATCGGCTATGGCCTTGTCGCGGGCTTTCATGGTGTCCTCCGGTTCCTGCTTGTTGCGGCCATGAAAGCATGGAGCCCAGAAACATTCAATCTTCTGAATTTGTCTGATGCGCGGCATGCAAAGCGGTCATGAAGAATCCCGGCGGGGCTGATTGACAGTGCCGGGCGGTTCCAACATACTCGGTAGTATGTTCCTCCTTGGGAGGAGAAGCGGGCCGGAACAATGCGGGGAGACCCGCCGCAGACTGGGCCGTTTTGCCATGCCCGGCCACCGGGCCGATTCGGAAAAGCGCGAGGGAGGCTTCATGTCCGATATTGTCACCGTCACCCGTGACGGCGGGATTGCCATCGTCACCATCGACAATCCGCCGGTCAATGCGCTGAGCTTTGCCATGCGCGCGCCGCTGGATGCCGCGCTGCAACAGCTGCGTGATGACGGAACAGTGGAGGGCATCGTGCTTGCCTGCGCGGGCCGCACCTTTGTCGCAGGAGCCGACATCACCGAATTCGGCGGGCCGCCGAAGCGCCCGAACCTGCTGGACCTGATCGCCACGCTGGAAAGCATCACCAAGCCGACGGTTGCCGCCCTGCACGGAACGGCACTCGGCGGCGGGCTGGAATTGTCGCTCGGCTGCCACTATCGCGTCGCGGACCCGAAGACGCTGTGCGGATTGCCCGAAGTGAAACTCGGCCTGCTGCCCGGTGCTGGCGGCACGGTCCGCCTGCCGCGCATGATCGGGCCGGAAAAGGCGGTTGCCGCCATCGTGTCGGGCCGCTTCATGCCAGCGAAGGAATGCCTGGCCGACGGACTGGTGGACGCCATCATCGAAGGCGATCTCGTCGCCGGTGCCGCCGCCTTCCTGCGTGACAGGATCACTGCGAGCGAAACACCGGTGCTGCCGCGCAACCGCGAAGGCAAGATGGAGGCCGCGCGGGCGGACCTCGCCGGGTTCGACGCGCTCGTCAAACAGGTGACCGCCAAGGCCAAGGGACTGGAAGCGCCGCATCTCTGCGCCAAAGCCGTGCGCAATGCGCTGACCATGCCGTTTGACGAGGCCTATGCCGAGGAACTGCGTCTGTTCCTTGCTGCCCTTGCCAGCGACCAGTCGAAGGCGCAGCGCCATCTCTTCTTTGCCGAACGCGAGGCTGGCAAGGTCAAGGGGATCACGAAGGACGTGGCGCCACGCGAAGTGAAGCGGGCCGGGGTGATCGGGGCGGGCACGATGGGCGGCGGCATCGCCATGTCGCTGGTCAATGGCGGCATTCCGGTGACGCTGCTCGAAATGTCGGAAGAACCGTTGAAGAACGGCCTGGCGCGCATCCGCAAGAATTACGAAATCTCCGCCCAGCGCGGGTCGATGAAGGCGGAGGATGTCGACAAGCGCATGGCGCTGTTCACGCCGACGACCTCCTATGACGATCTGGCCGATTGCGACATCATCATCGAGGCGGTGTTCGAGGAAATCGGCGTCAAGGAACAGGTGTTCAAGAAGCTCGATCAGATTGCCAAGCCGGGCGCAATTCTGGCCTCCAACACCTCCTATCTCGACGTGGACAGGATCGCATCCTTCACCAGCCGTCCGCACGACGTGCTCGGCATGCATTTCTTCTCGCCTGCCAATGTGATGAAGCTCCTGGAAATCGTGCGTGGCAAGGCAACGGCCCCCGATGTACTGGCCACGGCCATGGCCGTCGGCAAGAAGGCCAAGAAGGTGCCCGTCGTTGTCGGCGTCTGCCACGGCTTTGTCGGCAACCGCATGCTGGCGTCGCGTTCGCAGCAAGCCGAGTCGCTCCTGCTGGAAGGCGCATTGCCCGAAACGGTAGACAAGGCCTTCCGTGACTTCGGCTGGCCGATGGGGCCGTTCCAGATGTCGGACCTGGCCGGAAACGACATCGGCTGGCGGACGCGCAAGTCGCTCGGCCTGACCGCCTCCATCGCCGATCCGATCTGCGAGGCGGGGCGCTTCGGCCAGAAGACCGGTGCCGGCTATTACCGCTACGAGGACGGCCGCACGCCGATTGCCGATCCCTGGATCGAGGACCTGATCCTCAAGGTGGCAGGCGAAAAGGGTGTGAACCGGCGCGACATCTCGGCAGAGGAGATTACCGAGCGGACGCTCTACCCGATGATCAACGAGGGCGCGAAAATCCTTGAAGAGGGAATTTCGGAACGGCCTTCCGATGTCGATGTTGTCTGGATCTACGGGTACGGCTTCCCGGTCGGCAAGGGTGGCCCGATGCATTGGGCCGACGGCGAAGGCCTGGCCAAGATCGTGGACCGTCTTGAATACTGGCACGGCAAGACCGGCGCGGATGTGTTCAAGCCGTCTGCCCTGCTCAAGCGGCTGGCCGCCGAAGGCAAGACCTTCGCGGACTTCCAGGCAGGCAAGTGACGCTCCCTTCCCCTCCTGCAGGTGGATGGCCCTGGGCAAAGGCCTATGGCGACGGGTGGACTTTCCCGGACGCCATGGAAACCTATGCCGTGCCATCCATTGTTGAGGAGGGGGCGAGGCAGTGGCCGGACCGGCCGGCGCTGGAGCATCGCGGCCGAACCATCTCCTATGGCGAACTTGGGGCGCTTGCGGATGCGGCAGCCGCAGCGTTCCACCGCGCCGGGATCGGCAGGGGCGACCGGGTTGCCCTGCTGCTTCCCAACACACCAGCCCATCCGGTTGCGTTTTTCGGCGCCCTCAAGGCCGGCGCCGTGGTCGTACATCTGTCGCCGCTGGATGCACCGGCCATTCTCGCTCACAAGCTTGCCGACAGCGGCGCACGAATGCTGGTGACGACCAACGTGGCCGCGCTCGCGGAGGGTGCCGCCCGGCTGGCCGCGGCTGGCCACGCGGACCGCGTGATCGTTTTCGAGGATGAGGCCTTCGGCGACTGGGCGGAGACCGGCCCGATGCCCGAAGGCCCCGCCGTCACCTGCTGGTCCGATTTCGTACGCGGCGCGGAAGTCTCGCACCCGGTGCCCGTGATGGCGGACGACCTGGCGCTGCTGCAATATACCGGCGGCACGACGGGCCTTCCCAAGGCCGCCATGCTGACCCATGGCAATCTCTCGGCGGCGGTCTCTTCCTACACCGCCTGGTACGACCATTGGGGCCTGACCCGGCCGGAACCGGAAAAGGTGCTGGTCTATCTGCCGCTCTTCCACATCTACGGACTGTCGGCGGTACTGCTGCGCTCGCTGAAAGCCGGGAACCTCTGCCAGTTGCGCCTGCGGTTCGATCCGGCCTCGGCGCTGGACGAGATCGAGGCCGGGTCCAATGTGCTGCCGGGTGTGCCCACCATGTGGATCGCCATCACCCAGCAGCCCGGCTTCGAGCGGCGCGACCTTTCCACCCTGACGCTGACGGCATCGGGCGGCGCCCCGATGCCTGTGGAGGTGGCACGCCGCTTCCGCGACAAGACCGGGCTGGAACTGCTCGGCGGCTGGGGCATGAGCGAAACGTCACCGGCGGGAACCAACCTGCCGAAGGGCTGGCCGGAAAAGGCCGGAACCATCGGAATCCCGCTTCCCGGCATTGTGCTGCGCGTGGTTTCGCTCAATGATCCCGCGGTGGAGCTGGAGCAGGGGGAGACAGGCGAATTGGCGATCCGTGGTGCCAACGTGACATCCGGCTACTGGAACCGGCCGGAAGAGACAGCGGCCAGCTTCGCGGACGGCTGGTTTTTGACCGGTGACATCGGCTTCATGGACGCAGACGGCTTTTTCACCATCGTCGACCGCAAGAAGGACATGATCCTGTCGGGCGGTTTCAACGTCTATCCGCAGATGATCGAGCAGGCGATCTACACCCATCCGGATGTGGAGGAATGTCTCGTCATCGGCGTGCCGGATACCTATCGCGGGGAAAGTGCCAAGGCCTTCCTCAAGCTCAGCGCTGGCGCGGACCCGCTGACGCTGGAAGCCTTGCAGGCGCATCTCGCCGGCCGGCTGGGAAAGCACGAAATGCCGCGCGCCCTTGAAATCCGCGATGCCCTGCCGCGCACGCCGGTCGGCAAGTTGTCCAAGATCGAACTCAAACGCGAAGAGGCGGAGCGCGCCTTGGCCGCAGCCGCAAATCCATGAACAGGGAGAACAGACCCATGGTTGATGCCGTCATCGTATCCACAGCCCGCACGCCGATCGGCAAGGCCTATCGCGGGGGTCTCAACAACACGTCTGGCGCAACGCTCGGCGGCCACGCGATCAAGCACGCCCTGTCACGTTCCGGCCTGGAGGGCGGCGAGATCGAGGACGTGATCATGGGGTGCGCCATGCAGGAAGGCGCGACAGGCCTGAACGTTGCGCGCCGCGCCCTGCTGACCGCCGGCCTGCCCGTTTCGGCCGCGGGAACCACCATCGACCGGCAGTGCTCGTCGGGCCTGCAATCCATGGCGCTGCTGGCCAATGCCATCCGCAATGACGGCGTTCAGGCGGGCATTGCCGGTGGGCTGGAATCGATCTCGCTTGTCCAGAACGACAAGCGCAACACCTACATGCTGATGGACCAGAGCCTGATGGCGGTGAAGCCGGAGGTCTACCTGCCGATGATCGATACGGCGGAAAACGTCGCCAAGCGCTACGGCATCACGCGCGAACAGATGGACGAATACGGGCTGGAGAGCCAGCGGCGCACGGCAGCCGCGCGCGAAGCCGGGCGCTTCGACAAGGAAATCGCGCCGATCACCGCGACAATGGCCGTCGTCGACAAGGCCACCAAGGAAGTGAGCCATTCCGAAGTGACCATTTCCCATGACGAGGGTCCGCGCCCGGAGACGAATGCCGAGGGCCTGGCCAGCCTGAAACCGGTCTATGAGGGTGGCACCGTGACCGCCGGCAATGCTTCCCAGCTTTCCGACGGAGCTTCGGCCAATGTGATGGTGTCGTCGAAATATGCCGAGCAAAAGAACCTTGAGCCGCTGGGCATCCTGCGCGGCTTCAACGTGGCGGGCTGCGAGCCGGACGAAATGGGCATCGGGCCGGTTTTCGCCGTGCCGCGCCTGCTTCAGCGCCATGGCCTCAGCGTGGATGATATCGGCCTTTGGGAGCTGAACGAGGCCTTTGCCGTGCAGGTGATCTATTGCCGCGACAAGCTTGGCATCGACCCGGCCAAGCTGAACGTCAGTGGCGGCGCGATCTCGGTCGGCCATCCCTATGGCATGAGCGGCTCACGCCTTTCCGGCCATGCGCTGATCGAGGGCAAGCGGCGCGGCGTGAAATATGCCGTAGTGACCATGTGCGTGGGCGGCGGCATGGGTGCTGCCGGCCTGTTCGAGATTGTCTGAGGAGACAGGGCTATGGACCTTCGCTTTACGGATGAGGAAAATGCCTTCCGCGAGGAAGTCCGGCAGTTCTTTGAAGAGAACCTGCCCAAGGACATCCATGAGAAAATGCTGGACGGGGACTATCCCGACAAGGATGACCTGACCCGCTGGACGCGCATCCTGAATGACAAGGGCTGGGCGGTTCCGCATTGGCCGGTGGAGTGGGGCGGCACCGGCTGGGACCCGATGAAGCAGTACATCTTCCTGGAAGAACTGCAGAAATTCCCCTGCCCCGCGCCGCTTGCCTTTGGCGTCAACATGGTCGGCCCGGTGATCTACACCTTCGCCAGCCAGGAGCAGAAACAGAGGTACCTTCCGCGCATCGCCAATCTCGATGACTGGTGGTGCCAGGGCTTCTCCGAGCCGGGTGCCGGCTCGGACCTTGCCTCGCTGAAGACGAAGGCGGTGCGCGAGGGTGACCATTTCATCGTCAACGGGCAGAAGACCTGGACGACGCTGGCCCAGCACGCCAACCTGATCTTCTGTCTCGTGCGCACCGACCCGGCAGCCAAGAAGCAGGAAGGCATCTCCTTCCTGCTGATCGACATGAATACGCCCGGCATCGAGGTTCGCCCGATCGTCACCATCGACGGCGGCCGCGAGATCAACGAGGTGTTCTTCACCGATGTGAAGGTGCCGGTCGAAAACCTCGTCGGCGAGGAGAACAAGGGCTGGGACTATGCCAAGTTCCTGCTCGGCAACGAGCGTACAAACATCGCGCGCATCGGCGCCTCCAAGCAGCGCATTGCCCGCATCCGGGAGCTGGCCTCCAAGGAAATGTCGGGCGGCCGGCCGCTGATCGAGGAGCCGCGTTTCCTAGAAAAGCTGGTCGCCGTAGAGATTGATCTCAAGGCGCTGGAAATGACACAGCTTCGCGTGGTCGCGGCCGATGCCAAGCGCGGCAATACCGGCAAACCGGACCCGGCCTCGTCGATCCTGAAAATCAAGGGATCGCAGATCCAGCAGGCGACGACCCACCTGCTGATGGAGGTCATGGGGCCTTACGCCATGCCTTTCCAGCACGACACGGGCGACGGGTGGAACGAGCCGCCGGTGGGGCCGGACTATGCCGCTCCCGCCGCGCCACATTATTTCAACTACCGCAAGGTCTCCATCTATGGCGGGTCCAACGAGATCCAGAAGAACATCATCGCCAAGGCGGTGTTGGGGCTTTGAGAACGAAGGGATTTTGAACGATGGATTTCGACCTGACTGAAGAGCAGTCAATGCTCAAAGACGGTCTCGACCGCATGCTTGCCAACGAGTACGCCTTCGAGAAACGCATGGCCCACATGAAGGAGCCGGAAGGATTCAGCACAGCCATGTGGAACCGCTATGCGGAGATGGGCCTGCTGATGCTGCCCTTCGCCGAAGAAGACGGCGGGCTTGGCGGCGGCGCGCAAGACATCATGCTGGTGATGGAAAGCATGGGCCGGGTGCTGGCACTGGAGCCCTATCTGGCCACCGTCGTCATCGGCGGCGGTTTCGTGCGCGAGGGTGGATCGGCGGCCCAGAAGGCCGAACTGATCCCGGCCATCGCGGACGGATCGCTGAAACTGGCGCTCGCCCATACGGAACGCCATGCCCGCTACGACCTTGCCCATGTGGGCGTGACGGCCGAGCGCGACGGTGACGGCTGGGTGCTGAACGGTGCCAAGAGCCTCGCCCTTTCCGGCGACACGGCGGACAAGATCTTTGTCACCGCACGCGTTTCAGGTGGTCTGACCGACGAGGACGGGATTTCGGTCTTCCTGGTGGACGCCGGGGCGCAGGGCCTGTCGCGCCGGGGCTATTACCTGCAGGACGGCAGCCGTGCGGCGGAAGTGACGCTTGACCATGTGAAGGCCAGTGCCGATGCACTGTTCGGCGAGGCGGGCAAGGGTTTTGCATTGCTCGCCAAGGTGACCGACCAGGCGATTGCCGCGCTTTGCGCCGAAGCCGTCGGCATCATGGCCGTGATGCAGGAGACGACGGTCGACTACCTGAAAACGCGCAAGCAGTTCGGCGTGGAGATCGGCAAGTTCCAGGTGCTGCAACACGCGGCCACCGACATGTTCATCGCGACCGAGCAAAGCCGTTCCATCACGATGTATGCCACGATGATGGCAAGCAGCGACGATGCGCAGGAACGCGGACGCGCCATTTCAGCGGCCAAGGCGGAAATCGGGCGAAACGGCAAACTGTCGGGCGAGAATGCCATCCAGCTTCACGGTGGCGTGGGCATGACGATGGAGCTGGCGATCGGTCACTATTTCAAGCGGATGACGATGATCAACATCCTGTTCGGCGACGGGGATCATCACCTTGGCAAACTCGCCAGGGCGGGTGGATTGTTCCAGGCTGCCTGACGGATCAGGTGCCGCCATGCTCATCCCGTCCCGCAGGCAAGCGGGGCGGGATTTTCATTCCGCGGCGGCGGGAACCTTTTTCGGCGCGCAGTAGATGTCGTAGAGCGCGTCGAGGACGCGTCCCACCTTGTCCGAGGCGACGGAATAATAGATGGTGCGCCCGTCGCGGCGTGTCGAAACGAGCTTCAGGGCCCTGAGCTTCGACAGCTGTTGCGACAGCGCAGACTGGGTCATGCCAACCGCATCGGCCAGCGGCTGGACAGCCATTTCGCCGTTCATGAGGTTGCAGAGGATCATCAGCCGGTTTGAATTCGCCATCACGGCCAGAAATTCAGCGGCTTCGCCGGCAGATTTGCCGATCTCCTGAACGTCCATCTGTTGTGTATCCACGGTCATATCTTTTTTATTGTATATGTGCACATGTTCACATATATACACACCATACCAGCGAATGACAAGCTGATCCAAAAACGACAAGGTGAGGGCAACATACCATGATCACGGATTTCACTCCGTACCAGTCGCTGACCGGCGGCGTCCTGATCGGCCTTTCGGCCGTGATGCTGATGGCCTTCAACGGCCGCATTGCCGGAATGACCGGCATTCTCGGCGGAATCCTGCCGCCCTACGCTCCCAACAATGGCTGGCGCATCGCCTTCCTCATCGGCGCCGTGGCGGCTCCGGTCCTCTATGTCCTGATGGGCGGAGCCGTTCCCTTCGGCGTGCCGATCAGCACTGCCGAGATGATCGTCGGTGGTTTTATCGTCGGCATCGGCGTCACCTACGGTTCGGGCTGCACCTCCGGACACGGGGTCTGCGGCATGGCGCGCCTGTCGCCGCGCTCGATCGTCGCCACCATCACCTTCATGATCACGACCGGCCTGACGGTCTATGTGATGCGCCACGTGATCGGAGGCTGAGCCATGATGAAAGCCAATCTTGCATCACTTGCCTCCGGTCTCGTCTTCGGCCTCGGCATCGCGATTTCCGGCATGGCCAACCCGGCCAAGGTGCTCAACTTCTTCGACGTCGCGGGAAGTTGGGACCCGAGCCTCATCTTCGTCATGGGCGGGGCGCTGGTGGTTGCGGCCATCGGCTACCGGCTCGTCTTCGGCGCTGCGGCCAAGCCGCTTTACGCTGACACCTTCAACGTGCCAACCAGCCGGATCATCGATGCCAAGCTGGTGGGCGGTTCGGCCGTCTTCGGCATTGGCTGGGGCATCGCGGGCTTCTGCCCCGGCGGTGCCGTGCCGGCCATCGGCATCGGCTTCGTTCCGACCATGACCTTTCTCGCGGCGATGGTGGCCGGCATCGTCGCCGCCCGCTTCATCATGAAACGTTCGCTGCGCCTGGCCGCCGCCTGAAAGATTCCCTCAAAGGAGAACAGTCCCATGTCCCTGCCCTTCACGCCCGAACCGTCTGTCAAGCCGGAAGTCACGGCCTTCTTCGATGCGCCGACCAACACGATTTCCTATGTGGTCAAGGATCCCGCCTCGACCTCCTGCGCCGTGATCGATTCGGTCATGGACATCGACTATGCCGCCGGCCGCATCACCTATGACGGGGCCGACAAGATCATCGCCTTCATCAAGGACCACGGCCTCAAGCTGGAATGGATCATCGAGACCCATGTGCATGCCGACCACCTGTCCGCTGCGCCCTACATCCAGCAGAAGCTCGGCGGCAAGCTCGGCATCGGCGAGAACATCACCATCATCCAGGACACGTTCGGCAAGATCTTCAATGAGGGCACCGAATTCCAGCGCGACGGCTCGCAGTTCGACCGCCTGTTCAAGGATGGCGACACCTACCAGATCGGCTCGATGACGGCCCATGCCATCCACACCCCCGGCCATACGCCGGCCTGCATGACCCATGTGATCGGCGATGCGGCCTTCGTGGGCGACACACTATTCATGCCGGACGGCGGCTCGGCGCGCGCGGATTTCCCCGGCGGTGATGCCGGCACGCTCTACGATTCCATCATGCGCGTGCTGGAGCTGCCTGACGAGACGCGGCTCTTCATGTGCCACGACTACGGTCCGAATGGCCGCGACATCCAGTGGGAGACCACGGTGAAGGCAGAGCGCGAACACAATATCCATGTCGGCGCCGGCAAGACGCGGGAAGATTTCATCCGCTTCCGCACGGAGCGCGATGCGGTGCTCGACATGCCGAAGCTCATCATCCCTTCGCTGCAGGTGAATATGCGCGCGGGCCAGTTGCCACCGAAGGATGAAAGCGGCAAAACTTTCCTGAAGGTCCCGCTCAACGGGCTCTGAGAGAACAGCCGGCCCGTCCGCCGGAAAGAAGCGGCGGGCCATGCCAAGAGGGATCACGTCATGGAAGTCCGGCAGATCACGGAAGACTTCGCTGTTGCGCCGCAAATCTCGGTGGAGCATGTGCGCCCCATCGCGGAGGCTGGCTTCAAGAGCCTGATCTGCAACCGGCCCGACACGGAAGACGGGGCCGTCGGCCATGCGCTGATCCAAGCGGCGGCGAAGGAAGCGGGGCTCACCTTCCGGTTCATTCCCGTCGTCAGCGGTGCGATCACCCGTGACAATGTGGAAGCCATGGGTGCCGCACTCGACGACCTGCCGCGCCCGGTGCTCGCCTATTGCCGCTCAGGCGCACGGTGTCAAAATCTCTTCATGCTGGTCCAGCAGATGCGGGGCTAACGGGCCGGCACGCAAAAACACGTAAAGGCACGCCAAGACGCAGGCCGTTGCGGTTGTGCGACCAATAGATGCCTTGCAAATACATATTAACATAAAGATGTTTGCACCCGTATAGCCGGGAGGGAAAACGACCATGGACATGAAAACAATCAACACCGAGCTGACTGTCAGCCCGCAGATCACGGCCGCCGAGGTGGCTGAAATCGCCGCAGCGGGGTTCCGCTCGATCATCTGCAACCGGCCGGACGGCGAAGGTGCAGACCAGCCGGTCTTTACCGAGATCGAACAGGCAGCCAGGAAATTCGGCATCGAAACCAGCTATCTTCCGGTGGTCTCCGGCAAGGTGACCGACGAAGATGCGGCCAGCTTCGGCACCGAGTTTGCCCGTCTGCCCAAGCCGGTCTTTGCCTATTGCCGCACCGGCACGCGCTCGGCGACGCTGTGGTCGCTCGACCAGGGTGCCAAGGGCGCCGATCTGCCCTCAATCCTGGCTTCCACCGCGCAAGCCGGATATGACATGCACGGCGTGGTGCGCCGCATTGCCAATGGTGGTAAGACGCCGACGGACATTGCGGATGCAACCCATGACATCGTGATCATCGGTGGAGGTGCCGCCGGCATCTCGGTCGCCGCCAGCTTGCTGGCCCGCAAGGGCGATCTCGACATCGCCATCATCGATCCGGCGGATGCCCATTACTATCAGCCCGGCTGGACATTGGTTGGCGCGGGCGTCTTCGCGCCGGAAGTGACCGCCAAGACCATGGGAAGCCTGATCCCGCGCGGTGTCCACTGGATCAAGGCCGCCGTCGCGGCGTTTGAGCCAAAGGAAAATGCCGTCATCCTCGATGGCTGCCGCGTCGTGAAGTACAACCGGCTGATCGTGGCCCCCGGTCTCAAGCTGAACTGGAACGGCATCGAGGGCCTGGCTGCCACGTTGGGGCGCAACGGCGTCACCTCCAACTACCGCTACGACCTGGCTCCCTACACCTGGAAGCTGGTGCAGGAGTTGAAGGGCGGCCGCGCCGTCTTCACCCAGCCGCCGATGCCGATCAAATGCGCCGGCGCGCCCCAGAAGGCACTCTACCTGTCCGCCGACCACTGGTTCCGGACCGGGCGCCTGAAGGACATCGACATCCAGTTCTACAATGCCGGCGGCGTGCTGTTCGGCGTGAAGGATTATGTTCCCGCGCTTGAAGAATACATCCGCAAGTACAACGCGCATGTCAACTTCATGCACAACCTGGTCAAGATCGACGGGCCGGGCAAGACGGCATGGTTCAAGAAGACCGATGCTGACGGCAATTCGGAAATCGTGGAAACCGGTTTCGACATGATCCACGTGGTGCCGCCGCAGGTCGCGCCGGATTTCGTGCGCGTCTCACCGCTGGCCGACGCAGCGGGCTGGGTGGATGTCGACCAGAACACGCTGCGCCACAAGACGTTCCAGAACATCTGGTCGCTCGGCGACGTGATGAATGCCCCCAATGCCAAGACCGCAGCGGCAGCGCGCAAGCAAGCCCCGGTGGTGGCCAACAATGTGCTGGCCGACATGGGCCACGCCAAGGGCGTTGCACATTACGACGGTTATGGCTCCTGCCCGCTGACGGTGGAGCGCGGCAAGATCGTGCTGGCCGAATTCGGCTATGGCGGGAAGCTGCTGCCGAGCTTCCCCGGCTGGATGATCGACGGCACGAAGCCGTCTGCACTTGCCTGGATGCTCAAGGAAAAGATCCTGCCGCCGGTCTATTGGAAGGCCATGCTGAAGGGCAAGGAATGGCTGGCCGAGCCTGAGATGGCCGACATCAAGTGAAACCGGAGCGCGGCGGAATGGCTCTGCCGCGCACCCCTTTGCGGCGGCCGGTCCGCCACGGAAACGAGCGATGCTGAACAGTGACAATGCGGTTCTGGCCAGGGCCAGACGTTTCATGCCCATCCTGGACTGGGGGCGGAGCTACAACCGCGACATGGCGACCAATGACCTCGTCGCCGCCGTGATCGTGACGATCATGCTGATCCCGCAATCGCTCGCCTATGCCCTGCTGGCAGGCCTGCCGGCTGAAATGGGCCTGTACGCCTCGATCCTGCCGCTGGTCGCCTACGCAATCTTCGGCACCAGCCGGGCACTCGCCGTCGGCCCCGTTGCCGTTGTCTCGCTGATGACGGCGGCCGCAGTGGGCAACATTGCGGCCAACGGAACGCCGGAATACATCGCGGCGGCCATCACGCTGGCCTTCCTGTCCGGTGTCTTCCTGCTGGTGCTCGGCGTCTTCCGCCTCGGCTTTCTTGCCAATTTCCTATCACACCCCGTCATTGCCGGCTTCATCACGGCGTCCGGCATCATCATCGCCGCCAGCCAGCTCAAGCACATTCTGGGCGTGAAGGCGGGCGGCCATAATCTCTATGAAATTGTCACGGCACTGCTGAAGCATCTGACAGAGACCAATCCCATCACGCTCGTGATCGGCGTCGCCTCCACGGCGTTTCTGTTCTGGGTGCGAAAGGGCCTGAAGCCGCTGCTGCTTGCCAAGGGGCTGAAGCCGCGCATGGCCGACATCCTGGCCAAGGCAGGTCCGGTCGGCGCGGTGGCCATCACCACGCTCATCGCCTTCGTCTTCAACCTGGGCAATCATGGCGTCAAGCTCGTCGGCGATGTGCCGCAGGGGCTGCCGCCGCTGACGCTGCCGAGCTTTTCGCCGGACCTCTGGCTCAGTCTCGCAGGCTCTGCGGTGCTGATTTCGATCATCGGGTTTGTGGAGTCGGTCTCCGTTGCCCAGACGCTTGCCGCCAAGCGCCGCCAACGCATCAATCCGGACCAGGAACTGATCGGCCTTGGCACCGCCAACATCGCGGCCGGGATCTCCGGCGGCTATCCGGTGACAGGGGGCTTTGCGCGCTCCGTGGTCAATTTTGATGCCGGAGCCGAGACGCCTGCCGCCGGGGCCTTCACCGCGGTTGGCCTGGCCGTGGCCACGCTGATCCTCACCCCGTTGCTCGCCTACCTGCCGCAGGCCACCCTTGCCGCGACCATCATCGTGGCGGTGCTGTCGCTGGTCGACTTCTCGATCCTCAAGCGCACATGGACCTACAACAAGGCCGACTTCATCGCGGTGGCCGCGACCATCCTCGTCACGTTGTTCCTTGGCGTGGAGATCGGTGTGTCCACCGGTGTCGGACTTTCCGTTCTCATCCATCTGTACAAATCGTCCAAGCCGCACATGGCGATTGTCGGACAGGTTCCGGGAACCGAGCATTTCCGCAACGTGCTGCGCCACGAGGTGGTCACCGATCCGGCGATCCTGACGCTGCGTGTCGACGAGAGCCTCTATTTCGCCAATGCGCGCTTCCTGGAGGACCAGATCTACGACATGGTCGCAAAGCGCCCGGAACTGAAACACGTGATCCTCATGTGCCCGGCGGTCAATGCCATCGACATGAGTGCCCTGGAATCCATCGAGGCGATCAACGAGCGCCTGAAATCGCTGGGCGTGAAGTTCCATCTTTCCGAGGTGAAGGGCCCGGTGATGGACCGGCTGAAGCGGACGGACTTCTTCCATCACCTGACCGGCAAGGTGTTCCTGACACAGTATCAGGCGGTGCATGAACTGGGCGGCAAGCTGACTGCGACGGCAGCACCGAAGCGGCCGGCCGTGCACTGAGACGGACTTGCCCGGCAGCACGCCAACCCTGAAGCCGCAAGATACAAAAAGGCCCCTCCTGGACTGCCGGGAAGGGCCTTTTGCGTTATCCGGTTAATCCTTGCCTTGGGTCAGTAGAGCAGGCGCAGCAGCCCAAGCGTGATCGACGGGAAGATCACCAGGATGACGGTGCGCAGCAGGTCGGATGTCACGAAGGGCATCACGCCCCGGTATGTGGCCGAGATCGGAGTTTCCTTGGCCATCGAATTGATGACGAAGAGGTTCATGCCGACTGGCGGTGTGATCAGCCCCACCTCCACGACAATCAGGACGAGGATGCCGAACCAGATGGCAAACTCCTCCAGTGACAGGCCGTAGTCGAGACCGGAAACGATGGGGAAGAAGATCGGGATCGTGAGCAGGATCATCGACAGCGAATCCATGACGCAGCCCAGCACCAGATAAATGACGAGGATCAGGCCCAGAACCATCCAGGGATTGAAGCCCTGATGGACGACCCATTCGGCGACCTCCTGCGGAACCTGGCTCAATGCCAGGAAGCCGTTGTAAACGGAAGCACCGAAGACAATGAAGAAGATCATGCCCGTGGCCGAGGCTGTCGCGAGCACCGAATCCAGCAGCGTTCGCTTGGTCAGTCCGCCATTGATGAAGGCGATCAGGCCCGTGCCGGCCGCACCGACCGCCGCGCCTTCGGTGGGCGTGAACCAGCCGAGATAGATACCGCCGACGACCGACAGGAAAACAAGCAGAACCGGCCAGACATCGAGCAGCGCGCGGAAGCGCTCGGAATAGGGCGCGCGTTCGCGCTGACCGGCAGAATCCGGGTAGACGCGGACATAGATCGAGATGGCGATCATGTAGCCAACGGCCGCCAGGAGGCCGGGAACAAACACCGCCACAAACAGCTTGGCGATGTTCTGCTCGGTCAGGATCGCATAAATCACCAGCACGACCGAAGGCGGGATGAGGATGCCGAGCGTGCCGCCCGCAGCAAGCGTACCGGTGGCCAATGCGCCGGAATAGCCGTAGCGCTTCAATTCCGGCAGCGCGACCTGGCTCATCGTGGCGGCCGTGGCCAGGGACGAACCGCAAATGGCGCCGAAGCCCGCGCAGGCGCCAACGGCAGCCATGGCGACGCCGCCGCGCTTGTGCCCCATCCAGGTTTCTGCCGCCTTGAACAGCGACTGCGACATGCCGCCCAGTGTGGCGAACTGGCCCATGAGGAGGAACAGGGGAACGATGGACAGCGAATAGCTGGAGAAGGTCGAGTAGGTCTCGTTCTTCATCTTCGCCATGATGGGCAGCCAATTGAAGTCCATGACGAGCCAGGTGCCGACAAAGCCGGTTGCCAGCATGGAAAGGCCAATGGGCAAGCGCAGGAAGATGAGAAGGAGCAGGGCCGGGAACGACCAGATGCCGATTTCAAGATTGCTCAATGGTGTGCTCCCAGGCCAGGGCCGAATTCAGACTTGCCGGTGGCCACTTCGCGCAGGCGCACGAATACCATCCAGACAGACACGATGCAGGCCGCAACAGCCGCAGCAAGGCTGAGCGCATAGGCCCACCAGATCGGGAATTGCAGGATGAAGGTGGTCTCGTTGTAGCTCATCTTGTCCATCATGCCCTTGGAAAGCTGGATGGCGATGATGAAGACCGCGATAGCCATGACGATTTCGGCCACAAGGTCGATCCAGCGATTGAGGCTCTCAGGCAGGAAATTGGTGAAGATATCGACCGATGCGTGCCCGCGATTGATCTGGCACCAGGGCAGGAAGGCAAACACGGCAAAGCCGACGCCGGCCTCAACGAGTTCAAAATCACCCGGCAACGGGCCGAGCCCTGCAAAGATGAGCGCGCGGCCCACAATGGACACACAGGTGATGACGGTGATGGCTACCAGAACCAGACCGCCGGCCAGCGCCATAAGTCTGGCAATTTTCTCGACTATGCGCCCGACCTTCATCGGTCATCCTCCCGCTCACGTCGTTGTCATGCCGCCTTGTGGCGGTCTTGCCCGTTGGCTCTCACAGGGCGCCGAAACCGTGGGATCCGGCTTTCCCTGTTCGGCAGCACCATAGGGGTTGCGAAGAACCGGTGCGAATTGGAAATGCCTGCCGCTGATTTGGTTTTTGTTATAGCCCGCCCTCCGCGCTTGGCATGGCAGAGGGGATATCCGGTCGGCAAAAGGCCGGGCGATCCAATCACGACCGCCCGGCCCGATAGTGTCCGGCGCTTACTTCTGGGCGTCGGTGTATTTCTGGATCAGGGCCTGAGCCTCGGCGATCAGCGCCTTGCCGTCATAGCCCTTGGAGTCCATGTCGGCAGCCCACTTGTCATAGACCGGCTTGGAAACTTCGATCCACTTGGCAGTCTGGGCCTCGTCCAGCGTGATGATGTTGTTGCCGAGCTTGACGGCAGCTTCGCGTGCCGGACCATCGGCAGCTTCCTGCGTCTTGCCCGCAAAGGCCGAGAATTCCATGCCGGAATTGTCGTCCACCACCTTCTTCAGGTCGTCCGGAAGGGCATCATACTTGGCCTTGTTCATCGCCAGCACGAAGGTGATCGTGTAGAGCGCCTTGCCGGTGAATTCGGTGTGGTTCTTCACCAGTTCCGGAACCTTGAGGGCAGCAGTCACTTCCCACGGAATGGTCGTGGCATCGAGAACGCCCTTGGACAGGGCTTCCGAAACGGCCGGGACCGGCATGCCGACCGGGGTCGCACCGGTTTCCTCGAGCAGCAGATTGACCGCGCGAGAACCGCCGCGGATCTTCAGGCCCTTCATGTCGCCCGGCTCAACGATCGGACGGTTGGCGTGGATCATGCCGGGGCCGTGCACCCAGGTGCCGAGAATGTGGACGTTCTTGAACTCGTTGTCCTTCATGTCCTTTTCAAACATTTCCCAGTAGGCGCGGGAAACAGCTTCGGCGTTGGTCATCATGAAGGGAAGCTCGAAGACTTCCGTACGCGGATAGCGGCCCGGCGTGTAGCCGACCACGGTCCAGACGATGTCAACGGCACCGTCGATCGCCTGGTCCATCAGCTCCGGCGGCTTGCCGCCCAGCTGCATGGAGGGATAGCGCTCGATCTTGATGCGGTTGCCGGAATCGGCTTCGATCTTGTCGGCCCAGACATCGAGAACCTGCTTGGGCACGTTGGCCTGGGCAGGCAGGAACTGGTGCAGCTTGAGCGTGACTTCCTGCGCGAACGAAGCCGCACTACCCATGAGCGCAGCGGCCGTACCGATGACGGTGGCCATTGCGAGCGACTTTACGGAAAATGTTTTCACGTGTTCCTCCCTGAACGTTTCCGTTTTTCCTCACCCACCCGGAGGCCCGGGTTTCGGATCATTGCACTTTCAGCATCGCTGCAGAATTTTGCAACTCACTTTTCGCATTCATGCACTATATTGCCCATTTTTGCAACGAAAGTTTTAGAGCAAAACTGTTATGAGAGGCGTCATCCTTCACAACGGCTGGCAAACGGCACTCCCACCGATTCATTCAATCATTAACCGTCCGGACGGTCAACCAATTTGAGCCAATTCCCGGGCGTTTCCCCGGCGATCTGGCGCAACGGCGCGGAGGCGGTTGCCGGCAGGTTCCGGATGGAAACAAAGCTGCCTTCCCCCAGCTTCGCAATGCGGCAAGTCCGCGCGACCCTTCAAGACCCCCTTCGAACGACCGTAATCCATCTGTTCGGGCAAAACACCCCTTTCATGCGCTTTGGAGCATGAACGGTTGCGGCGCTGGTTAACAGTGCCGGCGACCGTGCCGGCCTCGCGCGGGGCTAAGTCCGCTCAACCCTCTGCACCGCTGGCGGCCGCCAAGGCTTCCTGCAACACGTCCATGTCACCGGCGTGGTTGGCGAGGATGAGGATCAGGCGGGCATTGAAGGCATCACTCTCAGCCTTCGTCAGGCCCTCGTGGGCAACCAGAAGCGCGGCGTAAAAGTCATCGGGCCGGGCAACGTTCGGGGCAGTGTTCAGTGTGGCCATGGTCTTCCTCCTTGTCCGGCGGCTTGGCCGCTCCCCTTGCGGAAAGGGCCGGCAATTGTTCCGCCACACGACGTGAGACGGAAAGGTTTCAGGGAGGGGGGGCGGTGTTGCATTCCCCCCCCCTGTCTGTCTGAGATGTGGCATTGTGTGTGAACGGAGGGGAGCCCGTCCCCCCCTTGGGTTTCGAACCCGCGCGGGTGCAAGGGCCCCCTCCGCCGCCACGTCAACCTGAACAGTTGCTTGGGCCAGCCACGAGCCCGCACGACATGGACAGGAGCCATAACCATGCCACAGATCATAATCGGCTGCGACCTTTCGCGTGACCGGATCGACCTTCACTGCCTGCCTGAAGAGCGCTTCTCGCAGATTGCCAACGCCAAGCCGGACATCGCCGCTTGGGCGGATAGCCTTGACCCGTCCACCGTCATCGTGTTCGAAGCCACCAGCGGATGCGATGGTCTTCTCATCGCGATCCTTGCGGAGCGCGGCATCGCCCATGCCCGGGTCAACCCGCGTCAGGCGCGCGAATTCGCCCGGGCGCTCGGCGTCTTGGCCAAGACCGACCGGGTAGACGCCCGCGTGCTCGCCGAAATGGGCGCCCGCATGCCGCTGCAGATCACGCTTCCGCCAGACCCTGCGCGCATCAGGCTTGCCGATTTTGTCAGACGCCGCAGGCAATTGGTCGCCATGCGCAAGGCCGAAAAGGTGCGCCGTCACAATGCAGGACAGGCGGAAATGGAGCGCGATATCGACGCCATGATCGCCATCCTCGGCCGCCGCATCGCCAAGATCGACAGCCAGATCAAGGAGCACATCGCCAATACCAGGACGCTTTGCGACAAAGCGCGCCTGCTGGCGCCAGTGCCCGGCGTCGGTCCCGTCGTGCTCGCCACACTGCTGGCGGACATGCCCGAACTCGGCTCTCTCGACAGGCGGCGCATTGCATCCTTGGCGGGCTTGGCGCCCCACGCCCGCGAGAGCGGAAAATGGAAAGGCGCAAGGCGTATCTGGGGCGGAAGGCGGCGCGTCCGCGAAGCCCTCTACTTCGCGGCGCTGGCCGCCGCCCGGCGAATACCACAGCTCATCGCCTTGCGCGAAAGAATGCAGGCTGCAGCAAAGCCGCCAAAGACAATTCTCATCGCCGCAGCTAGGCAACTCCTCGTCATCATCAACGCAATGATACGAAATCAGCAGCCTATCAGGCTGTAAGCAAACACAGTTGCCCCCGTTTCACTTGCGCCCCTTCCTCGGGAAGGAGGGTTGCGCTGCGTCTTCACCCCCGTCCTGTGGCGGTGTTGATGGCCGCGCGTACGGACGCCTCATCGAAGCGCTCCCAGCGCGCGGCAACGTGCTGATCCGGACGCAGGAGATAGACCGCCGAGGGTGCCTCACCCAGATAGCGCGCGCGGATATCGTCATTGCCCTTGGCGCTCAGCGAAATTCTCGTGGCGCAGATGCCTTTTTCACAGAGTGATTCCGGTGCATCCGCGTCGATTGCCAGTAACTGGAATTTGCCGCCGGTCCTGTCGGTCAGCCAACCCTCTGCCGTCCCAGCATCCGCCACCGGCGAGCCGGGCCGGGTTCGCTCCGGCATGGCCGGGTGATCGGGACCGTTCAGTGGCGAGCCGTCATAGGTGCAGGGCACCGACAGGCGGCCTGAATTGACCAGAGGGCGTGCAAAGGCAAAGCGTTCGGAAAGATCCAGCACGGCATTTCGGAAAATGGTGCTGATTTCCGATTTCGGCGTGATGAAATCGGTGGAGCGCGAGGAATTGAGAATGTTTTCCTCGGCGCCGTGGATGCGCTCCACGTCGTAGGTGTCGAGCAGGCTCTCGGGAGCCATGCCGTCCATCACCAGCTTCAGCTTCCAGACCAGATTGTCAGTGTCCTGAAGGCCGGAGTTCGCACCCCGCGCGCCGAAAGGCGAGACCTGGTGGGCGCTGTCTCCGGCAAAGAGCACGTGGCCGTGACGGAATTTTTCCATCCGCCGGCACTGGAAGGTGTAGATGGACACCCATTCCAGCTCGAACTTTGCATCCTCGCCGAGCATGGCTTTCAGGCGCGGGATGACGTTTTCGGGCTTCTTTTCCTTTTCCTTGTCGATGTCCCAACCAAGCTGGAGGTCGATGCGCCAGACGCCGTCCGGCTGCTTGTGGAGCAGTGCCGACTGGCCGCGATTGAAAGGCGGATCGAACCAGAACCAGCGCTCGGTCGGGAAATCGGCCTCCATCACCACATCGGCGATGAGGAAATTGTCCTCGAAGATGCGGCCCACGAAATCCAGCCCCATCATGGAGCGGATCGGCGAAGCGGCACCATCGCAGGCGATCAGCCAGCCGGCTTCCAGCGTGTAGGGGCCATCCGGCGTCTCGACGGTCAGGCGTACGCCGTCGGCCAGTTGCTCGACGGCCGAAACCTTCGAGCCACCGCGGATTTCCACCGGCCGGCCTTCGGCGGCCAGTTCAAACACCCGGTCCACCATGAATTTTTCGAAGTAGTACTGCTGGAGATTGATAAAGGCCGGGCGCTTGTGGCCCCCTTCGGGCAGCAGGTCAAACCCGTAGACCTGCCGTTCATCGAAGAAGACCCTGCCCGTGCTCCAGGTCACGCCCTTGTCGACCATGGGCTGGCCGCAGCCAAGCCGGTCCAGGATTTCGAGCGGGCGCTTGGCAAAGCAGATGGCGCGCGAGCCCCAGGACACCTTGTCGTTTTCGTCGAGCACGACAACGGGTACGTTGTACTGGGCGAGATCGATGGCGGCGGCCAGACCGACCGGGCCCGCGCCGACCACAATGACGGGATGGCGCACCGGTGTGCCCGCATCCTGATCGGCGGAGCGCCTGTAGGGGTAGAGCGGCGTTTCAAAAATCTTGCCCATGGTTTCCTCCCAAGTGCCTTCTTGACGGGGCGTCAGTTCATCCGGTCAGCGGCAATGCCGGCGGCCAACAGGGCCAACAGCACAAACAGGACCGCCATGACGGCCAGATGTTTCAAGAGGCGCCACCGCATGGCCTGCGTCTCGGCGTCCCGCGCGACCCTCCAGTTGAGTGCAACACCGAAGATGTTTGTGTAGCCGAAGCGGGCCATCGCCTTCTTCGGGTCGGAGCGTGCCTCGATGGCATAGGACAGGCGGATCGCAGCGATGAACACCGCGATGGCCGCAAACCCGATGATGCCACCAAGGATCGCGATCATGGTTCAGCCCTGCAATGCCTTCCACATCTCCATGTCGCGTTCTGCGGTCCAGATGCGCGGCGTATCGATGCCGAGCGCTTCGTCATAGGCGCGCGCCACGTTGAAGGGCAGGCAGTGCTCATAGATGGCATAGCTGGAGAACTTCGGATCGCAGACTGCGCGACAGGCATCCCAGGCCTGTTTCAACGTGCCGCCGCCCTGCGCCACGCGGGCGACCGGCCGGTAGGTCGAATTGACGAAATCGGCGGTGTTGGTGAGCGCGGCATTGACCATGTCCTTGCCGACGAGAGCATCGCCGCGGCCCGGCGCAATGGCATCCACGTCGAAGGAGCGGATGTTCTCCAGCGTGTCTTCCCACTCGTTGAAATGGCCATCGCCGCAGTAGCAGGCGGAGTGATATTCCACGATGTCGCCGGTGAACATGACATTGGCATCGGGTACATGGGCGACAATGTCGCCCGCCGTATGGGCACGGCCGAGATGCATCAGGTCCACCCGGCGCTTGCCGAGATAAACGGTCATGGAGTCCGAAAACGTCGTGTTCGGCCAGGTCAGGCCGGGGATCGATTCATGGCCTTGGAAAAGACGCGGGAAGCGCTGGAACTCGCTTGCCCAATCCTCCTTGCCACGTTCGACCACCATGGAGCGCGCCATGTCCGACATGATGACAGTCGGAGCCTTGAAGGCCGAGGCGCCAAGCACGCGCACCGCGTGGTAATGGGTCAGAACCAGGTGGCTGATCGGCTTGTCAGTGACGGTGCGCACGCAGTCGATGACCTTCTGCGCCAGCCGGGGGGTTGCTTGCGCCTCGATGATCATCACGCTGTCATCGCCGATGATGACACCGGAGTTTGGATCGCCCTCGGCAGTGAAGGCATAGAGTCCCTCACCAATTTCGGTGAAGGAAATCTTCTTTTCGGTCATGTCACCGGCGGACGCGAATTGCTTGGTCATTGGCTTGGTCCTCCATGGGTGGGCGTCATCCACCCTCACCCTTGTGGGGAGGGTCGCGAGAGCAGCGAGCGGGGTTGTGGGTATCCGGACGTCGCCCCCAACCGGACTGCAAACGCGCTGCGCTTGTTCTTGTCCGACCCTCCCCGCAAGGGGGAGGGTGAGGCGGCGCCAAGCCTCATCCGGCTTCAACCACCTGCTCAATGGCGCCGAAGATCGAGTGGCCGGCCCGGTCCTTCATTTCGATACGAACCGTGTCACCGAACCTCATGAAAGGTGTCGATGGCTTGCCGGAATTGATTGTCTCGATGGTGCGGATTTCGGCAATACAGGAATAGCCGACGCCGCCTTCCGACACGGGCTTGCCGGGGCCGCCGTCGAGCTTGTTCGACACCGTGCCCGAACCGATGATAGCGCCGGCGCCGAGCGGGCGCGTCTTGGCGGCATGGGCGACGAGCTGGCCGAAATCGAAGGTCATGTCCACGCCCGCATCGGCCTTGCCGAAGGGTTTTCCGTTATAGGTGACAAGGAGCGGCAGGTGCAGCTTTCCGCCATCCCAGGCATCGCCCAGTTCCGCCGGTGTCACGGCGCAGGGTGAGAAGGCCGAGGAGGGCTTGGACTGGAAGAAGCCGAAGCCCTTGGCAAGTTCCGCGGGGATCAGTCCGCGCAGGCTCACATCATTGACCAGCATGACAAGGCGAATGGCAGCGCGCGCCTCTTCGATGCTCGCCCCCATCGGCACATCATCCACGATGACCGCAATCTCGGCCTCCATGTCGATGCCCCAGCTTTCATCCGCGCCGGCCGGGAAGGTGATCGCGTCGCGCGGGCCGATGAAGCTGTCGGAACCGCCCTGATACATCAGCGGATCGGTCCAGAAGGTCTCGGGCATCTCGGCATTGCGTGCCTTGCGGACGAGCTCCACGTGGTTGACATAGGCCGAACCATCCGCCCACTGGTAGGCGCGCGGCAGCGGGCTCATGGCATCATGCTCATGGAAGCGGGCCGAGGGCTGCGAGCCGGTTTCCAGGCCTTCCGCCACGCGCTCCAGACGCGGGGCCACATGCTCCCAATCGTCCAGCGCTGCCTGCAGCGTGCGGGCAATATGCCCGACGTCGGAATAACGCGTCAGGTCCTTCGACACGACCACCAGCTTTCCGTCGCGGGTGCGGTCCTTCAATGTTGCCAGTTTCATGGGTTTCCCATCCCGTTTCATATTGTCTAGCGGCTGTCCCGGCGCCCACCCCGCCCAATGAAGGGAGGGTCGCACGGGAGCGAGCATTGTGTGTTCGATGGTGCGGGGTTGTGGCTGTCACCCTCCCCCTGAATTCGCGTCATCCTCACACTGCCAAGACGATCCGAATTCGATCCTCCCCACAAGGGGCAGAGTGAAGAATTGCGCGTTTCATTTCACGCCGGGCGTGCCATCGAACTTCTTGTCAAGATCCGCCCAGCAATCGATGTAGTCGTCCTGGAGCGGGGCTTCCTTGGCGGCAAATGCGGTGAGGTGCTGCGGGAAGCGCGTCTCGAACATGAAGCTCATGGTGTTGTCGAGCTTTTCTGGTTTGAGGTCGGAGTTGGACGCGCCCTCAAAGGCGTTGCGGTCCGGCCCATGCGGCAGCATCATGTTGTGGAGGCTGAGGCCTCCCGGAACAAAGCCCTGCGGCTTGGCATCATATTGGCCGTAGATGTTGCCCATCAGCTCCGACATGATGTTGCGGTGATACCAGGGCGGACGGAAGGTGTTTTCCATCACCATCCAGCGCTCGCGGAACAGCACGAAATCGATGTTTGCCGTGCCCGGCACGCCCGATGGCGCGGTCAGGACGGTGAAAATCGACGGATCGGGATGATCGAACAGGATCGAGCCGACCGGGCAATAGGTGCGCAGGTCGTATTTCACCGGCGCATAATTGCCGTGCCAGGCTACCACGTCGAGCGGCGAATGGCCGATCTCGCAGGTGTGGAACTGCCCGCACCATTTCACGGTGACGGTGGAGGGGGTCTCACGGTCCTCGTACCAGGCGACCGGCGTCTTGAAATCGCGGCGGTTGGCCATGCAATTGGCGCCGATGGGGCCGCGGCCGGGAAGCTCGAACTTCTGTCCGTAATTCTCGCAGACGAAGCCGCGCGCCGGGCCTTCCAGCACTTCCACGCGATAGAGAAGGCCGCGCGGGATGATGGCAATTTCCTTGGGCTCCAGATCGATGATGCCGAGCTCGGTCAGGAAGCGCAGGCGGCCCTGTTGCGGGACGACCAATAGCTCGCTGTCTGCCGAGTAAAAATAGGCATCGACCATGGAGTCCGTCACCACATAGATGTGCGACGCCATGCCAACCTGCGTGTTGACGTCGCCCGCCGTGGTCATGGTGCGCATGCCGGTCAGCCAGTCAAAACCGGCCTTGCCGTCGATCGCCACAGGGTCCCACCGGTACTGGCCAAGCGAGATGACGTCCGGGTCCACATTCGGTGCCGACTTCCAATAGGGCAGATCGACCTTTGTGTAGCGCGACGAGTGCTTGACCGAAGGGCGGATGCGATAGCACCAGGTGCGCTCGTTCTGGTGGCTGGGCGCGGTGAAGGCCGTACCGGAAAGCTGCTCGCCATAAAGGCCATAATTGCACTTTTGCGGGCTGTTCATGCCTTGCGGCAGTGCGCCGGGCAACGCCTCCGTCTCAAAGTCGTTTCCGAAACCGGGCATGTAATCAAGCGGCGCATTCGCCACGCCGGTGGCGGTCGCATGGAGCATCATGGCTCTTCCCTCTTATTGCGGCGGCTGGCAATTGACGCCGCGCGTTGTTTGTTGCATTCGTAATAGTTGAAAATGTAACTATCAACAGGGACACATCCATGGCTGCCGATTTTTCCGAGCGTCCGGTTCTCGTGCTGGAAGAGTTCCTTCCCTACCGGCTGAACCGGCTGGCCGACATGGTGAGCCGCGATTTCTCTCGCATCTACAAGGACCGGCACGGGATGACCCGTCCGGAATGGCGCGTACTGGCCTCACTCGGGCAGTTCGGGCGCGCAACGGCCAGCGACATCGTGGCCCATTCCTCACAGCACAAGACCAAGGTAAGCCGTGCGGTGGCGGCGCTGGAGCAGCGCGGCTGGCTGGTGCGGGAGACCGACGAGGCCGACCGGCGTTCCGAGCACCTGACACTGACAAAGGCGGGCATCAGGGCCTATGGCGAGTTGGCACCTCTTGCACGCCGCTACGAGGAGGCTTTCCTCAAGCGGCTGACGGCAAGCGAGCGGGCGGCCATCAGCGCAGGACTGGACGCCATGGAAAAGGGCATTGAGGCGGGACCGGCATGAATGAGAAGGTGACGATCTATGAGGCAATCGGCGGCATGGGTCAGATCGAGGCGCTGACGGCGCGCTTCTACGAGCTGATGGACACGCAAGCGGACGCGCAGGCTGTTCGCGCCATCCACCCGCAGGACCTGACGGAAAGCCGCAACAAGCTGACCGAGTATCTGGCCATGTGGACCGGCGGCCCGCAGACCTTCATCGAAAGGCGCGGCGCACCGATGTTGCGTGCGCGCCACCTGCCCTTTGCCATCGGATCGGCGGAGATTGACGGCTGGCTTTCCTGCTTCCGGCAGGCGCTGGACGAGACCATCGCAGACGGCATGGTGCGCGAGGTGATCTGGTCGAACATTGAGCGCCTAGGCCACCACATGCGCAACCGCGAGGGGTGAACGGGGCACTGGTCCGTCCGCCCCGAATCCCTGTAAACTTGGCGGATGCGCATCCACCAGCTTTCCGAGACTGTCATCAACCAGATTGCCGCGGGCGAGGTCGTCGAGCGGCCGGCCTCGGTTGTCAAGGAACTGATCGAGAATGCACTGGATGCGGGCGCCACGCAGATCGAGGTGGCAACGGCCGGCGGCGGGTTGTCACTGATCCGAGTGACCGACAATGGCTGCGGCATGGCGGCCGACGACTTGCCGATGGCCATTGCGCGCCATTGCACCTCCAAGCTCTCCGACGACATTTTCGATATCCGCTCACTGGGTTTTCGCGGGGAGGCGCTGCCCTCCATCGGCTCGGTGGCACGGCTGACCATCCGTTCGCGGCGCGACGGCGACGGGCACGCCAGTGAGATCCTGGTCGATGGCGGGAAGGCTTCCGGGCCACGGCCCGCAGCAGGCAACAGCGGCACGGTGGTGGAGGTGCGCGACCTGTTCTTCGCCACGCCCGCCCGGCTGAAATTCATGAAGAGCGAGCGTGCCGAGGCGACCGCCATTGCCGATCTTGTCAAGCGCATTGCGGTCGCGTTCCCCGGGGTGCGCTTCGTGCTGACCGGCCCGGACCGGTCACCCCTTGACCTCGCTCCGGCCAGCGACCGCATGAAGCGTGTGGCGCAGGTGCTCGGTGCGGAGTTTCCGCCGAACGCGCTCGCAATCGACGCGGAGCGCGAAGGCTTCCGGCTGTCCGGTTTCGCCTCCATTCCGTCCTTCACGCGCGGCAACGCGCTCCACCAGTTCGTCTACGTGAACGGGCGGCCGGTGCGCGGCAAGATGATGGCGGGCGCCATCCGCGGTGCCTACATGGATGTGCTGCCGCGCGACCGCCATGCGGTGGCGGCCCTCTTCATCGACTGCGATCCCGCGCTGGTGGACGTCAATGTGCATCCGGCCAAGGCCGATGTACGCTTCCGCGATCCGGGGCTGGTGCGCGGACTCATCGTCGGCTCCATCCGCCAGGCGCTGGCCGGTGCCGGCATCCGCGCCTCGACCAGCGCCGCCGAGGCCATGGCGGCCGCCTTCCGGCCGGGCGGTGCGGCGAGCTCTCCGGCGAGCGCTTCGGCTGCGGGCTGGCCACCTGCCCGGCCTTCGCGAGATTGGTCCTTGCAAGCCTCGCCCTTCCGTCCGCTGGCTGAAAACTCCGGCTTCGGCGAGGCGGCGCAAGCGGCTTTCGAGGCCGTCTCGCAACCCTCCGGCGATGCACGCGCCACTCTCACGGGGCTGAGTGCTGCGCAAATGGCGCAGCCGCTCGGCGCGGCGCGGGCGCAAATCCATGAAAACTACATCGTGGCGCAAACTGCGGATTCGCTCGTCATCGTCGACCAGCACGCCGCCCATGAGCGCCTCGTCTATGAGGCGCTGAAGGAAGCGCTGCATGCCCGTCCCCTGCCCTCGCAGATGCTCCTGCTGCCCGAAATCGTGGATCTGGCGGAAGAGGACGCCGACCGGCTGGCCGGCCATGCCGCAACGCTGGCGCGGTTCGGCCTTGGCATCGAGCGCTTCGGGCCGGGCGCGGTCTGCGTGCGCGAGACCCCGGCAATCCTTGGTGAAACCGATGTTCAGGCGCTAGTGCGCGACCTGGCCGACGAAGTGGCCGAGCATGACACGGCGGACGGGCTGAAGGAGCGCATCGACCACATTGCGGCCACCATGGCCTGCCACGGCTCGGTGCGCTCGGGCCGCCGCCTGCGGCCAGAGGAAATGGATGCGCTGCTGCGGCAGATGGAGGCGACGCCGGGGTCAGGCACCTGCAATCACGGGCGGCCGACCTATATCGAGCTGAAGCTCACCGACATCGAGAAACTGTTCGCGCGGCGATGAACGGGGATCGCAGGCCGGGGCGCAGCCTTGACGGGCGCGGTGTTTTGTGGCGTGAAGACCGGCGAAAGGCTGGAACGATGAACCGTTTTGAAGGCCCCGGCGCGGGCGAAGCGAAAATCCGCTATCTGGACGGCGACTATCAGGTTCTGTCGCCCGGAACCTTTGTGCGCTGCGCGCTGACCGGCGACATCATTCCGCTCGACGAGCTGAAATACTGGAGCGTCGCCCGCCAGGAAGCCTATGTGGATGCGCGCGCTTCGCTGCAGGCTGAACTCGATGCCAATCCCGCGCTTCGCAAGCGCAAGTAATCCGGTTACCCGCCGCTGATCCGGCGCTTGCGAAAGGCATCCAGGGTTTCTGTGATGATCCGCGCCGGCGTGCCGGGATTGTCGAACACGGTCTCGATTTCCAGAACTTCCAGAGCGGACAGGAAAGAGCGTGCCAGCTCGTTGCCGCCATGGAGGCGCACGGCATCCTTGGCGGTGGTGATGAGCTCGGCTTCATTGGATTTTGCCAACAGCAGAAGGTCGCGCAGGTTCTCGTCGGAATAGTGGTGATGGTCCGGGAAGTTCCGCGCCGCGGCGATGTATCCGCCGGCCGCTTCCAGCGTGTCGTAGAACTTCTCCGGCTCGCCGATTCCTGCAAAGGCGACAAACTTGCGGCCTGACAGACGCTCCGGATCAACGGGACGAACCGAGGCGTGGAAGACCGGTTTGCCGGCCCGCGCGGCGCGGCGGATCACGTCGCCCGCCGCATCGCCGCCACCCATCACAAGCATCGAGCTTGCATAGCGCAATTGGCCAAGCAGGGGTGCGCGGACCGGACCGCCGGGCAGCACATGGCCATTGCCGAGACCGCGGCGTGAGTCCATCACCACCAGCGCATGGTCGAAGCGGATGCGGCGGCTCTGGAAGCCGTCATCCATGATGAGGAAATCACAGCCGAGTTCTGACAGCAGTGCGGCTGCACGCGCGCGATCGGCCGACACGGCCACCGGCGCATGGGCGGCCAGCAGCAGCGGCTCATCGCCCACATGGCGTGCCGTGTCGTGGTGCAGATCGACAAGGTGCGGCTTGCCGTGCCCGCCGCCATGGCCACGTGACAGGATGCCAGGCTTCAGGCCCTGCGCGATGGCAGCCTTGGCCAGGGCCATGGCGACCGGCGTCTTGCCGGTTCCGCCAACGGTGAAATTGCCGACGCACAGCACGGGCAAGGGAACCGCGACCGGCTGCGCCCGGTCCATGGCCCACCCGGCGGCGCGGCCATAGGCCCAGGAGAAGGGCGACAACGCCCAGGCCTGCCAGCCCGGCGCCGCCCACCAGAAGGGCGGGGATTCGGAGATCATGACCGGCCCTCTTCCTTTTCGCGGTTGAGCCGCGATTCCACGACGAGTGGCTGGATGAAGGGTTCCAGCCCGTCCAGCGTGCGCGACAGTGCGCCACGCATGCCCTCCACCGTCTCACGGGCGGCGCGCATCATTGCCTGGCGCATCTCGGGATTGTTGAAGAGGTAATTGACCGCGCCCGCCAGCATGTCGCGGTCCTTGATGAGCCGCGCGCCGCCGTTCCTGACAAGGCGCTGGTAGCTTTCCCTAAAGTTCTGGACGTTGCGGCCCGACAGGATGGCGGTATCCAGCATGGCAGGCTCCAGCGGGTTCTGCCCGCCCTCGCCTGTCAGCGACTTGCCCACAAAGGCAATGTCGGCGAGGCGCAGATAAAGGCCCATCTCGCCCATGGTGTCGCCCAGCAGGATGTCACAGTCGGGCGCAATGGCATCGTTGCGGCTGCGGCGGGCGACCTTGAGACCCTTGGCCACCATCCCGGCTTCCAGCGCGTCGGCGCGATCCACGTGGCGGGGCACGATCACGGTCAGGAGGTCACGGTGGCGGCGCTTGAGCACGCGGTGCACATCGGCACAGAGCGCCTCCTCGCCCTCGTGGGTGGAGGCGGCCACCCAGGTCTTGCGGTTGGCGATCTGGCGAAGAAGCGCATCGAGTGCCTGATCGTCGACCGGCAGCGGCGGGGTATCCACCTTGAGATTGCCTGTCACCTGCACGGGACGGGCACCGAGATCGCGGAAACGCTCGCCATCCACATCGGACTGGGCGAGCACCATGGCCAGGTTTTCCAGCAAGCCTTCGGCCAGCCAGGAGCGCTTTTTCCAGGCCCGGTAGGAGCGGTCGGACAGGCGCCCATTGACGAGCACCTGGGGCACACGGCGTGCGCCAAGCTCCAGGATCGTCATCGGCCAGATTTCCGATTCCGCGATAATGGCGAGGTCCGGCTTCCAGTGGCTGAGAAACCGGCTGACAGCGGGCTTCAGGTCCAGCGGCACATATTGATGGATGATGCGGCCGGAAAAGCGGCTGTTGGCCATGCGCGCCGAGGTGACGGTACCGGTGGTGAGTACGACATTGACGCCGAGTGCCGCGATGCTCTCGGCCAGCGGCGAGACGGCCGACATTTCACCCACGCTCGCCGCATGGACCCAGACGATCGGGCCGGACGGGCGCTCCACCTTGGTGACACCGTAGCGCTCGCGGCGGCGGCGCGGGTCTTCCTTGCCCTTGGCGGCCCGCCAGCCGACATAGGTGCCAATGAACGGATAGGCCGCAGCGCCCAGCCAGCGATACGTCCACAGCATGGAGCGTGCCCAGCGTTCACTCATGCGTTTCCATCCACCATGGCTGCCGCGCGCGCATTGGCCCGCTCAAGTTCTGCGGTCAGGCGCAGCCGCGCAGCTTCCATCGCGGCCTCATCGGCATCCGGCGCCACCGAGACGGGATCCCCCACCACAAGCGCCGCGCGGCCAAAGGGCCAGTTTATCGTTGTCTTGTCCCACGTCCGTTCCAACACCTTGCGGCGGCTGGTCTGATAGGCGACGGGATAGATGGACTTACCGGAAATGCGCGCCAGTGTCACGACGCCCATGCCGGCATCGCGCGGTGTACCATGGGGAATATCGGCGATCATGCCGACCCATTTGCCCTCATCAAGCACCTTCTTCAGGCCGATCAGCGCGCGCGCGCCGCCACGCTCGGCGCTCTTGCGGTCATTGGCGCGCCCGCCGGAGCCGCGCAAGGTGCCGATACCGGCCAGTTCCAAGACACGGGCGTTAAGCTCGGCGTCCGCGCTGCGCGATACCATCACCGCGCCGGTATTGCCGCCGGGCAGAATGCAGGGAAACATCAGGTGCTGGCCGTGCCAGGCCGCACCGATGCCGCGTTCGCCCCTGCCGACGCGTTCGATCACGCTGTCGGAGCCGGGCACCAGACGGTTGGTCAGCCAGACAAGGCGGAGCCAGCCATGGATGAAACGGGACAGCAGGGCCGTCGTGAGGCTCGAACGCACAATGTAGACACGCATGCGTTTCCAGAACGACTTCACCGCGCCGGGCCTTGCCCGGCGTGTCCGCTGACGCTCCTCCCTTGCGCCTTCGGGTTGGCCCTGACCTGTCAAACCGCGCTCAGCCCTTTGCGTCCGGCTCAAGCATGCGATGCAGATGCACCACGTAGTATCGCATATGCGCATTGTCGACGGTGGACTGCGCCTTGGCCTTCCAGGCGGTGCGGGCGCTTTCAAAATCCGGGAAGACGCCGACGATGTCGAGTTCGTCGAGATTGCGGAATTCGGTGGAGTCGAGCGACTTCAGTTCGCCGCCGAGCACGAGGTGGAGAAGCTGTTTCTTGTCGGAGGGTTCGGTCATGTCTTACATCCCTTGGGAACGGAGGATTGCGTGCCGCATAGAACACAATCCGCGGGAATTTGGAACCGCTGCACCGTCCCTCACTCGGGGATTTTTTGCAATGCAGCGTGAAGGGCCGCGACCATGGAGCCGGAAGCGGCGGCCAGCGCACCGTGACGGGGGTTTGCACCCGCAACATGCGGTTCCGCACCGGCCCTGTCGAACAGTGATCCACCGGCCTCCGACAGGATGAGCCGGGCAGCGGCGATGTCCCAATCGTGACTGTCGGTTTTCACGAAGGTTCCGTCGAGGCGGCCGTCGGCCACCATGGCCAGGCGATAGGCAAGCGAGGGGACATGTGCGGAGGGAACAAGGCGCTGACGCAGATCCGCGTCCAGCTTGTCGATCATCCATTTCGGACCGCCGATCACCGGGTTGATGTGCGGTTGGGCAACCGTGAGGCGCGTACCGTTCATGTGGGCACCCCGGCCTGGCACCGCCTCGAAGACCTCGCGTTTGACCGGGCAATCAAGCACGCCGGCAATGGTGCGCCCCTCCTCAACCACGGCGACCGAAACGCACCAGACCTCGCGGCCCGCCATGAAGGCCCGGGTTCCATCGATCGGGTCGACGACGAAGGTGCGCCGCGCCTTGAGGCGCTCCGGGTCATCCGCAGTCTCTTCCGACAGCCAGCCATAGGTGGGCCGCGCCGCCATGAGGGTCTCGCGCAGGAAACGGTCCACGGCGAGATCCGCCTCGGTGACCGGCGAATCCCCGTCCTTCATCCAGACTTCCGGGTCCTTTCGGAAATAGGACAGGGCAATCGCGCCAGCCTCCGCCGCGCATTCGCGCAGCAGGTCGAGGTCGGCAAGATGGTCCGGATCAATCACCGGCAAGCATCATCCTCCCCATAAAGAGCGTCGGCGAGGCCGTTCCGAAGGAGCGGTCCAGATCATTGGCCGGCTGCATGGAGAGAAACATGCCCTTCAGATTGCCGGCCAGCGTGACACCGGAGACAGGGCCACCCAGTTTCCCGTTCTCGATGCGGAAGCCCGACGCCCCGCGGGAATAATCACCGGTGACCATGTTCACCCCCTGCCCGATGAGTTCGGTGACATAGATGCCGTGGGAAATGGAGGAAATCATGTCGGCAGGATCGCTCCCACCCGGCTCAATCGCGAAATTGGTGGAGGAAGGATTGACCGAGGAGGCCGAGCGCACGCCGCGCCCATTGGTTTCCAGGCCGAGTTCGCGCGCGGCGGAGGTGGAGAGCGTCCAATGGTTCAGCACGCCTGCACCAATCATGGTGAGCGGCGTGCCCTGAACGCCCTCCCCGTCAAAGGGGCGCGAGGATGAGCCCCGGCGGCGCAGCGGATCGTCGGTGACGGTGACGGCGGCATTGGCAACCTGTTTGCCCATGCGGTCGCGCAGGAACGAGGTCTTGCGCGCCACCGACCCGCCATTGATGGCACTTGCCAGCGAGGCGGCAAGACCACGGGCCACGCGCGGATCAAAGACGACCTCGACCGGCCCGGTCTTCAGTTTCTGCGCTCCGAGCCTGGCCACCGTGCGCTCGCCCGCCTCGAGCCCGATTGCCAGCGCATCGCGCAGGTCGCCATGATGCAGAGCGGATGAATACTCATAGTCGCGCTCCATGGCCGTTCCCTCACCTGCCAGCACCGATACGGAGCGCGAGAAGCGGCTGGCGACATAGGAGCCGACAAAGCCATGCGAGGTGGCCAGCACCAGGCCACCATAGCCAGCTGAAACACCGGCGCCGCCGGAATTGGTGACCCCCGGGACATCCAGCGCGGCAGCCTCCATCTGGAGCGCTGTTTCGGTCATGGCGGCGGCATCCGGTTCGAACGGATCGAAGAGATCGAGATCTGGGAAGGACCGGGCGAGGTTCGCAGGATCGGCCAGCGTGTTCAGCCTGTCCTCGGGGGAGGCCTTGGCCATGGCGACGGCACGTTCGGCCAGACGCACGGGGTCATAGCCCGTCGTCGCCGAAACGGAAGCCGAGCGGGCGCCGACAAAGACACGCAGTGACACATCATCGCTGACGGAGGATTCGGTGTTCTCCACCTTGCCGAGGCGGACCGAAACCGAGGTCGAACCGGACCGGACGACCACGGCGTCGGCCGCGTCGGCCCCGGCTTTGACGGCCGCTTCCACCAGGCGGGAGACCCGTTCCTCCAGCTTGTCAGTGTCGCGGGTATCGGGCATCTCGCGTTCCATGTTAGATCGGGTCTCGAAAGGGGCGGCGCAGTTGGAAACGCCCAACGCATCATCTATTTGCGTTGGGCGGGATGTTCAATGGCAGTCAGCCAAAACAGCGGATCGAGAGGACATGGCAGCAGAACCCGTCACGCTCTACACCGAGGCGCTGATCCTGCTTGGCGGGGCCGTCATCGCTGCTCCGCTCTTCAAGCGGATCGGGCTTGGCACAGTGCTGGGCTATCTGGCAGCCGGGATCGTGATCGGGCCGGTCGCGCAGCGCATCGCCGATGCCGAAGAGGTTCTGCATGTCGCAGAGCTTGGCGTTGTGTTCCTGCTGTTCATCATCGGCCTTGAGCTGAAGCCTTCGCGGCTGTGGGCCATGCGGCGCGACATTTTCGGGCTTGGGCTGGCGCAGGTGCTATTGACAGGCCTCGTGCTGTTTGCGGCCGGGGTCTGGCTGTTCGGTCTGCCGCGGCCTGCTGCGCTGATCATCGGCTTCGGGCTGGCGCTGTCGTCCACCGCCTTTGCCATGCAATTGCTGGAGGAAGCCGGGGACACGAACCGCCGTCACGGGCAGACGGCATTTTCCATCCTGCTCTTCCAGGATCTCGCCATTGCGCCACTTCTGGCACTGGCCGCGTTCCTTGCGCCCTATGCGCCGGACGTCAAAGGCAATGTGTGGGCCGATGTGGCAATTGCACTGGCGGCCATTGCCTTTGTCGTTCTGGCAGGACGCTACCTGCTCAATCCTGTCTTTCGCTTCATCGGCGACACGGGCGCGCGCGAGGTGATGATCGCCACGGCGCTTTTCCTCGTTCTCGGTGCCGGTATGCTCATGCAATGGGCCGGGCTTTCGATGGCCATGGGCGCGTTTCTTGCCGGCGTGATGCTGTCGGAATCCAGTTACCGCCATGAACTGGAAGCCGATATCGAACCCTTCCGCGGCATACTGCTTGGCCTGTTCTTCATTGCGGTCGGCCTGTCGGTGGACCTCGATGTGATCTGGAACAACCTGCCGCTGCTGGCGGCGGCCACCATCGGCCTGCTCGTCGCCAAGGCGATCATCAACTATCTTGTCACGCGGCTGTTCGGCACGTCGCATGATGTGGCCGTGCGCGTGGCCCTCCTCATCCCGCAGGGCGGCGAGTTCGGTTTCGTGCTGTTCTCCACGGCGGCCGCATCCGGTCTCTTCGACCGGTCCACCGCCTCCATGCTGGTGGCGGTCATCACGCTTTCCATGGCGCTTACCCCGCTGGTGATGCGCCTGACGCCGCTGTTCTTGAAGCGGCAAAAGCCCGAGGAAATGGAGGAAAATTTCGAAGATGCCGGATCGGACGTGCTGATGATCGGCTTTTCGCGCTTCGGACAGATCGCCTCGCAGATATTGCTTGCAGGCGGCAGCGACGTGACGATCATCGACCATTCCGCCGAACGGGTCCGCGCCGCACAGAAATTCGGTTTCCGCATCTATTTCGGTGACGGAACCCGCAAGGATGTGCTGGAAGCGGCCGGAATCCGCCGCGCCAAGATCGTCGCAGTCTGCACCCACAAGAAAGGGACCACCGACAAGATCATCGACCTGATCCAGGCCGAATATCCCAATGCGCGCATCTATACCCGTGCCTATGACCGGGCACATACGCTGGCGCTGAGGGCACGCGGCGTGGATTATGAAGCCCGCGAAACCTTCGAGAGCGGGCTGCTGTTCGGCCGCAAGACGCTGGAGGCCCTCGGCACCGGCGAAGACGATGCGCTGGCAATCGCCAGCGACGTGCGCAAGCGCGACGAGGAGCGTCTTGCCATCCAGCAGGTCGAAGGCATCTATGCGGGAAGCGACAGGCTCCACACCCGCCCGGTTACGCCGGAACCGCTCATCAAGCCGCAGCGCGAAGGCACCCGCATCGACCATGACGCAGCCGGGCGCGAGGATGAAGATGCCGCATGAAGGCGCCTTCAGGCGTCTGCAGTTTCACGCTTTTCGAGTGCGTTGAGCGCACTGGCACGTTCTGCCAGTGCCGGGATCTTTCCCGCGATGGCGGAGCGCAGGTCGCGGCGCACCGGCTCGGTGATTGCCAGCACCTGCTCGATCTTCAGGAAATCGAGCGCACGGAATTTCGAGACTGGCGGGCGCAGCAGGATCGCGGGGGGATGGGTCGCCGTCTTCATGGTGATGATCGACTGCATCATCAGTTGTGTGGCGCCGAACATGAAATCAATGGAGGACGGGTGCTTGCCGGTTTCCTCTGGTGCCCCCACCACGTCAATGGCGATCACGATATCGGCGGCATCGCCGAAGACATCGAAGGGCACGGGGTTGTAGATTCCGCCGTCAATCAGCAGGCGCCCGTCGCGCTTCACGGGCCGGAACAGTGCCGGAATGGCCGCCGAGGCCGCCACTGCCGACAGAAGCTCGCCTTCCCGGAACAGCGTCAGCGAATGGCCGTAATAGTCCGTGGCGGTGACGGTCAGCGGAATCGACAATTCCTCGAAGGTGGCCGGGATCGTGCCGGGCAGAAAAGACCGCAGGATGTTCTCGATGTTGAATTGCGAGAAGCGAATGCCCTTGGACATCATCTCCGAAAAGCTCGCCGGACGGGAGCGCCACAGGCGGCTGGCCGCTTCGGCCTTGTCCGAAAGCACCGAGCGCGCGTGATCAAAGATGGCATCGCCTGTCATGCCGGCTGCCATGGCCGAGCCCATGATGGCGCCAATGGACGAGCCGGAAATGGCGACCGGGCGAATGCCGAGCGCATCGAGTTCACGGATCACATGGATATGGGCAAGCCCGCGTGCCCCGCCGCCGCCAAAGGCCACCGCGATGCGCGGCAAGCCGGCCGGAACAGGCGGCAATCCAGCCGTATCCGGCTTCACTTCGTCCGCACCCCTGGCACCCTTTTTGGCCCGTGCCGCTGTCACCGCGTCCCCCTCACCCGTCCTTCTTGGGCGTTTCGGGTGCGGCCTGCGGCCCGACCAGCATGATGACCGGCGTGGCAGACAACAGTTTCACGGCTTCCGCCTTGGCCTGGTCAAGCGTCACCTGCCCGATCAGGCGTTCCCGGTCCTCGAAATAGGTGATGCCGAGGTCTTGTTCCTGCACCGCGACCAGAGTTTCGGCGATGGAGGAGGAGGAATCGAAATTGGCGACCGCATAGGAATTGATGATGTATTTCTTGGCCTCATCCAGTTCCTGCTGGGTCGGTCCCTCGGCGGCCATCTTGGCCACCTCGTCGCGGATCACCTGCAGCGTTTCGGCGGCACGGTCGGAGCGCGTGGCGGTCGAAATCTGCAATTCATTGGAATAGTCGCGAGTGGAAAGCCAGGAATTGATGCCGTAGGCGAGGCCGCGCTTTTCGCGCACCTCGGTGTAAAGGCGCGAGGTGAAGGACCCGCCGCCGAGAATGTGGTTCATCACGTAGGCGGCATAGAAGTCCGGATCGGAGCGTTTCAGGCCGGGAAATGCGAGCCGGATGGTGGTCTGCGGAAGGTCGTAGTCGACGGCGAGGTTCTGGCCGAACTTCGGCGTCGCCTGGGTTACGGCCATCTGCTCGGGCTTTTCCGGAAGGCCGCCGAACACATCGTCCAGCAGCGCCTTCAAGGCCTCCGGATCAATGGCACCGACAACGCCGACATGCAGGTTTGCGCGCGCGAACTGCGCCTTGTGGAAGGCTTTGAGGTCGGCCGGTGTGATGGCGGCCAGGGTTTCGGGCGTGCCTTCGGAGCGGCGGGCGTAGGGGTGTCCGCTATAGACATTCTCGTTCCAGGCAAACTTGGCGATGGTCGAGGGATCGCGCGCCTCGGACTCGATGCCCGAGACGATCTGGTCGCGGATGCGATCAACCGGCGCCTGGTCAAAGCGGGGGCTATTGACGGCCAGTTTCAGCAGGGCAACCGACTGATCGCGCGTTTCGGCGAGCGTGCGGAAGCTGCCTTCGATGGAGTCGGCTCCCTCGCTGAAGCTCATCTCGGCGCCGGAATCCTCCAGTGCTTCCTGGAAGGCGTCGGAATCCATGTCGCCGGCGCCTTCGTCGAACAGGCCGGTGATCAGGTTCGACATGCCCTCCTTGCCGGCGGGATCCTGCGTGGTGCCGCCGCGGAAGGAAAAGCGCACCGTGACAATCGGCACGGAATAATCCTCGACCAACCATGCGGTGACGCCCTTGGGCGAGGTGACGGATTGCACCTTCACAGCGGCCAGAACCGGGCTTGCGGCGACGAGCACCACCAACAGGAAAAATGCAGAGAGGCCCTTGGCCTTGGGATTGGTCATGGGGTTCATCCTCAGGATTTCCGGTCTTCAGGCGGCAGCATGTATCCGCTCACCGAGCGGCTGGTCTTCAGGTATTCCCGCGCGGCCTGCTGCACCTGTTCCGGCGTGACGGCGCGCACCCGGTCCGGCCAGGTATCAACGTCCTCGACCTTGCCGCCGGTCGTCAGCAGCGTGCCGTAGAGGCGCGCCATGCCAGACTGGTCGTCACGCGAGAACACGAGCTGCTTGATGGAGCGCTTTTTCGCCTTGTCGAGTTCTTCGGCACTGATGCCGTTTTCTGCGATGTCGGCGATCTCGGCGAGGATCGCCTTTTCCACCTCGTCGAGCGTGGCGGCGCCGCGTGGCGCGCCATAGGAGACAAAGCGGGAGGCATCCAGCGCATCGCCCTGGTACCAGGCCCCGGTAGACGAAGCGATGCCCTTTTTCACGACAAGCTGCTGGTAGAGGCGCGAGCGCAGGCCGCCACCCAGCACGTCTGCCAGGAGGTCGAGCGCTTCGCCCTCGCCGGGTTTGGCGCGGTTGTAGGAGGGCACGACCCAATTGACCTGATAGCTCGGCACGGACACGCGGGGATCGCGGATCGTCACGCTGCGCGCCGTGTTCTGCTCGGGCTCTTCGGGACGTACACGGGGCGGCAGGTCCGGCCCGCGCGGCACCTTGCCGTAGGTCTCGCCGGCCAGCTTGCGCACGGTGTCGGCATCCACGTCGCCGGCAACCACCAGCACGGCGTTGTTGGGCGCGTAGTAGCGCGTGTAGAAATCGGTTGCGTCGGCGCGGTTGAGCTTCTCGATCTCGTGTTTCCAGCCGATCACGGGGATACGGTAGGGGTGGTTCTGGAACAGCGTGGCGTCGATTTCCTCCGACAGCAGCGCGGACGGATCGTTTTCCACGCGCATGTTGCGCTCTTCAAGAATGACATCGCGTTCCGGGCCGATCACGTCGTCGGTCAGGATCAGATTGTGCATGCGGTCCGCCTCGAAGGCCATCATGGTTGCCAGCGCGCCGGGCGCCACCTTCTGGAAATAGGCGGTGTAGTCATCGGAGGTGAAGGCGTTTTCCTGCCCGCCGATCTCGGAGACCGCGCGGGAAAACGCGCCGCCGGGATGGTTTTTCGTGCCCTTGAACATCAGGTGTTCAAAAAAATGGGCGATGCCCGATTTTCCGGGAGCCTCGTCTGCACCGCCGATCTTGTACCAGACCATGTGGGTGACGACGGGGGCGCGGTGATCCGGGATGACGACGACCTGCATGCCATTGTCGAGCATGAAGGTCGACACCTTTTGCTGCCCGGTAGACGAAACGGCCGGTTTGGCCTGATCGGCCAGTGCGATTGCCGGAGCAAACCCGGCCGTAGCCAGTGCCGAACCGAGCGCGAGCGCAGTCAGCGTCCTGCGGAAAATTCCAGTCATGCGGCGATAACCTCCAGCCCTGCAAGCCACGGAATGATTTGGCGACTATAGGGCGCAACTGTGGCGCGACAAACAGGACCAACATGAATTCTTCGTCATGTTGGCAGGCAGCAGGAGCCCATCAACCGGGTGCGGCAAGGAAGCGCATCACCGTGCCGCCCCAGTTGCGCTCGTCAAGCAGCGTGAAGCCTTCTGCGTCGAAAGGCGCCTTGGCATCTTCCTCGACGAGGCAGAGCGCTCCGGGTTTCAGCCAGCCTCCGGCCAGCGCGGAAGCGAGTGCCCGTTCGCCGAGGCCCTTGCCATAGGGCGGATCGGCAAACAGCAGCGTGAAGGGCTCCATTGTGCCGACCGCGCCCAGATCAGTGGCGTCGCGGCGGAAGATGCGGGCGCGGCCCTGAAGACCGAGCGCCTCGATGTTGGTGCGCAGCAGGCCGCGGCCTTCAGCCGACGGTTCGACGAAAAGTGCTGATGACGCTCCGCGCGACAAGGCTTCAAGGCCGAGCGCGCCGGTGCCGGAAAAGAGGTCGAGCACCCGCGCACCGTCCAGCACATCGCCATGGGCATGGGCGAGGATGTTGAACAGGGCTTCGCGCGTGCGGTCGGTCGTCGGGCGGATGTCATTGGATTTCGGCGCGGCCAGCGCGCGGCCCCGAAATGTGCCGCCGACGATGCGCATGGTCAGCTATCCCGGCGCCTGGGCCCGCGCGGTCCCTTGGGTCCGGCGCTGCGTGGGCCGGGCTTCCCGCCGTCACGGGGGCCGGCGCGGTTTCCGTCACGCGGTCCCTTGCCATAGGGCTTGCCGCCGGGGCGGCTGCCAGGCTTGCGCTCGCCGCGCTCTTCGCGATTGTCCTTGGAAAAGGGCCGGTCGCCGCGCTTTTCATAGGGTTTGCCGCCTTCGCTGCGGCGCGGCCTGCGCTCGCCTCGATCCTCGCCGCCTTCACGCTCGGGGCGTGGCTTGCGATCAAAACGGCGGTTGCCGTCCTCCCGGTCAGACCTGCCCTCCTCGCGCGGGCCACGCCATTGCGGCTTGCCCGGCGCGCGCTTCGGCGCGTCGGAAGCAGCGCGTTTCGCGCGCGCCTTTTCGCCTTCCGGCTTGGCACCGGGTGCCATCCAGACATTGGCGCCACGGCGCTCCTGACCGAGGGGCACACGGTTCAGCTCGGCGCGTTCCTCGTTGCTGCGGGCGCGGTCACGCGGCGGTCCGGAGCGCTTCATGCCCGGCTTGCCATCGCGCGGGCGGTCGCGCCCCGCATCGCGCGGGCCGTCCCTGTCCTGACGGCGATCATCGCGGCGATCGTCGCGGCGATCATCACGACGGGCGCGCTTGATCAGACCGCCCTCGCCCGGTTCGGAGGAATGCCGCTTCGGCCGGGTGTCGAGCCTGTTCAGCGCATCCTCGCGGCGCTCCTGCGCATCGGGCTTCCAGCCCTTGCGGCCGCCCTCGTCCTCGCGCGGCTCCTTGTCCTTCACCACTACGGAGTTGGTGAATTCGTTGAGGATGGGCGCATCGAAATTGGCACCCGATTCCTCGATCAGCCGCTCGCCCAATTGCTCGCGCAGGGAACGGCCACGGATTTCGCGTACGCCGCCTTCCGGCAGGTCGGCAAGCTGGAACGGACCATAGGAGACGCGGATGAGCCGCGTGACATCGAGGCCGAGCGCGCCCATGACATTCTTGACTTCGCGGTTCTTGCCTTCGCGCAGGGCAATGGTGAGCCAGGCATTCGCGCCCTGCTCGCGGTCGAGGGTGGCTTCCATGGAGCCGTAGAAAACGCCATCAACGGCGATGCCGTTCTTCAATTCGTCCAGTTGCGCTTGATCCACCTTGCCGTGGACACGCACGCGGTAGCGGCGCAGCCAGCCGGTGGCCGGCAACTCAAGAATTCGCGCCAGCCCTCCGTCATTGGTCAGCAGCAGCAGCCCCTCGGTGTTGATGTCGAGGCGGCCGATGGTGATGACGCGCGGCATGCCTTCCGGCAGGGCATCGAAGACGGTCTTGCGGCCTTCGGGATCACGGTTGGTCGTGACAAGACCCGCCGGCTTGTGGAACAGCCAGAGCCGGGTCCGCTCGGCGTCGGGTATCGGCTTGCCGTCGATGGCCACCTTGTCGGAGGGCATGACATTGAAGGCGGGGCTTTCCAGCACGCGCCCGTTGACCGAGATGCGGCCATCGGCGATCAGTGCCTCGGCCTCGCGGCGCGAAGACACACCCGCTCGCGCCAGACGCTTGGCAATGCGCTCGCCCTGAGGGGCTTCCTCGACGGCCGGTTCCGCGTCGCGCGGCCTTTTCGCAAAGGGCTTGCCGCCCATGCCCGGCTTGCCGCCGCGGCCGGGCTTTGCAAAACCGGACTTGCCGCGCTTGTCACCGTCGAACGGCTTGCCGGAGCGCGGCTTGCGGTCGCCAAAGGGCTGCTTTTTGTTGTCGTCGGTCATTTGATTGTTTCCGGTGGTGCGGCTACCTAACAAATGGATGAGAGCCTTGCGAGAGAAAAGAGTGCACATGCCCGGTGACGCGCCTTCGAGCCCCATGGAGACCGCGCTGGAAGAGGCGCGTGCGGCAGCTCAGCGTGGCGAAGTGCCGGTCGGCGCGGTGATCGTGCTGGAGGGCAACGTGATCGCGCGCGCAGGCAACCGGACACGCGAGTTGAACGACCCAACGGCCCATGCGGAGATGCTGGCGATCCGCGCGGCCTGCGCGGCGCTGGGCCAGGAGCGGCTGACCGGTGCCGACCTGCATGTGACACTGGAGCCCTGCGCCATGTGCGCGGGGGCGATCTCGTTTGCGCGGCTGCGCCGGGTCTATTTCGGGGCGGAAGATCCCAAGGGCGGGGCTGTGACTAACGGCGGGCGGTTTTTCGCGCAACCCACGTGCCACCATGCGCCGGAGGTCTATCCGGGCTTCGCGGAGCGGGAGGCTGCCGCGCTGCTCAAGGATTTCTTTCGCGACAGGCGCTGAGACCGGCGCTCAGGCCGAATCCGGACAGGCAGCCGTCAGTTCCAGGGAAGAAAGTCGCGCCAGCTCTTCTTGCCGGAATTCTTGCGCGACTCCGCCTTCAGGCGGCGTTCCTTCTTGTCCTCGTCCTCACCCAGTTCATCGGCTGACGCGCCGGGGGCGGGCTGGCGGTATTCCAGCGGCGGCTCGGAGAGGTAGGTGCGGCGATCGGCATAGCCCTGCTGGCTCAACTGCTGGCGCGCACGGTAGTCGGCCTGCTGGTCACGATTGTAGGCCGTCGCCGAAGTCACGTTGTTGACGTACTGGCCGCGATCCGCTGCCGCCGGCGAGGTGATCATCGGGGCATCGGGATCTTCCTCGCGGCCGGAGCGCACGAGCGGCTTGTAGTTCGGGGAATCGCGGTTTTCCGTGCCGTATTCGCGCAGGCGCTTGCGGCGCTCTTCCGGCGACTCTGGCCAGGCACCGTTTTCGGCGGCCGAAGCGGTGATGCTCTCCTGCGGGGCGGGAAGCGCGTTGGCGTCGGCCGGCTTTACCAGCTCGGGGCGCGGCTCGTAATCGATCTTCGGCCCGCGCTTGGGTGTGATCGAGACGATACCGGTCAGGTCTTCCATGAGCTGCTTGTCGGCACGGGTGCCGGTGCCGTAGGTCGGCGTGCCCTGGCAGCCCGCAAGCGCGCCAAGGGCGACAGCGCCCACCAGCATGCGTGCGGCAGCGGCCCTGGGAATCGAAGTGCCAACCATGTCTACCCGTCCCTTTCGCTGCGCCCGCACTCAAGGGGCGCCGATCATTCAAGCGGCGATTTTCGCCCAAGGGCGATGAACGCACAATCCGGCAATAAGATGGCCGCCCGAAACCGGGTGCTTATTTACCGCAAGTGCGGCGCGCGGGCAACGATCCCCGCCCGGAACGGTTACCGGGCGTGGACAGGCGGGCCGTCAGAGACGGCCGAGCGCCTTCAGTTCGGCCAAGGCCATGGCATCGCGCGCGGAAACATCGGGCCAGACCGGATCGGCACCGACGTCATCGGTCACGCGCCACGACCGGGCACATTTGGTGCCGTTGGCCAGCGCCGGAACCACGGCCACACCCTTCACATCCTCCAGCGTGAACGCCCCGGCGGGTGCCTCCTTGTCCGACACGGACAGGCCGGAGGTGATGCAGATTTCGGCCATGTCGAGACCCTCGACGGCCGCCCTCAGTTCCGCATCGGTGATGTGCACAAAGGGTGCGGCCTCCAGCGAGGAGCCGATGGTCTTGGCGGCGCGCTCCAGTTCCAGCGCCCCGGTAACAACACGGCGCACCGCGCGCACCTTGCGCCACTTGGCGGCGAGCGCGGCATCTTCCCACTCCGCCGGGATGGCCGGGAACTGTTCCAGATGCACCGAGACGGCCTCGGGATGGCGGTCGAGCCAGGCCTCCTCGGTGGTGAAGGGCAGCATGGGCGCCAGCCACTTCACCAGCGCCTCGAACAGCACGCGCACCACCTGCACGGCGGCCTTGCGGCGCGTCGAGGACGGCGCATCGCAATAGAGCGCATCCTTGCGGATGTCGAAGTAGAAGGCCGACAGGTCGACCACCATGAAATCGATCAGCGTCTTGGCGATGCGCTTGAAATCGAAATTGTCGTAGCCTTCGTTGACGGTGCGGTTCAGTTCCACCAGCCGGTGCAGCATGAGGCGCTCCAGCTCCGGCATGTCGGCCAGCGGCACTTGCGCGCCGTCGTCGTGGGCGAGCGTGCCCAGCATCCAGCGGATCGTGTTGCGCATCTTGCGATAGGCATCGATGTTGGTCTGGATGATCGCCTTGCCGAGGCGCTGGTCTTCCCAATAGTCGGTCGTCATGACCCAGAGACGCAGGATATCGGCGCCCGATTCCTTCATCACGTCCTGCGGAAAGACCTGGTTGCCCAGAGACTTGGACATCTTGCGGCCGTCCTCGGCCATGGTGAAGCCATGGGTGATGACAGTGTCATAGGGCGCGCGGCCGCGCGTGCCGCAGCTTTCCAGCAGCGAGGAATGGAACCAGCCGCGATGCTGGTCGGAGCCTTCGAGATAAACATCGGCCGGCCACTTCATGTCCGGGCGATCTTCCAGCGTGAAGGTGTGGGTACAGCCGGAATCAAACCAGACATCGAGAATGTCGGTGACCTGCTTCCACGGCTCGCCCGCATGCTCGCCAAGGAAGCGCTCGCGGGCACCGGGGGCAAACCAGGCGTCCGCCCCTTCTGCCTCGAAGGCTTGCAGGATGCGCGCGTTGACGGTCTCGTCCTTCAGCACATTGCCTTCCTCGTCGGCGAAGACGCAGATCGGCACGCCCCATGCCCGCTGGCGCGACAGCACCCAGTCGGGCCGGTCGGCGATCATGGCGCGCAGGCGGGTCTGGCCTGCGGCCGGCACGAAGCGCGTGGCGTCGATGGCGTTGAGCGCGCGCGAGCGCAGCGTCGTGCCATCCTCCAGATCCTTGTCCATGTGGACAAACCATTGCGGCGTATTGCGGAAGATGACCGGCTTTTTTGACCGCCAGGAATGCGGGTAGTCATGCTTGATGCGGCCGCGCGCAAACAGGCGATCCGCCGCGATCAGCGCCTCGATGACGGCCTTGTTGGCGTCGCCCTTCTTGCCGTGATCGTCGATGACGCGGGCGGGGCCGCCCTCGCGGTCCGGGCCAAAGCCCGGTGCATCCTTGGTGAAGTAACCGGCATCATCGACCGGGAAGGGAATGGCGGACGAGATGCCGCGCGCTTCCAGATCGCGGGCATGGTGCATCCAGGCATCAAAGTCCTCCCGGCCATGGGACGGCGCGGTGTGCACGAAGCCGGTACCGGCATCGTCGGTGACGTGATCGCCGTCGATGAGCGGGACAGGGAAATCATAGCCGAGATCGTGGAGCGGGTGGCGGCAGGTGATGGCCGCAAGTTCTTTGGCCGAAACCGGGCGCAGCTTGGTGTAGCCGAGCTTGGCCTTGGCAAAGCTTTCCTCGGCCAGCTTGTCGGCGAAGATCAGTTTCTCGCCTGGGCGCGGTCCGAAGTCGTTCTCGGCAGAGGTGACTTCATAAAGGCCGTATTCGACACGCGACGAGAACGAGATGGCGCGGTTGCCGGGGATCGTCCAAGGCGTGGTCGTCCAGATGACGACGAAAGCATCAGTCAGGCCATCACCAGCGGACACCGGAAACTTCACCCAGATCGTGTCGCTTTCGACCTCGTGATATTCCACCTCGGCCTCGGCCAACGCGGTGCGTTCCACGACCGACCACATGACCGGCTTGGAGCCGCGATACAGCTGATCGCTCATGGCGAATTTCAGCAGCTCGCCGGCAATGCGCGCTTCGGCGTGAAAATTCATCGTGGTGTAGGGATTGTCGAAATCGCCGGTGATGCCGAGGCGCTTGAACTCGCCCGACTGCACGGAAATCCAGTGCTCGGCATAGGCGCGGCATTCCTTGCGAAAAGCGATCATGGCGCCGGGATCGGTCAGGTCCGGCTTCGGCTTGCCCTTGGACCGGTAGTTCTCTTCCTCGATCTTCCATTCGATCGGCAGGCCGTGGCAATCCCAGCCGGGCACGTAGTTGCTGTCGAACCCGCGCATCTGGAAGGAGCGGGTGATGACGTCCTTCAGCACCTTGTTCAGCGCATGGCCGATATGGATGTTGCCATTGGCATAGGGCGGGCCGTCATGCAGGACATAGGACGGGCGGCCGGCGGCGCTCTCACGCAGCTTTTTGTAGAGGTTCATCTCCTCCCAGCGGGCCACGATCTGCGGCTCCTTCTGGGGCAGGCCCGCACGCATCGGAAACTCCGTCTGCGGCAGGTAGAGGGTCTTGGAATAGTCGAGCTTTTCGGACGTGTCAGTCATGGTCTTGCCGTGCTTGCTGCCGCATCATGGGCAGGGAAATTTCAGGAAAACGGATGGGGCCGCGCAAATTCTGAACGACGCGCGGCAGAGATCCCGGACCTTCCCGCGCCCCTCAGGCAGCGGCGAAGGCCGGGCCAATAATTCGTATCGCAAAAGCCGGCATCATCGCTTGCATGGGGCGGCTTTTACCAACAAGCCGCCTCATAATAAAGCGTCAATTCAGCAAGCTTGCCGGTTTGGCCAAACGCGCATATATTGTATGGCAATTGGCCAACTGGCGCCGGAGAATGCCATGAGCAACGAGGCAAGGGCAAAGCGGGAGACGGCCGACGACGGAAAAGAGGCAGGGAATTTCCCTGCCGTCCTGCCGCCGGACTTCATTGTCGGAAGCGACCGTCTGGACCGTTTGCGTCAGATGGGATTTTCCAATGACGAGATTTACGCCATCGTGGCACCGCGACGAACCCTCGACCGGCGCATTCAGACAGGCCGGATGCTGAGCGCCGGTGAGTCCGACCGGGTTCTCCGTCTGGAACGCGTACACGAACATGCCGAGCGTACCCTTGGCAGCCGGGACAAGGCCGGCCGCTGGCTTCGCAAGGAAAATCGTGCGCTTGGCGGCGCCATACCAATCAGGCTGCTTGAATCTGAGACCGGTGCGTACATGGTCGAAGAAGTCCTGACGCGGATCGACTTCGGCATGTTCTCCTGAGATGCGGGCGTGGCGGATTTCTCCGCATGCCGACCTTTCAGGCCGGGGCGGTGAATTGGCGGCTGCGCGCTGGAATCATCGTGGCGATGCGATCGTCTACACGTCGGAGCACCCGGCGCTGGCCATGCTGGAGATCCTGGTCAACCTCGATCCGGGTGAATTGCCGGAGACTTACCAGCTCATTGAAATCGAAATCCCGGATGGAATGCAGCACGGATTTTCACCGCCGGAGGGCTGGCGCGAAAACCAGAGCATCACGCGTGATGCATGGCGAAATTTCTGCCGGGACGGCATGGGGCCGGTTCTTCAAGTTCCCAATATCATCATGCCGCGCTGCCACAACCTTCTGATCAACCCTGCCCATCCGGACGCGAAAGCGATCAGGATCGTGTCGGCCGAAAAGCACCCGTTCGATCAGCGGTTTCTCGCAGGATGACAACTCCCCCGGTCAAAAGGTGACAGCCGCATCCAGCGGGGAGAGCGGCCGCACACCGGCCAGCAACGCGCGGGCTTCGGCCTCGTCGATACGCATCTGCGCCACCAGCGGGTCGAGCCCGTCGAATTTTTTCTCGCCGCGCAGCCGCCCGAAGAAGCTGACGGCGCAGTCCTCGCCATAGAGGTCGCCGTCGAAATCAAAGACAAAGGTTTCCAGCAGCGGCGCGCCGTCGCTGGTGACGGTCGGCCTGCGTCCGAAACTTGCCACGCCGTCATGCAGCGTGCCGTCGGCGCGGCGCAGGCGCACCGCATAGATGCCATGGGCCAACCGGTTGTCGTCCGGCAGCGCCATGTTGGCCGTCGGATAACCAATCGTGCGCCCGAGTTTCTGGCCGTGCGCCACCGTGGCCTCGACTGCGTAACGGTAGCCGAGAAGGCCTGCCGCACCGGAGACATCGCCCTCAGCCAGCGCGGTCCGGATGCGGCTGGACGAGACGACATCGGCCCCTTCGTCGCGAAAGGCATCGACCAGCGTCACGCCGAACCCCTCGCGGTGTCCGGCCTCCATCAAGTAGGCCGGGCCGCCGGCCCGCTTGCGGCCGAAATGAAAATCGAATCCGGTCACTGCATGGGCAATCGACAGTCCGTCGCGCAGGATGGTGTGCACGAAGGCGTGCGGCTCCAGCCCGGCGAAGGCGCGGTCGAAACGCTGCTCCACCACGCCATCGAAACCAAGCTCGGCCAGCAGCCGCGCCCGCATGGGTGCCGGGGTCAGGCGGAAGACTGGATCGCCGGGATTGAACAGGCTGCGCGGATGGGGCTCAAAGGTCAGTACCAGTGCCGGGCGGCCCTCGGCCCGTGCGAGTGCAAGCGCCCGGTCCAGCACGGCCAGATGGCCGCGATGGACGCCGTCGAAATTGCCGATGGCAACCACGCCACCGCCCAGCGCGGCAGGCAGCGCCGCGGCATCATCGACACGGGTAAAGCCGTAACCAGTCATTGCTCACACCAGCTGGGGAATGACGGCTACCGGCGTCATGCCCTGCTGCGCCAGGAAGGCGGCCAGACGGCCATGGTCCGGCGCGGCGGCCGTCGCGCCATAGTCGCGGAAGTGGATGCCGCCGGACACGTAGAGCGCATCGACGCCGAAATTCACGGCCCCCCTGATGTCGGTCGCCATGCCGTCGCCGATGGCCAGCGCATCGCGCACGTTCACGTCATGGCCGAGCACTTGCGAGGCACGCGCAAAGGCCATGCGGTAGATGGGTGCATGTGGTTTGCCGGAGATGAGGGTGCGCCCGCCCATCTGGCCATAGTCACGCGCCAGCGCGCCAGAACACCAGATCAGCCGGTCGCCCTTCTCCACGACGATGTCCGGATTGGCGCAGATGAAGGGCAGATCACGCGAGCGGAACCGGCGCAGCATTTCCTGGTAGTCGTCCGGCGTCTCGGTATCATCGTCGAAGAGGCCGGTGCAGACCACCGCTGCAGCTTCATATTCCTCCACGCATTCCACATCGAGGCCATCATAGATCGGCAGGTCGCGTTCAGGCCCCAGATGAAAGACGCGGCGCGGGCCTTCCGCGATCAGTCCGCGTGTCGCGTCACCGGATGTGACGATGCGGTCATAGGCCTCGTCCGGCACGCCCAAGCCGCGCAACTGGGCTATGACACCTGCCGAAGGGCGCGGGGAGTTGGTGACAAGCACGACCGCCCTGCCCTCAGCGCGCGCACGGATCAGCGCCTCGCAAGCCGGCTGAGAGGCGCGCACGCCATTGTGCACGACACCCCAGACATCACACAAGATGGTGGAATAGGAGCCCGACACATCGTCGAGGCGGGCGATGACGGGCGGCAGGCTGTTCATTGCGGAAATTGCGCCTCTCCAATTCGCCGGGGAGCCGGTGCTCCCTGTCCCATCGGTCATCGCGACCATCCGGGCGACGTCCGGGCGACCGTCCCGCTGGCCGGTCTTGCCATTAACCCAACATCTTCACCCTGTCACCAGCTTTCACTTAACAGCACGACGCCGCAATGGCAAAAAGCGAGCTTAACAAGCGGTTAACGGCCGCATCGGCAAAAGGAAACGCAGGCATGAAGAAAGCGACGGTGACCGTCCTGCTGCTCGCTGCCGGCATCATGGCCGCCGCTCCTGTGCAGGCGGCGATCGCCGATACGCTTGCTCCGGCCGGTGTTGCGCTTTCCGCCCTGTTCTCAACCATCGCCCTCATCATCTGCCTCTATTGCGTCGTGCGCCTGCGCCGCCTCCTCAGGGACCATGAGAACTTCATGCAGTCGGTCGAAAAGGCGCTCAGGGACTATTCCGCCAAGGCCGACAGCAATACGGCGACGATCAACGATCTGGCAGCGGGCGCCCGCTCGGCTGTCAACCAGCTTTCCAACCGGCTCGTCGAGCAGTTGGACAAGCTGCCTGCAGCACGCGAGGTGCAAGCCGCCCCGCCGGACAATGTGATCAGCCTGTCCAAGACAGCCGACGAGAGCAAGGCCGTGGCGCGCAATCCGCGCAAGCAGCTTGAGGAGGCGCTGGCGACCGGCACGCTCCAGATTGCGCTGGAGCCGGTTGTCTCGGTTTCACGGGCAGAGGCCACCGGTTTTGAAGTGCATGCCGCCCTGCCCGACCGCGCGGCGGGCGATCCGTCTGGCCAGTGGCGTTTCCTGCGCCGTATGGAGGGTGAGGGAAAGGGCAGTTTGGCAGCGCGCTTCGAGCTTGAGCTGATCCGTCAGGCTGCGCGCGTGTGCCGCCGCCAATTGTCCGGCGATGCGCCGTCCATGCCGCTTCAGGTGGCCATCTCCAAAGCGTTGCTGCGCGATGCGGCAGCGCTCGACGAAACCTGCAAGCTCTTCACATCCCAGCCTGCGCTTTGCCCGGCGCTGGCGCTCTCCCTCCCTGTCCACATCCTCAACGGTGCCAATGACACCTGCCATGATGCGCTGGACCAGCTTCAGCAGGCAGGCGTCCGGCTGGCCTGTGAAGGCTGGCGCGGCAATCACCTGGCCATGGCCAAGCTAGCCGGCCGAAACGTCGTCGCCATCAAGCTTTCCGCCGACCGCCTGCTGGACCGCGAGAAGCTGCGTGACACAGACCTGTCCGCCTCAAGCTTGTGCGAGGCAGCCGAACTTGCCGGACTGGACGTCATTGCCACAGGCGTGCGCAGCGACGAGGACACGGTGAGCCTGATCGACCTGGGTATCGACCGCATGAGCGGCCCGCGCTTTTCCGAGCCGCGCCTGCTGCGCGAGGATTCCGTCGCGCGAGTCCGGCAGGTGTGAATTCGCCTGCCCGATACTGAACGGCCAAGGTGGCAGCGCTGCAATGGCGCACCCGTCCGGCCTCGAGCAATTAACGCAAGACGCCAAAATTTCCCACGGCATTTCTTGACTCTGAAACTCGGCCCGCCTATCTCCGGCCACGTTAGCACTCCGAAAGCATGAGTGCTAACAGGCGTCCGCACGGGGCGTCATCAAGATCAACGATCCATCAAGGGTTACCAACATGGCCGAGATGAATTTTCGCCCGCTCCACGATCGCGTCGTGGTCCGCCGGGTGCAGTCCGAAGAAAAGACCGCCGGCGGGATCATCATCCCCGATACCGCCAAGGAAAAGCCCTCCGAAGGCGAAATCGTCGCTGTGGGCGAAGGCGCCCGCAAGGATTCCGGCGAACTGATCCCGATGTCGGTCAAGGCCGGCGACCGCGTGCTGTTCGGCAAGTGGTCGGGCACCGAAGTCAAGCTCAACGGCGAAGACCTTCTGATCATGAAGGAAGCCGACATCATGGGCATCATCGGCTGAGGCCGACTGCACCCATCCTCATCAATACAGGTTTCGGGCCCAAGGCCCAGGAGAGAAGAACATGGCAGCCAAGGAAGTGAAATTCGGCCGCGACGCCCGCGAGCGTATGCTGCGCGGCGTGGACATTCTCGCAGATGCCGTCAAGGTGACGCTCGGCCCGAAGGGCCGCAACGTCGTCATCGACAAGGCATTCGGTGCTCCGCGCATCACCAAGGACGGCGTCTCGGTCGCCAAGGAAATCGAGCTGGAAGACAAGTTCGAGAACATGGGCGCCCAGATGGTGCGCGAAGTGGCCTCGAAGACCAACGACATCGCCGGTGACGGCACCACCACCGCCACCGTGCTGGCCCAGGCCATCGTCAAGGAAGGCGCCAAGGCGGTTGCTGCCGGCATGAACCCGATGGACCTGAAGCGCGGCATCGACCTCGCCGTCGCCGAAGTCGCCACCAAGCTGGTTTCGTCGGCCAAGAAGATCAACACGTCTGACGAAGTTGCCCAGGTCGGCACCATTTCGGCCAACGGCGAAAAGGAAATCGGCGAGATGATCGCTTCGGCGATGCAGAAGGTCGGCAACGAGGGTGTCATCACCGTCGAGGAGGCCAAGACCGCCGAGACCGAGCTGGAAGTCGTGGAAGGCATGCAGTTCGACCGCGGTTACCTGTCGCCCTATTTCGTGACCAATCCGGAAAAGATGATCGCCGATCTCGACGACGCCTACATCCTGCTGCACGAGAAGAAGCTCTCCAACCTGCAGGCCATGCTGCCGGTGCTGGAAGCCGTCGTGCAGTCGTCCAAGCCGCTCGTCATCATCGCCGAGGACGTGGAAGGCGAAGCGCTTGCCACGCTCGTGGTCAACAAGCTGCGCGGCGGCCTCAAGATCGCTGCCGTCAAGGCTCCGGGCTTCGGCGACCGCCGCAAGGCCATGCTGGAAGACATCGCCATCCTGACCGGTGGCCAGGTGATCTCCGAAGACCTCGGCATCAAGCTTGAGAACGTGACCCTCGACATGCTGGGCCGCGCCAAGAAGGTGTCGATCTCCAAGGAAAACACCACGATCGTCGACGGTGCCGGCCAGAAGGCCGAGATCGAGGGCCGCGTTGCCCAGATCAAGCAGCAGATCGAGGAAACCTCGTCCGACTACGACCGCGAGAAGCTCCAGGAGCGTCTGGCCAAGCTGGCGGGCGGCGTTGCCGTCATCCGCGTCGGCGGTGCGACCGAGGTGGAAGTGAAGGAAAAGAAGGACCGCGTTGACGATGCGCTGAACGCCACGCGTGCTGCCGTGGAAGAAGGCATCGTTCCGGGTGGCGGCGTGGCCCTGCTGCGTTCCTCCAACGGCCTGACCGTCAAGGGTGCCAATGCCGACCAGGATGCCGGTGTCAACATCGTTCGCCGCGCGCTGCAGGCTCCGTGCCGCCAGATCGCGACCAATGCCGGTGACGAGGCCTCCATCGTGGTGGGCAAGATCCTCGACGACAAGTCGGAGACCTACGGCTACAACGCCCAGACCGGCGAGTATGGCGACATGATCGCCATGGGCATCGTCGATCCGGTCAAGGTGGTGCGCACTGCCCTGCAGGACGCCGCCTCGGTGGCAGGCCTGCTGGTGACGACCGAGGCCATGATCGCCGAGCTGCCCAAGAAGGACAGCGGCGCCCCGGCCATGCCCGGCGGCGGGATGGGCGGCATGGACTTCTAAGTCCTGCCTTACTGGCAAATTTCGGAAAGGGCGGTCTCCGGGCCGCCCTTTCTGTTTCCCGGTTTGCCGCCCATCTTTCCTGCTTGTCTGGCGGGAACGCCAGACGTGGCGGCATGGACTTCCAAGGTCCGGCCACACTGCCAAAATTCGGAAAGGGCGGTCTCCGGGCCGCCCTTTCTGTTTCCCGGCAGCAAAGCGAAGCCAGCCGGCCCGGCAAGCATTTCTTCACCAAACTTGCAGGTGGCCACCCCTGCAAACCCCCAAAGGTTGAAACATTAAGGCAATTTCCACCGCACTCCACCCATGATCCCCTGAAACAGGGAGATCACTGATGAACTTGCTCTTCGGATTTTCGGGCCGTATCGGCCGGTTGAAGTGGTGGCTGGCAGAACTTGCCGTGTTTGTGGTGTTTGTCGCCAACATCATGCTGCTGGCCATGCAAATGCCGGCCGGAGCTGTGAGCGAAGCAGAAAGCCTTGCCGGTGTGTCGGCATCCGGCTGGATTGTCTTCCTGCTGCTCCTCATCATCGGTATCTGGATCAATGTTGCGGCAACATGGAAGCGCTTCCAGGACCGCGACAAGAACGGTCTCTGGTTCCTGATCATGTTTGTTCCCTTTATCGGTGGCATCTGGCATCTGGTGGAGTGCGGCTTCCTTGCCGGGACGCGCGGGCCCAACCGCTATGGCCCGCAGGATGGCCAGGCATCGCTGGCATCCGAGTTTGGCGATAGCGGCCATAATATCGGCGATCTCGACGCCAAGATTGCGCGAATGAAGGCCGAGCGCGGCCAGCCTCAACCCGCGCGCACTTCGCCGCATGAGATCCGTGGCCGCAGCGCCGCGGTCCAGCCACAGGGTTTTCCGCTTGATCCTGCCCGTCGCGGAGGCTTCGGGCGGCGCGGCAACTGACCGCTCCAATTCCGCTCTCACAACCGGCTCGCGCAGGCGGGCCGGTTTTCGCATTTGCGCCAGGTATTGAACGGTTCTGGCCGCGACAGCTTGTGCGCGTGGGAAAAGCCGCTATGCTCATAGTGCGCTATGAAAGGTGATGCCATGGATTTTCCGCCCAACACGCCGCTCAGCCTGCTCGCAAACCATCTTGCGCGCCTGTTCTCAAAGCGCATGGCCGAAGCCATCAAGCCGCTCGGAATTGCGCCGGGCCAGTTGCCGCTGTTGCAAGTCCTGTGGGCGCAGGAAGGGCTGACGCAAAAGCAGATCGTCGACATGCTGGGCGTGGAGCAGGCGACCATCGCCAACACGCTGAACCGCATGGAGCGCGACGGGCTTGTCACCCGCGCAGCCGACAACACGGACAAGCGCACCCGCCGCATCATGCTGACGCCCAAGGCAAGGCAGGTTCGCGACGAAGCCGAACGGGCACTTGAAGCGGTCAACCGGCAGGCAGGCCAAGGCCTTTATTCGTCTGAACGGGAGCGCTTTGCCTCACTGGTCGGCAAAGTGATCGGCAATCTCGGGGATTGATCCGCCGTCAGATTTGACCGGCGGCATCAGCCGGACACGCCGCCGGGACACGCCGTGCCCACCGTCGCTTTCGCGCTCATTTTGTGAACATTATGTATCATAATATAGTTATTTACGTGAACAATTGGTGAAGTATGTTGAACGCATCGACAAACCCAGAGAGAGTTTCCATGTCCAACTCCGTCATCCTTCTCGCCGGCCGCGTCCTCATGGCCTTCATCTTCATCATGGCCGGCTGGAGCAAGCTCGCTGGCGGCATCGAAGGTACAGCCGGCTACATCGCCTCCGTCGGCCTGCCGGCCGCGACTGCACTTGCATGGCTTGCCGGCATTTTCGAACTCGTCGCCGGCCTGTTCATCCTCGCGGGCTTCTTCACCCGCTACACGGCTTGGGCGCTGGCTGCCTTCTGCCTGTTCACGGGCTTCGTGTTCCACTTCCAGCCTGCAGAACAGATGCAGTTCATCATGTTCATGAAGAACGTGGCAATGGCGGGCGGTTTCCTGTTCCTGACGGTTACCGGCGCAGGCTCGATCTCTGCCGACGCCAAGCGCGGCCAAGCCTGATCCCGGACGACCCGGTCAACAACACGAAAGGCCCGGACCCGGCGGTCCGGGCCTTTTGCCTGTCAGGGAGTGTTGTGCTCCGGTGCCTTGAAGAGGCGCAGGATGGCGATCGTGACTGCCAGAATCGCGATGCAGGCCGCGACGTCCAGCAGCGGGCTGTGAAGATACAGGTCCGCTCCGTAGAAGAGCAGCAGCATGCCGAGGCCGAGGCCGGCCACGACAAGGGCCACGATGCAGCCCGCGACAACCTCGTTTTCCATCCACCTGCCGATGGAGGAAACGGGAGACAGGCGTTGCAGGGCAACAAGGCAGGCAACAAAAATCACGAAGACAGCGAGACCCGCAGTCAGTTCCATGGATAAAGCTCCGCAAATGGGCCCTTCCGGGATGGAGGGCGCGCATGAACGGAACGAAGTGTGGCTTTGTGGTTGGCGGAGCCGGAAAGGCCGGGCGCGTGCAGGCCGGACACATCGTCCGACAGCCGAATGCTTATCCCAAATCCGGCGATTTGCAATGGGCCTGATCAGGGCTGGCCGCGGCTTGCCTGCACCTGTGCGATCACATCGCGCACCACATCCGAATTGGCCCCTTCCAGCGCGCCAAGGCGGGAGACCAGGCAGGCTTGCGAGCGCAGGATCACGCCGTCCTTCAGTATCTTGAGGTGGTTTGCGCGCAAGGTCGAGCCGGTCGAGGTGATGTCGACAATCACATCGGCGGAACCCGCTGCGGGTGCACCCTCGGTCGCGCCGAGGCTTTCCACGATGCGGTAGACCTGGATGCCATGGGACTGCGAGAAAAACTCCTGCGTCAGCCGCCAGTATTTCGTTGCGATGCGCAGGCGGCGCCCATGTCCCATGCGGAAATCAGCTGCCACGTCGTTGAGGTCGGCCATGGTCTCGACATCGAACCAGACTTCCGGCACCGCGACGATCACATCAGCATGCCCAAATCCGAGGCGCGCGGAAATTTCCACCTTTTCGTTCCAGGCCGGAAGGCTCTCACGCACGAGGTCCTCGCCAGTGACGCCCATGTCCACGGTGCCCGCACCCAATTCGCGCGCGATCTCCGAGGCCGACAGAAAGGCGATTTCGATATCCGAACGGCCGGCCACGCTTGCGCGGTACTGGCGGGCGTCTTCCGGCTGCACGATGGTGAATCCCGCCTTCTCGAAGACCTCGATGGCCTGTTCCTTCAGGCGGCCTTTTGACGGCAGGGCAATGGTCACGGTCACGCCTGCTCTCCCCTTGCCGCGGCTTCGACGCGATCCATCCAGAGCGAGAAGCCGACGCCCGGTATGGTCTTTTCCGCACCCAGCAGGGTCAGCAGACGGTCGTAGCGCCCGCCACCGGCCAGCGGCTTGGCCGCGCCATCGACGGTGATCTCGTAGACGAGGCCGGTGTAATAATCGAGCGGACGCCCAAAGGCCGCGTCATAGCGGATGGCTTCGAGGTCGAGGCCCAGATTGGCGATGGCCGCGATGCGCCCGGAAAAGGTCTCCAGCGCGCGGCCGATCCTGAGGCCGGCCCCTTCGGCAAAATCCTGCAGCGCGGCATCGGCCCGGGACAGCGGCACGTTGATGGCCAGGAAGCGTTCCAGTGCCGCCATGGCTTCGACAGAGAGATGCGTGGAGGCAAGCTTGGCCTTTTCCATGAGCCGGGCGGCAATTTCCGCCGGCGAGCGCGCGGCCGAGGGTGAGATGCCGGTTGCCGCCATGGTGGCTTCAGCATGGGCACGCAGGCCGGCCTCGTCGCCTTCGGCCACAAGGCGCGCAGCCGTGGCATCGGCAATATCCGCTCTGCCCCCTGCAGCCAGATCGGCGAGCGCCTGCTTCAGCAGGTCCGGCGCGCCAAAGGCGCGGGCGAGACGCTGCTGCCAGCCGCGCGGCAGGCCGAGCGCCGCCAGCACGGCCTCGAACACGGCCTGATCGCCCATGGTGGTGATGAGCGCACGCCCCGGCACGGCAAGCTTGAGCGTGGCCAGCGCATCGGCGAGCGAGCGCGCGTCGGCGGCCGTCAGATCCGGATCGCCCAGATCCTCGATACCAGCCTGGAAAAACTCGCTCGGCCCGTCACGGCGCTGGCGGAACACCTCGCCCAGATAGGCGTAGCGGTGGGGCGTGCCGGCCTTGGCGGCGATGTGGTGCAGGCAGACGGGTATGGTGAATTCCGGGCGCAGGCACAGGCTCTCGCCGGTCTCGCTCTCGGTGAGGAAGATGCGGCGGCGCAGGTCTTCCCCCGCCATGTCGAGAAACGGATCGGCCGGCTGGATGAAGGGCAGCGAAATTTCCCCGGCATTCAGCCGTGCGAAAAGATCGCGGATGGCACCGGCATTGGCCGGAAGACGGGTGGTCATGCGGCTTGCCCCTTGGCCAGCTCACGCATTTTCCCGCAATATGGTTTCGACACAGCCATCGAAGTTGTTCGCCAGTTCGCCGGTGTTGATGTGCAGCACCCGATACCCCAATTCCGCCAAATGTGCATCCCTGCGCCTATCTTTTTCAACGCCTTCGGGTGTGAAATGGGATTCACCATCGATCTCGATGACGATGCCGCGTTTCACGATGGCAAAGTCGGCAATCCACGGGCCGATTGGCACCTGCCTTCGGATGTGGATTCCGTAGAGGCTGCGGAATCGTTTCAGCTGCTGCCACAGGCGTTTTTCACCTTCGGTCATGGTGTGGCGCAAGATTCTGGCGCGAGCGACCTGACGGGGTGAGCGATTGATGGTCATGGAACTCTCCCCAATGCGGATTTGCTTGTGCGTCGCCCCCCACCCTGTATCCCTCCCCCGCAAGCGTGGGAGGGTGACATCAGAGTTAAACGCCTTTTTCCAGCGCTGGCTCCAAGCAGAAATCCAAAAAGGGTGCGGCGCTGATGCCTCCCCTCCCACACCTGTGGGGGTGGGGTAAGGGGTGGGGGAAAAGCGCAAACGCTACCGGGAAAACTTACCCCGCAGCCTGCGCGGCGAGCAGCTTCTTCACCTCGGCCACCAGATCAGCCTCAGCGATCTCGAACTGGCCAGGGCGGGCCTCGCGCCATTCCTCGTTGCTCTCGATGGCGGCGGCCTGACGGCGGCCCTCGATCATGTCCTTGACCTGAAGCTTTGGCGTGGGCTTTCCATTTTTGTCCATCGCATTTCTTTCGTCGGCACCCTGGATGATGGCGATGGGGCAGCCGCGCCGGTCGGCATAGCGGAGCTGGTTGCCGAATTTCTTCCAGTTGCCCTGGTACATTTCGGCGCGGATGCCAGCATTGCGCAGCGACTGCACCATGGACTGGTAGCGTCCGAGCGCCGCCGTATCGCCATCCATGACGGTGACGAGCACCGGCGCAACGACATCGGAGGTGTCGAGCTTGCCGAGGTTCTTCAGCGCCGTCATCAGCCGCGAAACGCCGATGGAGAAGCCGGTCGCAGGCGTATCCATGCCGGTGAAGCGCTTGACGAGGCCGTCATAGCGCCCGCCGCCGCCGACCGAGCCGAACTGCACCTTCTCGCCCTTCTCGTTGGTCACATCGAAGAGGAGTTCGGCCTCATAGACCGGGCCGGTGTAGTATTCGAGGCCGCGGACGACGGAGGGGTCGATTTCAATTCGCAGCCTCTCAGAATTGTATCCGGCTTTTTGCGCTAAAGCAGCAATCTGAGAAAGTTCGGCATAGGCCGCATGACCGATGCCGCCAGATGCGAACAAGGGTGCACTTTCGGGAAACTCAGTTTCGGTGCGAACATAGAGTGCATGAATGAACCCGAGCGCACTCGAATTGTTCCAACCGAACTCATCTAAGCGTTTCCTGGCGCCTTCAGTTACGTTGCCAACGATTTCCCTTCCCTCCCGAGTTACAACCTCAAATCTGGGAGACTTCGGGTCATCAGTAGCGATCGCTACAGTAATTTTGTCCTGATTGCGCAAGTAGCTTATCAGCGGCTCTAGGCAGTAGATTTGTTGTTCGCTCAGCCCCGCGCCCGGCGTGAAGTCGCCCTCGCCTTCCTTGCCGCCGTCCCAGCGGCCAGAGCCGAGCAGCAGGCGCACGCCCTCGATGCCGAACTTGTCGAGCTTGTCGATGGAGCGCAGCACGGTGAGGCGGCGGGCGGCATTTTCCTCGCCGCCAAGGCCGATCGCCTCCATCACGCCATCGAGCACCTTGCGGTTGTTCACCCGGATCACGTAGTCGCCGCGCTTGATGCCCAGCGCCTCCATGGTGTCGGCCATCATCATGCACATTTCGGCGTCGGTCTGCACCGACGGCGCGCCGACCACATCGGCATCGAACTGCATGAACTGGCGGAAGCGGCCCGGCCCCGGCTTCTCGTTGCGGAACACCCAGCCGGCGCGATAGGTGCGGTAGGGCAGCGCGATCTCGTTGATGTTTTCGGCCACATGGCGGGCGAGCGGCGCGGTCAGGTCATAGCGCAGGCTCATCCACTGCTCGTCATCATCCTGCACGGAAAACACACCCTCGTTCGGGCGGTCGGTATCGGGCAGGAATTTCCCCAGGCAATCGGTATATTCGAACATCGGCGTTTCGACCGGGTCGAAGCCGTAGCGCTCATAGACCTCACGGATGGCAGCCACCATACGGTCGGTGGCCCGGATGTCATCCGGCGTGCGGTCCACGAAACCGCGCGGCTGGCGGGCTTTCAGCTTCTGGGGCTTTTTCTTCTTGTCGGACATGGGAACGGCCTGCCGGAGGGAGTGCGAAATCTGCTCGCGTTCTCCTAACCGACCGGCTGCGACCCCGCAAGGCGCTGGCCGGGCGCCGGAGTTGGCAAAACGGCAAAAGGCCGCCGGATGTGTTCCGGCGGCCTTTCCGATCATGCGGGCGGGACTATCAGCCCCAGTAAGGAGACCGGCAGATCCGGCGCTTTCCATACTGCCAGTAGGTGTTGTCGGACTGGCGGTAATTCGGATGGTTGGCGTAGCACCAATTGTAGTGGCGGCGCGGCGGCGCGTTGTAGCCCGGGTGGGTCAGTTGGTTGCCGATGATGACGCCGAGCGCAAAGGCTGCCGGCGGGAACCACCAGCCGTTGTGGTAGCGCCAGCCCGGACGCTGGTAGCGGTAGCCGCGATGGCCGTTGTACCAGCCATAGCCGCCGTTGAGATAAAAGCCGCGGCGGCCATATTGCACATTGACCACGTCACCGGTTTCCGCAGGCGCGGAAACCGCCGGCGCAGACAGCGGCAGCGATGCTGCCGGCGAGACCGCAGAGAAAGCCGCCGCGATTGCGACAGCGCAGGAAATCAGGCTCTTCATTGCCATGAGTGCATATCCTCGTTTAACGCCCCTCTCGAGCGATGATGCGCCCGAAGCGCCCTTCCACGCAAGCGGGATTTTCACGCATTTTTCAACCGCTTGGAATGATGGTTACGGGCGGCGGAACTGGCGCCGTTCCAGCTTCACCAGCGGGCGGCAGACGCAGCCTTCGATATGGTCGTTGACCAGACCCATCGCCTGGCAGAAGGCATAGACGGTTGTCGGGCCGACAAAGGTCCAGCCGCGCTTCTTCAACTCTTTCGACAGGCGCGCCGACATCTCGGTCTTCGGGTTGGCGACAAGCGTCTCATAGGTCACCTCCGGCGGGCGATCACGCGGCTTCGGCTCGTAGGACCAGAAGAAGCGGGCCAGCGAGCCGAACTCGTCGCGCATTTCCTGCGCGCGCCGGGCATTGTTGATGGTGGAGGTGATCTTGCCGCGATGGCGCACGATACCCTTGTCGGCCAACAGGCGCTCCACGTCGGCCTCGTCGAAGGCGGCCACCTTGTCAAAGTCGAAACCGGCAAAGGCGGCGCGGAAATTCTCGCGCTTGCGCAGGATCGTCAGCCAGGACAGGCCGGACTGGAATCCTTCCAGGCAGATCTTCTCGAAGAGGCGGAAATCATTGGCAACGGGCCGTCCCCATTCGTGGTCGTGATAGTGGATATAGTCCTCAAGGCCCTGCTGCCAGAAGCAGCGCAAGGCACCGTCCGCGCCCTGTTGCAAGCCCTTGCGAATGTCCGTCATGCCAGTTTTCCCAAGTGTTAATGCGACCGGGCCACAGATTCACCGCTGATTCACCAGTTTCGTGAAGCGGGCGGTAACCACACCAAATGGTTTCTGCTCGGAATCGCATTTTATGAAAATTGATTCACCTTTCCGACTCCAGCGGCTGTGCAGGATCACGTCAATCCGGTTGCCAAAAGTCTCCTGACAGGAGGCTGCGGCCGGAGCCGTACGACCCAGTAGTCATGAGTAGGTCCGATGAAAAGACATTTCCTGCTGGCGGGTGCCGCCGGCCTTGCCCTGCTGGCCGGCGCCGCCCACGCCGACAGCCGCTATTCCACACGTCCGCCCGTGGTGGTTAGTCCCGACCTTTCCGCGCCGTGGGTCATGCAGTTGCAGCGCCGCCCTGTCAGCGCGCGGCAGAGCGCCTATCTGCCGGCCGGTGTCGGCGTCGGCCTTGCACCGGCGCCGCGCTATCGCGTGCAGGCAGCCCCGGTGCGCCGTCAACGGACCGATCCGGTGCGCACCTCGGCTTATGTGGCCCGGCCCGCGCCAGTGCCGCAGCCGGAAAAGCGCGTGATGAACCCGATCTTCCTGCCGCAGCAGGTGGATTATGAGGGCAAGGAAGCGCCGGGCACCATCGTCATCGATTCCGGTGCCAAGTTCCTCTACCTGGTCGAAGGCAATGGCAAGGCGCGGCGCTACGGCGTCGGCACCGCCAAGAGCGGCTTCGAGTGGAAGGGCACACACAAGATCTCCAACAAGCGGGAATGGCCCGAGTGGCGTCCCCCGGCCGAAATGATCGAGCGGGTGAAGCGCGAGGAAGGCCGCTCATTGCCCGTTCTGATGGCCGGTGGCCCGGCCAATCCGCTGGGTGCGCGCGCCATGTATCTGGGCGACACGCTCTACCGCATCCACGGCACCAACGCGCCATGGACGATCGGCCAAAACGTCTCGTCGGGTTGCATCCGCATGCGTAACGAGGACGTGTCGGATCTGTTCGACCGGGTGAAGGTCGGCACCAAGGTCATCATGCGATAGGTTTGCCGGAGAGGGGAACGGGGCGTTTTCGCGCGGGGGCGCGGGCGCCCCACTTCGGAAGACGCGGGGCCGGAAACGGCTCCGCGTTTCGCGTTTTGACGGCAGTGAGCGGGACGCACCGCGGCGCAGGGCTGTGCGTCAGCGCCGGAACCCTCCCCTCACACGCCTTCGGGCTTCTCCCCGCCCCAGGCCCAGTTCAAGAGCTTGACCGTGTGGATGACGGGGATGCCCGCATCCTGACCGATCTGCGTGATGCAGCCGATGTTTCCCGCCGATATGATCTCGGCCTTCGTTGCCTTCAGGTTCTTCACCTTGCGGGCCTTCAGCGTGGTTGCGATGTCCGGCTGCATGATGTTGTAGGTGCCGGCCGAACCGCAGCACAGGTGCCCTTCGGCCGGATCCTTCACCGTGAAGCCTGCCTTGCGCAGCAGCGCCTTGGGCTGGTTCACGATCTTCTGGCCGTGCTGCATGGAACAGGCGGAATGGTAGGCAACCGTCTGCCCTGTGGCGTTGACCGGTTCCGGCAGGTCCAGCATCGACAAGTATTCGGTGATGTCCTTGGCGAGCGCGGAGACCTGCTCGGCCTTCTGCGCATAGGCGGGATCACGGGCAAGCATGTGGCCGTAATCCTTGATGGTGGTCCCGCAGCCCGAGGTGGTGATGATGATGGCATCCAGTCCGCCATCCGCCATCACGCGCATCCAGGCATCGATGTTGCGCCTGGCCTGTGCGTGGGCCTGGTCCTCACGCCCCATGTGGTGCACGAGCGCGCCACAGCAGCCCTCCCCTCGCGGCACCACGACCTCGATGCCGAGGCGGTTGAGCAGGTCCATCGTGGCCTGGTTGATCGACGGGTCGAGCACCGGCTGGGCGCAACCGGACAGGATGGCGACACGGCCGCGCTTCGTTCCGGTGACAGGGCGCGTGCCGGGAACGGCGGACGGCGCCTCTTTCGGCACTGAGGCCGGGGCGAGCCGCAACATGGCAGCCAGCGGCCTGGTGCGCCCGGCAATGGCGAAGACCGGCGCAAAGGGGCGGCCGATCTTCGCCAATGTCAGCGACGCGCGGAAACGGCCCGGATAGGGCAGGACGAGCGCCAGCATGTTGCGGATCATGCGGTTGAGGAACGGGCGCTTGAACGTGCGCTCGGCATGGGCGCGGGCATGATCGACCAGATGCATGTAATCGACGCCGGACGGACAGGTGGTCGTGCAAGCAAGGCATGAAAGGCAGCGGTCGAGATGAGTGACCGTCTTTTCATCGGCCGGACGGTTGTTCTCCAGCATCTCCTTGATCAGGTATATGCGGCCACGCGGGCTGTCCAGCTCGTTGCCAAGCGTCACATAGGTGGGGCATGTGGCCGTGCAGAAGCCGCAATGCACGCATTTGCGCAGGATGGATTCGGCTTCCGCCACTCCGGGATCGCGCAACTGCTCAGGCGTGAAATTGGTCTGCATGGGTGTTTCCGTTGGTCAGTTGGGCTGGTGGGCCGTGGTCATGGCAGGGCGCGGGCCGCAATGGCCTGGCTGATCCAGGCCAGCGCCTCGGCATCGGCCGGGTTCGCGGCCAGAAATGCCCTGCCCTTTGGTGTCGGCACGATGACGTTGCGTCCGCTCATGTCGACATCCGGCGTACGGAACCGGCGGTTGATCCCGGCCAGCCCCGCGTCAAGCAAATCGCGCAGACCCGGTGTCAGCGGCGGTGTATGACGCCAGCCGACCATCATGCCCTCGCCGATGATCGCCAGAAGCGCGCTACGGCGCCGTGCCTTGGGCAGGCTGCCAACGGGTGGAGGCGGGCGGTCGAACACGCGCTGGGCGCGGGCAAACTCGACTTGCGCCTTCCAGTCTCGCGCGCCGCGCTGTCTTGATGTGGGTCCGGCCAGTCTGCCCATGTGCGCCCCTCAGATGAACCAGCTTTGCGGATTGGCGACGGGTTCGCGCCGCGACAATTTTTGCAGCCCGATCACCACGCGCACGACAATCAGCACGGCGACCGCGATCATCAGCGGCATGCCGATGATGACAACGAACAGCAAGAGTGCGATGACCGAATAAAGCATTCCGATCCAGAAGGTTCGGATCGCCCAGTCGTAATGGGTGCGCAGCCAGCCATCCACCTTGTCGCGACCCATATAGGCGAGGACCACGCCAATGATGCCGGTGATGCCGACGACAAAGGCGGCGAGATAGAGCACATAGATCACCGTCATGTTGTCGGGGCCGGGTTCCAGCCACTTGTCGGTCTGACGGGGTTCGGATGCGGGTGGCGGCGTGTCGGTCATGGGCAAGCTCCTGCGATCACGGGTTCCGGTGCGGCCATGCTAACATGTCAAAGCCCGGCGGCCATGCGGCCGGGGTTGAGAATGCCCTTCGGGTCGAATTTCATCTTCACCCGGCGGGCGAGTTCGGCAACGGGAGCAGGATCGGGCTGGAACACCGGCACGGCAGCGCGGGTGGACTCATCCGCGCGTGCCAATGTCGCATGTCCGCCGCCATGGGCTTTTACTGCAGCGCGGACCAGACCATCCTCAGCCTCGCCAGCTTCCATGCGCAGCCAGACCAGCCCGCCCTGCCAGTCATAGAAGGCAGAGGCCCCGGCCTGCATCCTGAGCGCCATGACGGCTTCGTGGGCATCCGCCGGTTTCATCGAGATGCGCCAGACCGGCTTTTGAGTGCCGTCTGCAAAAGGCTTTACGTCACGGACATCCTGCCAGACCGCGGCGGATTGCGCCGCGTCCAGTTCGTCGATCGCGCCCAGCGGCGCGAGCAGCGCCTTGAGACGGGAGGCCCGGATGGCAACGGAGTCGGCAAAGCCCTCGATGCGGAACAGGGTCGCCGCGCCGGAACCGAGCGCGCCGCCTGCCACTCCCTTGGCAACAAGTTCGGGAAGATGGGCCGCGCCGGAGACCTCGAAGCTCGTTGCCATCGCATGGGCCATGGCCTGAGCGGCTGCGTCATCCAGCAAGCCGCGAAGGGCAAGTGTCACTTCGGTTTCCGGCACCGGCTGGACCTTAAAGGTCACTTCCGTCAGAAAACCCAGAGTGCCGAAGGAGCCGGCCATCAGCTTCACAAGGTCGAGGCCGGTGACGTTCTTCATCACCTTGCCGCCGTTGCGGATCACCTCGCCGCGCCCATTGACGAAACGCACGCCGAGCAGGCTGTCGCGTGCCGCACCAGCGACGAAGCGGCGCGGACCGGAAATGTTGGCCGCTGCGACCGCACCAATCGTCGGCTCGCCGGACGAGCCGAAGAGTGCGCGGTGGTCCATCGGCTCGAACACAAGCCGCTGACGGTTTTGCGCAAGGGCCTCTTCAATTTCCGCCAAAGGAGTTCCGGCCTTCGCCGTCAGCACCATTTCGCCGGGATTGTATTCGGTGATGCCCGACAGCGCTGCAGCTGACAGCGTGCGCGCTGCCTGCACCGGACGGCCCAGGCCTGCACGCGAGTTGCCGCCGCAAATGGCCAGCGGCTCACTGGCCGCGAAGGCTTCGGCGATGATGGCGGCGGCTTCGGCCTCGGTGGCGGGTGTCAGGCGGTCAGTCATTGTCAGGCGGCCTTGGCGGGTTTCCGGGTCATGTCGAGGGGGAACACCTTGGAGGGATTCATGATGCGATCGGGATCGAAGGCCTCGCGCACGGCCAGTTGCTGGGCGAGGTCCGCCTCGCCGTATTGGTGCCGCATCAGGTCGCGCTTTTCGATGCCGACGCCATGCTCACCAGTGAGGCAGCCCCCGGCATCGACGCAGAGTTTGAGGATGTCCATGCCCGCTGCTTCGGCCTTCTCGGCTTCGGCCGGGTCGTTCACATTGTAGAGGATCAGCGGATGCATGTTGCCGTCGCCGGCATGGAAGACATTGGCGACGCGCAACCCGTAGCGCTTCACGATCACGTCCGTTTCACGCAACACGTGGGACAACTGGCCCAGCGGGACGGTCCCGTCCATGCAGATATAGTCGGCTATGCGGCCAGTTGCCCCGAAGGCGGACTTGCGACCCTTCCAGATCAGTGCGGCTTCGGTGGCCGACTGGCTCTCCTTGACCGTCTGCACACCATGGGCCTTGGCAATGGCGATGATGCGCGCAAGCTGCGCATCCATCTCGGCTTCGGACCCTTCGACCTCGATGATGAGCAGCGCGCCTGCATCCATGGGATAGCCGGCATGGGCAAAGGCTTCGCAAATCTCGATTGCCTGCTTGTCCATGAATTCGATGGCGACCGGAATGATGCCTTCGGCGATGATGTCGGCGACGCATGCCCCGGCGACTTCCGAAGAACCGAAACCGAAGAGCACCGGCCGCGCGCCTTCCGGCTTGGCGATCAGCCGCACGGTCGCCTCGGTGACGATGCCGAGCTGGCCTTCCGAACCGCAGACAAGGCCCAGCAGGTCATAGGCCGGGGCATCCAGCGCGCCACCGCCCAGCTCCAGCACTTCGCCATCAAAGGTGACGAGCTTGACGCCCAGCAGGTTGTTGGTTGTCACGCCATATTTCAGGCAATGGGCGCCACCGGAATTCATGCCGATATTGCCGCCAATGGTACAGGCAAGCTGGGACGAGGGATCGGGCGCGTAGAAGAACCCGTCAGCCGACACGGCCTCGGAGATGTTCAGGTTGGTGACACCGGCCTGCACGCGCGCCAGCCGGTTGGCATAATCAACCTCGAGGATGCGATTCATGCGCGACAGGCCGATCACCACCGCATCTTCCTGCGGGATTGCACCACCGGACAGCGATGTGCCTGCGCCGCGCGCCACGACCGGCACTTTTTCGAGCGCCAGATATTTCAAGACCTTGGCAACCTGTTGCGTCGTGTCGGGCAGGACGACGGCCAGCGGCACCCGCCGATAGGCGGTGAAGGCATCGGTCTCGAAGGGCGCCAGCTCGCGCGGATCGGTCACGAGGCATTCGGGGGGTACAAATTCGGCCAGCTGCGCCACGATTTCCGCCCGCCGCGCCAGCACGGAGGCGTCCGGCTCGTGAAAGGCAATGTTCGGCATGGAGTCGGCCTCCCCGTCAACAGGTCAATATTTTTTACCAGCTTGCCGCACAAGACGCAATGCAGACATGCCTGCGGCTTCCACATTGCACTTTTTCCATGACGGCAAAAATCCTAAATGTTTTCGTCCGGTACCTGAAATGACGCAGACAGAGGGCGCACCACATGACGAGCATGGCGGACTACCAGATCTTCGCGCGTGTCGTCGCATCGGGAAGCCTTTCGGCGGCTGGGCGCGAACTGGGCCTGTCACCGGCTGTCGTGTCCAAGCGGCTGCGCAAGCTGGAGGAAGGGCTCGGCACACGGCTGATCCAGCGCACCACGCGGCAGATCGCGCTCACCGAAGCGGGGCAAGGGTTTTATGAGCGCATCACGGCCATTCTTGACGCCGTCGGGGAAGCGGAAGACTTCGTCACCCGCCGCTCCGCCCAGCCGCGCGGGACGCTCAAGGTCTCGGCACCGACATCCTTCGGCCGCATGCACATCGCCCCGCACCTGCGCAGCTTCATGCAGGCGAATCCGGACCTCTCGATCAGTCTGGTGCTGTCTGACGAGTTTGTGGACATTGTCGGCGAAGGCTTTGACCTCGCCATCCGCATTGCAGAATTGACCGACTCCAGCCTTGTCGCGCGCCGCCTTGCGCCCGTGCAGCGCTTCCTTGTGGCCTCGGCTGACTATCTGGAGTGTCACGGCACGCCGGAGACCATCGACGACTTGTCTGCGCATGTCTTGCTGCCTGCCCACAACAACGAACCGTGGCGTCTGGAAGGCCCTGAGGGTGCGCTCACCTATCGCCCGGAAGGGCCGCTGCACACCAATTCCTCCGAGGTGCTGCGCCAGGCGGTGCTGTCCGGCCTCGGCATCGCCTTGCGCTCCACCTGGGATGTGGGGCCTGAACTTGCCGACGGGACGTTGCGCCGCGTGCTGCCGGAGTGGTCCGCCTCACGCAACGTTGCCGTCCACGCGGTCTATCCATCGCGCCACTTCCTGCCGGCCAAGGTACGGCTTTTCATCGACTTCCTCGGCGAACTCTACGGACCGGCGCCCTATTGGGAGGATGGCGCACGGCGCTGATCGCTCAATGGTCCTCGCCGGAATGGGACCGGCGGATGCTGCGGACCATCCACCAGACGCCCAGCACGACGAGGGGCACGGAGGCCGCCATGATGTATTCGGCCTTGGCATGGATGCCAACGAGGCCCAGACCCTTGGCGAGATAGCCGATCAACCCGACCATGTAGTAGGAGACAGCCGCCACCGAGAGGCCTTCGACGGTCTGCTGCAGACGGAGCTGCAGTTTTGCGCGGCGGTCCATGGAGGCAAGCAGTTCGGAATTCTGCCGTTCCAGTTCCACTTCCACCCAGCTTCTGAGCAGCGTCGCGGCACGGGCCAGCTTGCGCGACAGGTTGGCTTGCCGCTCCTCCACCGAGCGGCAGGTGCGCATGGCCGGCGCCATGCGGCGCTTGAGGAAGGCCGCCCAGGTGTCGTGGCCGGGAACAGCCATCTCGCCAAGCGCTTCAAGGCGCTCCGCGACAATGCCGTCATAGGCGCGGCTCGCCCCGAACCGGTAAAGGCTTGCCGCCGCGTCGGCTTCCAGCTCGGCCGCCAGTTCGGTCAGTTCCGACAGGAGCTTCTGGCTGTCCTCGGCATCGAGATTGCGCATGCGCCTTGTCACATCGGCGAGACTGTCCTCGATGCGCCGGATGCGCGGCGACAGGCTTTGCGCCAGTGGAAGGCCGAGCATGGCAAGCGTCCGGTAGGTCTCGATCTCGATCAGGCGCTGGGCGAGCGCACCGGCGCGCACCGGCGACAGGCCCTTGTCGAGAACGAGGATGCGCGTAATCCCGTCGGGGTCCTGCCGGAAGTCGGTGGCGATGGCTGCCATGCCGTTCTCGATGACCGAATGGCACAGGCTGGCCGGATCGAAGGCCGCGACGAGCCTTTCGGCGGCCTTGGTCCATTTCACCAGATCAACGCGGACGCCGCAGATGATGACCCCGGGCGCGGCGAACGACGCGCCAAAGGGCGGCTCCTCGGCCGGCTTGCCCGTCTTCGTGTCGAGCGGGCCTTCCCAGAGATAGGTGGAGAACTCGGTGTGGCGCTCCCAGCGCAGGCTCCCCTGCCCGCGCGACAGCGTGAAATGGCGCGCCGAACGGTCCGGCGGAGAAACCCCGGCGGCGCGCGCCAGTTCGGCAAGCGCGGCATGATCAACGCCCGAACCGCCCTCCGTCATGAAGGACAATTGCATGAGGACCCGCGGCGCAGACAGAACCGGATGCGGACGTGCATGCACCTCGCCGATGGCCGGCGCACGGCCCTGATGGACCGGAAAACCCAAAACCGTTGCGCCTGCTCCCCGCGCCGGCGCGATGTCACCGTCAGCCATATTGTCCCTCCGCAGTCCGCCTTGGGGCGGTTGTGCATTCGGTGTTCATAGCCGGGTTTTGTCAAATTTCCATGTGGCAACGCCGCGCATGGGTCAATTCGCCGGGTTTGCTGCACCCAAAGCCCTCAAGCATCACCCTTCAGTGGATAATATAATTGACCACTTGGGCGGCAAGCCGCTACCATGCGTCAAAAATCCGGCCATGCGCCGGCGGGAGCGGAACGGTGAACGATATTTTCTCCAGGATCGATCACGGGCGGACGGCAGACGAGGTTGTCAGCCAGATCGAGATCCTGATCCTTGAAGGCATCCTCAGGGTCGGAGACAAGCTTCCCGGAGAACGGGAGCTGGCCAAGCAGCTGGAGGTGTCCCGGCCGATCCTGCGCGACGCACTGAAGATGCTGGAAGCGCGCGAGCTGCTGGTCACCAGGCACGGTGGCGGCACCTTCGTGGCCGACGTGATCGGACAGGTCTTCACCAAGCCGGTGATGGAGCTGATCGCCAAGCACCGCAAGGCGACGATGGACTATCTGGAATACCGCCGCGAAATCGAAGGCGTGGCCGCCGAATATGCCACGCGGCGTGCCACGGCTGCCGACAAGGCCCTGCTGACCCAGATCATCGAACGGATGCGGCAAGCTCATCTGAAGGACGATTTTGCCGAAGAAGCGGCCATCGATGTGGAGTTCCACAACACGATCGGCGAATGCGCCCACAACATCATCCTGTTGCACACGCTGCGCTCCTGCTACCGGCTGCTGTCTGACGGCGTCTTCTACAATCGCTCCCTGATCTACACCATGCCCGGCGCCCGCGACATGCTGCTCCAGCAGCACATCGCCATTTACGATGCCGTGATGGCCGGCGATCCCGTGGCGGCGCGGCGGGCTGCCGAGGCCCACATGACCTTCGTGGAAAAGGCGATGAAGGAAGCAGAGCGCACCGGCGACTGGGAGCGCGTGTCGCGGCTTCGCCTGCGCCAGCGGACCGACCTCGCCGCCGAATGAGACCAGATGAAGCGAAAGAAACGTGCCTGAAATGACCGAGACCAAAACGCCGCGCGTGGGCCTTTTCGTGACCTGCCTTGTCGACCTGTTCCGCCCGGCGGTCGGGTTTGCAGCCATCAAGCTGATGGAGGATGCGGGCTGCCGGGTGGACGTGCCGCGTGCCCAGACCTGTTGCGGCCAGCCCGCCTACAATTCCGGCGACCGCAAGGACACGCGCGCCATTGCCGAGCAGACCATCACCGCCTTCGAGGATTTCGATTATGTGGTCGCGCCATCCGGCTCCTGCGCTTCCATGCTGAAGAAACACTATCCGGGCCTGTTCGCAGGCGATGCGGCGTGGGAAGCGCGGGCCAAGTCCTTCTCCGCCAAGTGTCACGAGCTGGTGAGTTTCCTGACCGATGTGCTGGGCATCGAATCGGTATCAGCCAAACTCGAAACGACGGCAACCTATCACGACAGTTGTTCCGGCCTGCGCGAACTGGGGGTACAGGTGCAGCCACGAAAACTGCTTGGCACCGTGGAAGGGCTGACGCTCTCGGAAATGCGCGATCCGGAAGTCTGCTGCGGTTTTGGCGGCACGTTCTGCGTGAAATATTCCGACATTTCCAATGCCATCGTGACCCGCAAGACCGCCGACATTGCCGCAACAGGTGCGGAACTGCTGCTGGCGGGCGATCTCGGCTGCCTGATGAACATGGCCGGCAAGCTGAAACGTGACGGCTCGGCGGTGGACGTGCGTCATGTGGCCGAAGTGCTGGCCGGGATGACGGACACGCCGCCGATTGCCGGGAAGGGCTGAACCAATGCAGATCACCTCCCCCACCTTCAAGGCCAATGCGCGCCAGGCGCTTGATGACCGGCAATTGCAGCGCGCGCTCGGCAATGTGCGCGGCGGCTTCATCGAGAAACGCGCCAAGGCGGCGGCCAACCTGCCCGAGTTCGAGGCGCTGCGTGACGCGGCGCGCGACATCAAGAACCACACGCTGGCCCATCTCGATCTCTACCTGGAAATCTACGAGAAGGCGGTAGCGGAGGCTGGCGGCATCGTTCACTGGGCCGAGACGGCAGCGGATGCGCGCGGCATCATTCTCGACATCTGCCGCAAGGCCGGTGCGCGCACCGTGACCAAGGGCAAGTCGATGATCACCGAGGAGATCGGCCTCAACGATTTCCTTGAACATTCCGACGTCGAGCCTGTGGAAACCGATCTCGGCGAATACATCATCCAGCTTCGTGGCGAACATCCGAGCCATATCATTGCGCCGGCCGTGCACCTCAACAAGGACCAGGTCGAGGCCGATTTCCGCCGCGTGCATGACTATTTGCCGCCGGACCGCGACCTCTCGCAGCCCGAGGACCTGCTGGGCGAGGCCCGCCGCGTGCTGCGCTCGAAATATTTCGCGGCCGATGTCGGCATCACCGGCGCCAACTTTCTGGTAGCCGAAACCGGCTCCTCCGTCATCGTGACGAATGAAGGCAATGGTGACCTGACGCAGACGCTGGGCAAGGTGCATGTGGTCGTCGCCTCCATCGAGAAGGTGGTGCCGACACTCGATGACGTGAGCCAGATCCTGCGGGTGCTTGGCCGCTCGGCCACGGGACAGGAGATGAGCGTCTACACGACACTCTCCACCGGCCCGAAGCGCAAGGGCGACCCGGACGGCCCGGCAGAATATCATGTGGTCCTGCTCGACAACGGACGAAGCTCGATGCTCGGCACCGAGTTCCAGGACATGCTGCGCTGCATCCGCTGCGGGGCCTGCATGAACCATTGCCCGGTCTACCATTCCGTCGGCGGACATGCCTATGGCTGGGTCTATCCCGGCCCGATGGGCGCGGTGCTGACACCATCGCTGATCGGTGTGGACCAGGGCGGGCACCTGCCAAACGCCTCGACCTTTTGCGGGCGCTGCGAAAGCGTCTGCCCGATGCGCATTCCCCTGCCGAAGATGATGCGGCATTGGCGCGAACGCGAGTTCGAGCGCGGGCTGAACCCGGCGACCCAAAGATTCGGCCTGAGAGGCTGGGCCTTTCTTGCCAAACGGCCACGCCTGTACCAGCTGGCCACCTCGCTCGCCATCCCGGTGCTATCCCTGTTCGGTGGCGGGAAACGCCGCCTTTCCAGTCTGCCGCTGGCCGGGGGCTGGACCAAATACCGCGACCTGCCCGCACCTGAAAGCCGCACCTTCATGCAGCAATGGGCGCAACGTGAGGCGCTCAAACAGGAGGTCCGGCCATGAGTGCGCGCGACGCAATCCTGAACCGCATCCGCGCCCAGGTGGGTGGCAGCGACAAGGCGCGGGCGAAGGTTGTTGCCGCACGACTGAAGGATCACCCGCAAGGCGTGATTCCGGCGCGCGCCGACCTGCCTGCCAAGGAAAGACTGGCGCTGTTCATCCGCAAGGCGGAAGAAGTGCAGGCAAGCGTGGTCCAGGTGAAATCGGCAGGCGACGTGCCCAAGGCCGTCAGCGCCTATCTGCGTGACCGCAACCTTCCGGCCATCATCCGCATGGGGGCCGACAAGCGGCTTGCCGCGATGGGCTGGGACAAGCAGAAGGCACTGGAGGTCAGGTCCGGCGCCTCGGATGGTGACGATCTGATTGGCGTTTCCCATGCGCTCTGCGGGATCGCCGAGACCGGCACGTTGATGCTGACATCCGGGCCGGACAATCCGACCACCGTCAACTTTCTGCCGGAGCACCATATCGTCGTGATGGAGGCTTGCGACCTCGACGGCACGATGGAGGACGCTTTCGAAAGGCTGCGCAAGGCCTCAAAACGCAAAGGTATCGCGCGCGCCGTCAACCTCGTAACCGGGCCGTCGCGTTCCGGTGATGTGGAGCAGAAGATCATCCTGGGCGCCCATGGCCCGAAATCACTTCACGTGATCGTCGTCGGCAAACCCTGACCAGACTGATTTGCGAAACAAAACTCCCTCCATAAACGACAAAACCCGGCGCGAAGCCGGGTTTTCCGTTCTTCCGTGAAGGACCGAAGTCACTTCAGGGCAACGACACCGTAGCCGTCATGGGCATGGACACGTCCGGCGGACGCGTCGGTGGCGTAGAAACCAATTCCCCACATGGCCAGGGCCGTCAGGGTGAAGACAGAAAGAAGGGTGATTTTCACGGCGTTCATCTCGGTTGCTTTCCGTCCATTCCTGCATCGCGCAGGGTTACCATTTGGTTGCCTGCGCAACGCAAACAGCAATTAAATTGTTCCCAATGTCCCAATTGAGCTTTGGCCTGTCGCCCTGGTTGCACACACGGCAGGCCTCACCCCGACGGGAGCGTTCTAGAAGAATAGGCCGGGGAATGAAACAGGTCTGTGACAGGATGCACACAGAAATCCGACGCCGTGTCGAATCTGCAACGCAGCCGGTTCGCCGTGCCGGAAATGCTGGCATTTGTGCCGGTTGACAGGCTGCCGGCATCAGCGCTTCATCGCACCATGCCGCCATTTCGGAGCTGCCATGCCATCGCTTCCTGTTGATTTGACTGTCCTGCTTGCCTTCGGTGCGGCGTCGCTCGTGCTTCTGGCGATTCCCGGCCCGACGATCATCATGGTTGTCAGCCAGACACTGGCCCATGGCCGGCGCATCGCGCTGGCAAGCGTCGCCGGTGTCGGGTTGGGCGATCTCATGGCCGCCTCGCTGTCGACCATCGGCGTCGGAACGGTGCTGGCGGCTTCCGCCTTCGCCTTCAACCTCATCAAGTGGCTGGGGGCAGCCTATCTCGTCTGGATCGGCATCAAGCTCTGGCGCGAACCGGTGCGTTTGCCCGAAGTGTCCCAGGCACCGGAACAGAACCGCTCTCGCCAATGGAGCGTTTTTCGCGATGCCTTTCTTGTGACGTTGTTCAATCCCAAGGGAATCGTCTTCTTCATGGCCTTCGTGCCGCAATTCATCGACCCTGTCCGTGCGTTTGCGCCGCAGGCGGTGACGCTGATCCTCACCTTTGTGTTGCTTGGCATTGTCAATGCCGCCGCCTATGTCTGGCTGGCCGGCGCCGCGCGCGGCGTGATCCGCCGCCCGCGCGTCTTGCGGGCAGCTGCCCGGACGGGTGCAGCCTTCCTGATCGCGGCCGGATTTGCCTCCGCGCTGGTCAAGAAGGCGGCGTGAGATGAGCTTGCAGAACCGCTGCGACCCGGCCGGCATGCTGCATGACCATCCTGCGCGCGGGCTCTTCACCGGCAATCGCGGGATCATCCATGATGCCGCGACAAAGGCGCTGACGGGAAAGCGCTGGACGACGAAAGCCTGGATCTGCTGTGCGCCGGATTGGAAGGGTCACACACGCGACGTCTGGGGCCGCAACCACAGCAAGTCCGACGGAAGCAGATCGGAGGGCTGGACAGAACTGTTCTTCTGCGACGAGGTCACAGCGCTTGCCGCCGGGCACCGCCCCTGTTTCACCTGCCGCCGCGCAGAGGCGGAGATGTTTGCAGCCGCCTTCGCGCAGGGACAGGGAAGGACCGGGATTTCTGCGCCGGACATGGATGAAATCCTCCACCATCAGCGCCGCCTTTCGATGCAGGGAGAGCCGCAGCGTCTCTCCATGATCGACCTGCCCAGCTTGCCGGACGGGACCGTGGTGGAATCAGGCGGACGGTTCTATGCGCTCAGGGAACGCCGCGCGCTCGCGTGGGATTTTTCCGGCTATGGTGCGCCGCAGGGTCTCTCAGACCTGATGCGCGCGACGATCATGCTGGTGACCCCGAAGGCAACCGTCGCGGCATTGAGAAGCGGGTACATGCCGGTGTGGGCAAGAGTCCCTTGACCTTGGCCCTCCCCTCGGCCATCCCTCACCCATGCGCGCGAATTACAAGCTTCCCCGTATGTTTCTTGATTCACCGCTGACCTCAGGTGGTGCGATCGAGGCCGATGCCGAGCAGTCGAACTATCTGCTCAATGTGTTGCGCATGGCGGACGGCGCGGAACTGCTGACCTTCAACGGACGCGACGGCGAGTGGCTCTCCCATGTCTCGCGCGCCTCCAAAAAGAAGGCGCTGGTGACGCCTGCCGAGCAAACCCGCCCGCAGTCACCGCTGCCCGATCTCGTCTATTGCTTTGCGCCGCTGAAGACGGGGCGTCTGGACTACATGATCCAAAAGGCCGTCGAAATGGGGGCTGGCGTGATCCAGCCGGTGCTGACCCAGCACACGCAGGTGCACAGGCCCGGCACCAACAAGATGCGCGCCAACGCGCTGGAGGCGGCCGAGCAATGCGGCATTCTCGCCGTGCCGGAGGTGCGCGAACCGGTGAAGCTGGAGAAGCTGCTGGCGGAGTGGGATGCGACGCGGCGGATCATCTTTTGCGACGAGGGGGCCGAGGGCGACAATCCCCTGCCGGTCCTCACCGCCATCAGGGAAGAAAAGCTCGCCGTGCTGATCGGCCCGGAGGGCGGGTTTTCAGAGGACGAGCGGCGGCAGTTGCACGCCCTGCCCTTTGTCTCCGCGATTCCGCTGGGGCCGCGCGTCCTGCGCGCCGACACGGCGGCGGTTGCGGCGCTGGCCGTGGTGCAGGCGGTCAAGGGGGATTGGCTGTAGACTGTTGTCTGCACTTCAATTCCTGTTGATGGATCGTGCAGGAGTTTTCGCTTGATCGGACATCCGCTTTGCGTCCATCAATGCGGCCGGAAAGGCGGGCGCCCCGCATTTCCCAAATGAATGACAAGGGAAACGCATCATGGCGCGCGATACGACCGATAGCAGACCGCTGGGCGGCATGGCCGAGATGGTTGGCTGGATGGCCGAAGGCTGCAAGCCCAAGGACAAGTGGCGCATCGGCACCGAGCACGAGAAATTCCCGTTCTACGTCGACGGCAACAGCCCGGTTCCCTATGGCGGCGACCGGGGCATCCGGGCGCTTCTGGAAGGCATGCGCGAGAAACTGGGCTGGGAGCCGATCATTGATGCCGGTCACATCATCGGCCTTGTCGAGCCGACCGGACAGGGCGCAATCAGCCTGGAGCCGGGCGGGCAGTTCGAGCTGTCCGGCGCGCCGCTGGAAACAATCCACCAGACCTGCCGGGAGGGTAACGCCCATCTGGCGCAATTGCGCGAGATCGCCGAACCGCTGGGAATCCGCTTCCTCGGCGTCGGTGGCAGCCCGAAATGGACGTTGGCCGACACGCCACGCATGCCGAAATCGCGCTACGACATCATGACCGCCTACATGCCGAAGGTTGGCAGCGAGGGCCTCGACATGATGTACCGTACCTGCACGATCCAGGTGAATCTGGATTTCGACAGCGAGAGCGACATGCGCCGCAAGATGCAGGTATCCATGAAGCTGCAATCGCTGGCGACCGCGCTGTTTGCGTCATCGCCGTTCACCGAGGGCAAGCCGAACGGGTTGCAAAGCTGGCGCGGCAACATCTGGCGTGACACCGACAACCAGCGTGCGGGCATCCTGCCTTTCGTCTTTTCGCCCGACTTCGGCTTTGCCGACTATGCCGAGTGGGCGCTCGACGTGCCGATGTATTTTGTCATCCGCGACGGGCGCTATCACGATGCGACCCATGTGACCTTCCGCCAGTTCATGGCGGGTGCGCTGAAGGGCGAGATATCCGATCCCGAGCCGACTCTCGGCGACTGGACCAACCATCTTTCCACCCTGTTCCCGGATGTCCGCCTGAAGCGGTTCCTTGAAATGCGCGGCGCCGATGGCGGACCGTGGCGGCGCATCTGCGCCTTGCCCGCCTTCTGGGTCGGTCTGCTCTATGATGATGCGGCGCTGGATGCTGCCGAGCAGCTCACAGCCGGATGGACTGTTGAGTCGGTGCTCGCGGCTCGCGATGCAGCACCGCGTGAAGGACTGGCAACGCGACTTGGCGGTTCCACGATGCATGAGATTGCGCGCGAGGCACTCGCCATCTCCCGTATCGGCCTCAAGAACCGAAACCGGCCCAATGATGACGGCTATGACGAGGCCCATTTCCTGAGCCCGCTGGAAGAAATCGTGGCGCGGGGCACCACCGATGCGCAGGTGATGCTGGATGCCTGGCATACGCGGTGGGACCATTCGGTGGAGCCGATGTTTACCGAATACGCTTATTGATGCCGCGATAGCGGCTTTGGTAGGGGCGTTCCAATATTTCGCATAGCTGAAAAATGCGCTATTGATGTCAGACACATGACAGGTGCCGCTGGCACTGGTGAACAGGAGAGACCGGCCATGGCGCCTTTGCTTGACATGATGCTGAACATGCAGAACGGCGATGCCGTGCAGCAGCTTTCCCGCCAGTTCCAGCTTACGCAGGATCAGACGATGAAGGCCATGGAGGCGCTGATGCCGGCCTTCTCGACCGGGCTGAAGCGCAATGCCTCCGATCCGTTCGGCATCGCCAACTTCCTCAATGCACTGGCGACCGGGCAGCATGGTTCCTATGTCGACAACATGATGGCGGCGTTCAATCCGCAAGGCGTGAACAACGGCAACGCCATCCTTGGCCACATCTTCGGTTCACCCGATGTCAGCCGCGCCGTGGCGGCCCAGGCTTCAGGCATGACGGGCATTGGCCAGGAAGTGCTCAAGCAGATGCTTCCGGTGCTTGCCAACCTGATCATGGGCGGGATTTTCAAGCAGGTCACCGGCCAGACCCGCAACGCCGGCATGTTCGGTGCCGCCAACAATCCCATCGGTGACATCATCGAGCAGATGATGCGCCAGGGCGGCCAGATGATGGGCCAGCGCACGCCCCGCGCCGAGCCGCAGAACCCGTTCGAGAACCCCTTCGGCAAGGTGCTGGAAAGCATGTTCGGCGGTGCACGCCAGCAGCAGCCTTCGCGCGATGACAGCCCGCTGCGCAGCAATCCGCTGGGACGCATCTTTGACGACATGCTGACGGGCATGGAGCGCGGCATGCAGGACAAGCCGGCCGAACCGGAGCCGCAGGCGCGTACCAACCCGTCGGGCCGCGCACGGACACCCTATGACGACCTGTTTGGCGAGATGTTCGACAGCGGGCGCAAGACGCGTGACGAATACCAGCGCAATGTCGAAAACATCTTCGACCAGTTCCTGCGTGGCATGGACCGCAACCGCTGAGACCCCTCAATCCTTCCGCTCAAGGCCCGGCCCCTGCGCCGGGCCTTTTGCTTGGGACGAAAGAACCCGGCCGGTGGAGTGCCGGCCGGGCCAGGTGCGCGGGCTTGCCGGAGGGGACCCGGCCCTTGCAAAGGGAGCGCCCGCGAAGGCGGGGACGCGCGGTCCTGCGTCCCGGGAGGATGGTCAGCAGACGCGGCGCGCTGCCGTTTCGGGATCGATCTGCAACCGGCGCGTGGCATCCGCGGTCCAGCGGCTTGCGCGAATGTCGAACAGGTCGCCGCGGGTGATCCCGACATCGGACAGGTCGCGATCGGACAGGCCGGCGAGACGGTTCAGGTCGCGCTGGGCCAGCCACATGGCGGCAAGGTGTTTCACCGGGGCGGCCGCACGGGCCGCGGCGCGCGCGGCAGGCGCGAGTCGGGCAAGGGCAATCGTGGCAGCAGCAACCAGTGTCATGTTCGTTCTCCTTGAACCGCCTTGCAGCCTGGCGCGGCGCCATGCCGCTTCGCTTCATTTGCGGCGTCATGCCGCTTGTCTCCATGTCTACAGGCTTGCGGGACGCGTGAAGGATGCAACCACAGGATTGATTAGTCGAACGAATGTTTCTAATTTCTGCCATCAACATCATTGATGGAACGCCATGCCAGCCCCTCTCGATCTCGACCAGTTGCGCACCTTCCTTGCTATCGCGGAAACCGGCTCTTTCACCCGCGCGGCCGAATTGGTGCACCGGACCCAATCCGCCGTCTCGATGCAGATGCGCAAGCTGGAGGAGCGCCTCGGCAAGGCCCTGTTCGAAAAGGATGGCCGGATGAACCGGCTGACCGAGGACGGCGAACGGCTGACGGCCTTTGCGCGCCGCATGATCCAGTTGAACAACGAGACCATGGCGGCCTTTGATGAAAGCCGGCTGGAAGGCCACGTCTGCATCGGTACGCCGGATGATTATGCCGAGCGTTTCCTGCCCGAAATCATCGGGCGGTTCATGCGCTCCAACCCGCGCGTGGAACTGACGGTGCTCTGCGAGCCGACCTACAACCTGATCGATGAAATCCGGCGGGGAACGCTCGACATCGCTCTCATCACACGGACCGACATGGACGGTGCGGCGGAGATCGTGCGGCGTGAGCCGTTGCTCTGGGTGTCGTCGGCGGCCCATGACACGCATCTGGAGCCCGTGGTTCCGCTGGCGCTGGGGCGGCCATCCTGCAAGTGGCGTGAGCGGGCCGTCAATGCGCTGGCTACCATGGACCGCGACCACCGGATCATTTTCAACAGCTGGTCGGCGACGGTAATCGCCGCCGCCGTGCTGTCGGGCCAGGCCGTCTCCGTATTGCCGGAATGCGCGCTGCGACCGGGCATGCGGGTGCTGGGTGAAGCCGACGGGTTCAAGCCACTGGGCGATGTGGGCATCGGTATCCTGCGCGGACGTACGAGCAACCCGGTGCTGGTTGACGCGCTGGCGCGCCACATGGCCGAAAGCCTGGACAACCTGACGGTCCCTTCCACCCTTGCGTCGGGACCCTACGACATTCCCGGCGAAGCGGGGCCGATCCGGGCGTCCAGGCTGAAGGCTCCGCAGCCCGGCGGCTGGTAGCGCGCTCCGCCAGGCAGGCTTGACCGAGCGCTTCTTGCTTGTGCCAATGGCGTCATGGACAGCGAATCGAAAAGCAATGCTGCGGAATTTTCCGTCTCGGAGATTTCCAACGCGCTCAAGCGCACCGTGGAGGACGTCTACGGCCACGTTCGTGTGCGTGGCGAGATTTCCGGCTATCGCGGTCCGCATTCGTCGGGCCATGCCTATTTTTCGCTGAAAGACGAGCGTGCGCGGCTGGAGGCGGTCATCTGGAAAGGCCAGTTTTCGCGCCTGCGCTTCCGGCCCGAAGAGGGCATGGAAGTTATCGCGACCGGCAAGCTTACGACCTACCCGGGCTCGTCCAAGTATCAGATCGTGATCGATTCGCTGGAGCCGGCGGGCGCCGGTGCCCTGATGGCGTTGCTGGAAGAGCGCAAGCGCCGCCTGGGCGCCGAGGGCCTGTTTGACGCCACGCGCAAACGCCCCCTGCCCTACATGCCGCGCGTCATCGGCGTCGTCACCTCGCCGACGGGTGCTGTCATCCGCGACATCATCCACCGCATTACCGACCGCTTTCCGCTGCATGTGATTGTCTGGCCGGTGCGCGTTCAGGGCGATACGACGGGAACGGAAGTGTCGCAGGCCGTTGCCGGCTTCAATGCGCTTCCGCCGGGCGGACCGGTCCCGCGTCCCGACGTCCTCATTGTTGCGCGCGGCGGAGGCAGCTTGGAGGATCTCTGGGGGTTCAACGACGAGGCGGTTGTGCGCGCCGTCGCGGCCTCGGCCATTCCTGTCATTTCAGCGGTCGGGCACGAGACCGACTGGACGCTGATCGACCTTGCCGCCGATGTGCGGGCGCCAACGCCAACCGGTGCGGCGGAGATGGCGGTCCCGGTGAAAGCCGAACTCGACGCGACGCTGGCCACCCTTTCGGCCCGGCTGTCCGGTGCCACGGCCCGCCTGCTCGACCGCCGCCGTGAATCGCTGCGCGCTGCTGCACGTGCGATTCCGCAGCCCGACCAGTTGCTGGCGCTGCCGCGCCGCCGATTTGACGAGGCGGCCACCAATCTCGGCCGCATGCTGACCGTGAACACGGAGCGCAAGGGCGCGCGGCTTCGGGAGATTTCGGCCCGGCTCAGCCCGCAGAACCTGCTCTTCCGGCTCAACCACGGGAGCCAATCCCTGCAGCGCCTTGGTGAATCGCTACGGCGCGCACAATCGCGCCAGATGGACGAAAAGCGCCGCCGCATGGAGCAGGCCACGCGCATGGCTTCGAGCCTCTCCTACAAGGCGACGCTCCAGCGCGGCTATGCCATTGTGCGCGACGGCGACGGCCAACTGGTTGCCAGAAGCCGCGATACGGCCGCCGGCCAGGCGCTGATGATCGAGTTCATGGACGGACGGACCCAAGCAACCGTCCAGGCGGGAAGCGGGGAACCACCCGCACCGGTCGCGCCTGCGGCAAAACGCAGACCGGCCAGCACGCCGCGAAAGACGGGCGGAGGCCAAGGCGAACTGTTCTGATGTCTTGCCCGGCGGGAGGTTTCACATGTCCGGGGAGTGGTACGGTTGGGTGGATTCGAACCACCGACCTTTGGAGCCACAATCCAACGCTCTAACCAACTGAGCTACAACCGCGCATGCCGTGTCGGGCGTCGTGTCCATACGGACATTTGGGCCGCGTTTCAAGCCATAATGCGGGAAGCGGCGGGCGTTTTTTGGCTCCCTGCATTTCCCGAAAAGGACAAGGCCGGGCATTGGAGGCCCGGCCTTTCCTGTGCATGACCGCCGGGAGGAGGAGCGGCCAAGCGAGCCTGCGCGCCTGGAAGGAGGAGGAGGGCGCGCAGGGTAAAGTCAGTCAGCGATCAGCCGATCTTGAAGTCCTTGACGGCCTTCTCGAAAGCCTGCTTGGCAGGCTTCGTGGCTTCTTCGACAGCCTTGGTGGTCACGGCCTGCATGTCCTTGACCTGCTCGGCAGCCATCTCGGCCTGCTTGCGCATGTAGGCGGTCTGCAGCTCGACGAACTCGGAAACCGACTTGATGCCGAGCAGAGATTCCATGTGGGCGAAGCCGGCTTCGGCGTTGGCGCGCAGGGCAGCGATCGTCTTCAGCGAGACGTCCTTGGTGGCACCCTTGACGGTCTCGACGGAGTCTTCAACCATCTTCTGGGCATCTTCAGCGCCGGCCTTCAGCTTGGCATAGGCTTCCTGGGTCTGCTCAACGCCCTTTTCGGCGAAGGCGCGCACCTGGTCGGCGGCAGCAGTGGTATCGAACTGGGCGAATTCGGGGGTCTTGGCCTTGCTCATTTCTTCCATCCTTGTTTGGCCGTGTGGGCCTGTTGATCTGCAATGATCATCATATAGCGCCGGATTTTGTGCATTGCAACATCTTTTTTTGCACTGCACAAAAATCATGTTAACCAACCCGCCATCTTGGCCTTTTCCGTCTGCGCTGCGCGGTGGACGCGCCGCGCGCCAATCTTTATTAATATTGGGTAAATCCGCCTTGACGGCGGGGCTTGGCCAAAAGCAGGACCGGCAGCGGCACGATGACGACGGGCGCGTATCCTTTTCTCGACATTGCAGTGCGCGACGGCGTACGCGACGGATTCACGCGCGGCGATTCCCTTGCCATCCTCACCACGGATCTGGACAGCATCCTCTGGGCCAACGGCGCCGGGGCCGCGCTTTTCGGACATGACAGCGTGGAAACCGCCATCGGTGCGGGAAGCGGGCTACCCGTCCATGCCCGGCGGCAGATTTCCGCGCTGCGCGGCTACCCGCTTCTTGCCACAGCCATGCCCGTGATGGTGCGGATGGTCTCCGGCCTGCACTCGCGCCTGATCGCCCTGCATGTGCAGGGCATCCGCATGCCGGGCGGCGAAGCTGCTGTTCTTTTGTCGCAACCAAAACCTGCGGGGGCAGATCAGGCCGAAACTGCGCTGTCCGGACTGGCAGGCGAAGGCCAGCATGCCGCGCTCATCGCGGCCAATGGCAAGGTTGCGGCCGCCACGCCCGGATATTCCGGCCTTGGGATCGAAGATGAAACGATTGCCGCGCTGATCGAAGACGTGGCCCATGAGAGCGACCGGCTGGTCAAACGGCTGGTGCCTTCAGCCCACGGGCTCATTCCGGCAGGCTTCGCCCGAATGGCCGACGATCCCGCGGTGCATCTCCTGCTGGCGGTGGAACCCCTGACCGACAGTGAAGGCGTTGCGGACGGGCCGTCCGGCGAGATCGCCACCGAAACGCCCGAAGTTTCCCCTGAAGACGATGAAGCGGTGCTTTCCGAGACCCCGCGCAGCGTCGCCGAACTTGTCGGCATGGCTTTTGGCGGGCCGGGCGTGCGTGCAACGGCCGAACCCGGGAGACCGCGCGACCACGGGCAGGATTCCCGCTCCATGGCCGGACGGAACGACAACCGCTCCGAACGTCTTCCGCGCCACGACGACTGGTATTTCGATGAGAACGGCGAGGTGGTCCCCTCGGTATCCGGGGCCCCGAACCTTGAAGACGAAGCCTCCGCAGACGAAATCTGGCAGGCAACGGCTAGCGAAGCGGAGCATGAAGAGCCGGAAACCGGCTCATCCGTTGATAAGGTGAGCGAAACTGAAACCACCGGCATGACGGAGGAGAGCGGCGCGGCAGACCGGCATGACGCTACGGACGGACAAGACCCCCGGACAATTTCCGCTTCGGAGCAGGCCCCGGTCCGGTTTGTCTGGAGAACCGATGCTGACGGCCGGTTCACTGCGCTATCGCAGGAATTCATTGATGCCATCGGTCCGGCTGCCCGCGACGTGATCGGCGCGAGCTTTGCCGAGGTGGCGACGCGTCTTGATCTTGACCCGGACGGCGAGATCGCCGGTCTGCTGTCACGGCGCGACACCTGGTCTGGACGCTCTGTACGCTGGCCTCTGGAGGGAACGGACCTCTGCGTCCCCGTCGACCTTGCCGCCTTGCCTGTCTACGACCGCGACAGGGTGTTCCAGGGTTTTCGTGGCTTCGGAGTGGCCCGGCTCGCCGAAGCAACGCCAAACCCGGCACAAGCCGGTCCGGCCGATGTTCCGGGACTCCCCTTGGAAGACGAGGCTGTAGCGGGGGACCAGGGTTCAGCGGACAACGCATCCGTCTCTGCCGCGCTCCCGGGGCTGGAAGATACCGATCCCTTCCACGGCGAAGCTCCCGCACTGGAAATTGCCGAATCGCCCAAGCGGCGCACGACAGACAAGATCATCAGCCTGGCGGAGCATCGGGAGAAGCCGTCGGACCGCCGGCTGTCGGCTTCGGAGCGCCAGGCCTTCCGGGCCATCGGCGAAACACTGAAATCCGCCGGCATTGACGATGACAATGATGATGTGGAGGACGAGGCTGACGTCTTTGCGGCTCCGCCCGGGGAGGAGGCCGCAAAACCCGCTGTGCCCGCCATCAACGCCTGGAGTCTGGCTCCGCACCAGTCCCAACCAGACGATGCCGTGGCCGAACCCGGTGCGGACGCGGATCCGGGCGCTGAGGCCATGGTTACGGATGCCCCGGCGTCCGTTGCCGCAAACGACGAAGGCAGCGACGCCATGGCGGCCTTGCTGACCGACGACCGCGAGACGGGCGATGGATTTGACGCTGCGCCGGGCAACGCGGCGGCGGATGAGGTGGAAACCGGCGAAGCCTACCTTCAGGCCGATGACGCTGCGGACGGCGACGAGGACCTGCTGGCTTCGGCTTTCGTGGAAGGCATTGGTACGCGGTCACGGCCGGACAACGCTTCACGTTCCTTGGAGCATGGCGAGCCGGTTGAAATGCCGCGTTTCGGCTCTCCAGATGACGAAGCCTATGACCTGGAGCCGCCGGAAGCCCTGTTCGACACAACAGATGGTGATGGCCAAGCGCATCTGACCGCCACGTCATCGGTCCAGGACGCCGATGCCATCGTTTCGGCGGATGCGCCTGCCGATGCCCTGTCCGATGATGAAGCCGGATTGGTTCCGCCCCTCGAGACCGGCGCATTGGCGGCAACCGAATACCTTGAGGAGTCCACAACGGCAAAGGGCCATGAGGATATTCTCATGGACGCCGATGAGGCGATCCGCTTGCACGTCCCCGTGGAGGGCGAGCCGGCATCGGCGGAGGAAGACGAAGCTTCCGCAGATGACGAGTGCTTTGCCGAGGACACTGAAACAGATGCGGCGCATGATGATGCGGAACGCGCCGGAGACATGCCGCCCCGCGGCTTCCGATTCCAGGCTGGCGACCTGTCCCCTTCCTTCCTCGCGCGGCTGCCCATGGCCCTGATCGTGACGCGCGGCGATCACATCGCCTATGCCAATTCCGCCTTCCTCACCCTGTCGGGCCATGAGAGCCTGGCACAGATGGAAGCAGCAGGTGGTCTTGACATCCTGTTTGCCGACTCCAACGGCGAGCCCGGGACCCACCAGATGCTGCGGATGGCCGGCGGAGACATCCGCCCGGTCAAGACCCACATGCAATCGGTGATGTGGCATGGCGGCAAGGCGCTGATGCTGGCCTTCACCCCGCAGGACGACGAGGGGCCGGGCACGTCCGTCGCCGCCCTGACGGAGGCGGACGCAACCGCCGAGGCTTCCGGCGAGCGGGCGCCCCACGTCAATGCCTTCCTGGCCGACGGAACGCCCGAACAGCTTCGCGCCACGGTGAACCAGCTCAACACGATTCTCGACACTGCCACCGATGGCGTGGTCCTCATTGACAATGGCGGCACCGTGCGTGCGCTCAACCGCTCGGCACAGGCGCTGTTCGGTTTCGAGAATGACGCAGTGTCGGGCAAGCCGTTCACGCATCTGTTTGCCGTGGAAAGCCAGCGCGCGGCGCGCGACTATCTGCAAGGTCTGGCCGACAACGGCGTTGCCAGCGTGCTCAATGACGGGCGCGAGGTCATCGGCCGGGAGGCAAAAGGCCGGTTCATTCCGCTGTTCATGACCATCGGGCGGCTACCACGCGAGGGCGGTTTCTGTGCCGTGATGCGTGACATCACCCAGTGGAAACGCGCCGAAGACGAGCTGACGGAAGCCCGCAGGCAGGCGGAAACGGCTTCCGTGCAGAAGACCGAATTCCTCGCACGGGTCAGCCATGAAATCCGCACGCCACTCAATGCGATCATCGGCTTTTCGGAACTGATGATCGGCGAAAGGTTCGGTCCGGTCGGCAACGAGCGCTACAAGGACTATCTGCGCGACATCAACCGCTCGGGCAACCATGTGCTCGACCTGGTCAACGACCTGCTCGACATCTCCAAAATCGAGGCAGGCCAGCAGGAGCTGAGTTACGAGGCGGTGGCGCTGAACGACGCACTGACCGAGGCTGTCGCCATCATGCAGCCGCAGGCCAATCGCGAACGGGTGATCATCCGGTCGTCCTTTGCATCCGGCCTGCCCGACGTGGTGGCCGACCTTCGATCCATCAAGCAGATCGCATTGAACCTGCTGTCGAATGCGGTGAAATTCACGCCGCCCGGCGGTCAGGTGATCGTCTCGACCGTCTATGAGCCCACGGGTGAAGTGGTGATGCGGGTGCGTGACACCGGGATCGGCATGTCGGATGCCGATGTCGAGCACGCACTCAAGCCCTTCAAGCAGATCAACACCATGCACCGCACACGCGGCGACGGCACCGGTCTTGGCCTGCCGCTGACCAAGGCGATGGTGGAGGCCAACCGCGCGGTTTTCTCAATCAATTCAAAGCCCGGCGAGGGAACGATGGTTCAGGTGACCTTCCCTGCCCCGCGCGTGCTGGCCGACCACTGAGACGCCATGCCCCGTACGTGCAGTTTAGAAAAGTTCCAATCAGTTGTTTTTGCTGGTCTTTTGTCTTGATCTGAACCGGCTGCCATAGCATTCAAGCCGGGTGCGGGGCTTTTGCCCCGGTATTCGCTCGTTCCGCGGGACCTTGAATCCCGCAGGTATTGGAGAAAACAATGACCCGACTTGCTGCCTTTGCAGCGGCTGCCTTCACGTCTGCCGCCCTTGCCCTCCCGGCCCTTGCCGACACCGTCAACATCTATTCCTATCGCCAGCCGGAACTGATCAAGCCGGTTTTGGATGCCTTCACCGCTGAAACCGGCATTGCGACGCAGGTGCTATTTCTCGACAAGGGCCTTGAAGAGCGGATTGCCGCCGAAGGCGTCAACTCGCCTGCCGACGTGATCCTGTCGACAGACGTTGCCAAGCTGGTGAAGGCACAGCAGGCAGGTATCGTCCAGCCGGTCAGGAGCGAAACGCTGAATGCCGCCATTCCGGCCGAATACCGCGATGCCGGCAATGAATGGTTCGGCATCACCCGGCGCGCGCGCGTCATCTATGCCTCGAAGGAGCGTGTCCCGCAGGATGCGCTGTCCTATGGCGATCTGGCGAAGCCGGAATGGAAGGGCCGCATCTGTGTCCGTTCGGGTCAGCACGACTACAATCTGGCCCTGTTCGGCGCGCTGATCGCCCACTGGGGCGAAGCAAAGACGGAAGAATGGATGACGGCCGTCCGCGACAACCTTGCCCGCAAGCCCGATGGCAACGACCGTGGCCAGGCGAAGGGCATCTACTCGGGCGAATGCGACGTCGCACTCGGCAACACCTACTATGTCGGCCTGATGCAGACCAACGACAAGGAACCGGAACAGAAGGACTGGGCCGCTTCAATCAAGGTCATCTTCCCGGATATTGACGGCCAAGGTTCCCATGTGAACATTTCCGGCATGGCGATGGCGAAAAACGCGCCGCATCACGATGCCGCGCTGAAGCTGATGGAATTTCTGGCGGGCGACAAGGCACAGGCAGTCTACGCCGCGCAGGTGTTCGAGTATCCGGTCAAGGCCGGTGTCCCCGCATCCGACATCGTTGGCGCCTTCGGCACGCTCAAGGCGGACACGCTGCCGCTCACCGAGGTTGCCAAGAACCGGAAGGCCGCCTCAGAAATGGTTGACCGCACGCATTTCGATGACGGTCCGGCAAACTAGGGCGTCCTGACCGGAGGAACGTGGTGACGGGAGACTTGCAAGCTTTGCCGACAGTCCCGCTCCGGCCGTCCACGGCTCACCGGCATCCCTTCCTGGCACCAGCGCGCCAGGCATCCCACCGCCTGCTGACATCGTCGGTGGGCGGATTGGTGCTTCTTGTGCTCATGCCGGTGCTTGTGCTGTGCGGCATCGCGCTGACCGGCGGCTTCGGCGACTGGCAGCATCTGGCTGAAAACGTGCTGCCGCAATCGCTCGGCACCACGTTCCTGCTGCTGGTGCTGGTGGCGGCCGGAACAGCCAGCATCGGTGTCACCGCGGCCTGGCTCGTTGTCGCCCATGATTTTCCGCTACGCCGGTTGATGGCATGGGCACTCATCCTGCCTGTCGCTGTGCCGCCCTACCTGGCGGCCTACGCCTTCGGCGAGTTCTTCCATTTCACAGGACCGGTTCAAGGCGCCATACGTGCCCTGTTCGGGTTCCGCTCCGCCCGTGACTACTGGTTTCCCGACATCCGCTCCACCTGGGGTGCTGCTGTCGTCCTGACCGCCGTGCTCTTTCCCTATGTCTACATGACGACGCGGGTCGTCTTCCTGATGCAGGGCCGAAACGTGGCCGACGTGGCGCGCACGCTGGGCTCCCCGCCGTTCAGGGTTTTCCGGACCGTGCTGTTGCCGGTCGCCCGGCCAGCCATTGTCGCCGGTGTCGCTCTCGTGCTGATGGAAACGATCAACGACATCGGCGCCGTGGAATATCTCGGCGTGCGTACGCTTACCTTCTCCGTCTATTCGACATGGCTCAACCGCGGCAGCCTGGAAGGCGCGGCGCAGATCGCCATGATCATGATGGTGATCGTGTTTGCATTGGTGATGGCCGAACAATGGGCGCGCCGCCGCCAGCGCTATCACGCGGCGCGGGCCACCCAGATGCGCGCCCGGCCACCCCGGATCCGGCTTTCCGGATGGCGTGCACTGACCGCCACGATGGCCACATCGCTCCCCGTGCTGGCCGGGTTCGGCATCCCGGTGTACGTGCTGTCGGGCTTTGCGCTACGCCGGCTGGATGGAATCGCGTCGCCGGAACTCCATGCCGCGCTGGGCAACTCCATCCTCGTGGCCACGATTACCGCCGTGCTGACAACAGCACTGGCGCTCATGCTGCTGAACGCGGTCCGGCTGGCCAGAAGCAAGCGCGTCGTGTCCATGGCCCGGCTGGCAACAATCGGCTATGCTCTGCCAGGCACCGTGCTGGCGCTCGGCCTGCTGTTCGGGCTTGCCCGCTTCGACAATGGTGTGGACGGCGTGATGCGCCGTCTTTTCGGCCTGCCGACCGGGCTTCTCCTCTCGGGGACGGCAGCGGCCATCATTTACGCCTGCACCATCCGGTTCCTGGCGCTTGCGGAAGGCACGATCCGCTCGGGAATGGACAAGTTGCCGCGCAATGTGGACGATGCAGCGCGCGTGCTTGGTGCACCGCCATCAACCAGCGCACGCAGCATCCTTCTGCCGTTGCTCCGGCCCGCCATTGTCACGGCGGCTGTGCTGGTCTTTGTGGACACGGTGAAAGAGCTCTCCGCCACCATCCTGCTGCGGCCCTTCGGCTTTCCGACGCTCGCCACCCATGTCTACGAAAACGCATCGCGTGGAGTTGTTGAAGATGGCGCCTTGGCCGCCCTGCTGATCATTGCAACGGCGCTCATTCCCGTTCTGCTGCTGACGAGAACTCTGATGCGCGACGAGACGGCCTGAACGGCAGAGCGCAAAAAGAAAGGCGCCTTCCGGAGAAGGCGCCTGATAGTGTCTGCTGTTCACGGCGCGTCGCAATGTCAAATTCGGTCAGGAACGTGATATACACCCTGAAGTTACATGCACTATGCGCGACACCCCTTACCAAATCCCTAACCGGTGAAGGGGAATTTTAACAACTGTCCCTGTCTGGCATACCTTGGTAAATTTTCGCGCAAGAAAGTATTAACCTTGGTGCATCCGCCCATTCCTGCAGCGCAGGAATTCTGTGGCAGGGCCGAGCGCTGCGGGATCGGCGAGCGCGTCCTTGTTGTGACGAGCGTGGCCACGGACTGCATTCAGCACGGCCGACCCGATGATCCCGACAGGCTTGGTGTACGGACTGCCAGCGACCGGAACGATTCCGGCCCGCGCATGGACTGTGCCGGCAATCGGCTGAATGGCGGCAGTTGACACCGGCACGGTGGGGCCAAAGGCGGCGCCAAAGCAGACAAAACCGTGCGGAACCCGGCTAGGTGCCCCGGTTCATCTTGAAATGGCCATGGCGATGGTTAAACCCTGAAGACTGGGATATCGCAGGAACAAGAAAAACAAGCAGCGGAACCGGGCAGGCATGGCATCACCCGTCTTCAGGAAACTGGCGCTCGCCGGGCTGGCAGTATTCGCAGCGGCTGCTCTGATGATCCTGTCCCTGCCCCTTTTGGCCTCCACATCGCTGATCCGCGACCGGATCACGCAGGAAGTCGGGAGTCTTGCCGGGCACAGGATCACGATTGGCGAAGCCCCGCACATCACCCTCTTCCCCGACATCCGTGTGCGCCTGAAGGCCGTGCGCATGCTCGGTCCGGGTCAAGGCAACACACCTTTGCTGAAGGCCGATGAATTGGAGGTGTCGCTTTCAGCGCTGGCTGCTGTCTCCGGCCGGATCGAGTTCACCGCCATGCGACTTGTGCGGCCCGTGCTTTTCCTTGACCCTGACACCGGCATGACGCTGGAAGCCGCCTTGCCGCGAACCGGCCATGTCGGCAAGGCCATTGCGCGGGTTTCCAGGCAGCTTTCAGACGCCAGAAACAAGGGGAAGACCAAAGACATTCCCGGCCGCAGTATCGGAACAATCGAGATTGTCGACGGGCGAGTTGCATCGGCCGACAAGGACGAGGGCAAGCTTTTCCTGTCCGCGCTCAACGGGAAACTCGTCTGGCCGCGGCTGAATGCCCCCCTCACGCTGGCCATGTCCGGCATCTGGAATGGCGAGTCGCTCAGCGTGGAAGGGGCTGTGGCGCAGCCGGTCCTGCTGCTTGCAGGTGGTCTTTCGGACGTGGAGTTGTCCCTTTCTTCGCCGTTGCTGATTGCCAATTACGACGGCACGCTCAACCGCTTGCCCAGCCTGCACGGTGACGGGCAACTGTCGCTTCAGAGCACCGCGCCCTCACGTGCCGCAGAGTGGCTGAAGCTGCCATTCATTCCCGGCATATCACCTGGCCCGACCGGCATGAAGGCGGCGGTCTCCGGCGATGCGGGCCGTCTGAAGCTCGACGACGCTGCTTTTTCGGGCACCGATGTGACAGCGAAGGGCGCGTTGGAGATATCCTTCACCGCCGATGTGCCACAGATAGCCGGTGCGCTGGATTTCGATTTCCTTGATCTTGACGCGCTGATGGCTGCCTTCACATCTCCGCCGCCCGAAACAATGACCAGCAATGAGCGGATCGAGGCCAAGCGAAGGCTCCCCATCGGGCTCGATGTGCGTCTTTCGGCTGCCACAGCGACACTCGCGTCGCTTTCGATGGAAAAGGTTGCCTCGACGGTCCAGGTCAAGGACGGACTGGCCGTGCTTGATATTTCCGACGCCACGGCGTTTGGCGGCGTTGTTCAGGCCGGGCTGCGGCTGAGCTCCGAGAGCTGGCCCTACACCGGGGAATTGCGTGTGCTGGCGACCGACATCGACGGCAAGGCCGTCGGCGATGCCATGGGACGTCCGAACCGCTTTCCGAGTGGAACAGGAACGATCTCCCTGATCCTCGAAGGAAAGGCGCGCACCTGGCGGCAATTGCTGGAGCAGTCATCGGGCTCGTTTTCGGCCAAGTTCATCAAGGGTTCGATTCCCGATCTCGACGCCGGTGCCTTCCGCAAACAAATGGAAGCGCGCGGATTCTTCGGGCTGCAGTTGCTTGAAGGAGACGTATTCCCCTTTGACGTCGCCGAACTCGAGGCGGAACTCAACGCGGGTGCCGCAACGATCCAGAAAGCCGAAATCCGCAATTCCGACAATCTCGTCCGGCTCACCGGCGTCATTCCCTACGCGGACAGGAGCCTTGCGCTCTCCGGAACGCTCGGGCCTTCGGCGCCGGCGCAGGAGCCCGATCCGGCCAGCGATCCCGCCACGGGCGACGAAATCCGCTTCTTTGTCGGCGGCTCCTGGAGCTCGCCGTTCATCACGCCCATACTCGCGACGCCGCTTCATCATCCGTGACGGGAGCGCAAGGCCGGGCGATTCCCGTCACTTGCGAATCACGATAGGATTCCGCCGCGCAAGGGGGATTTCCAGTGTTCCGGTTTCTGACAGGTCTGTTCAAGATCGCGGCGATTTCCCTGATCACCGGAGCCGGCCTGTCTGCGCTGAACATCTCGGCCGCCGACATCCTGCAACAGGTGGGCCTGACACCGGAAAACGTGCTCGGCCTCATGGAGCGAGGTGCCCAATGGGCGATCCCGAACATCGTGCTCGGCTCGATGTTCATCCTGCCTGTCTGGCTTGTGGTCTTCCTTCTGCGCCCGCCGCGCGGCTGAGCACAGCGGGCCTCAATTGGCAAAGGCAGCCTGTTCGTCGCGCATGCGTTGCACTTCCTTGCGCTTGTTCATGATCGACGCCACGATGACGCCCGCCGACACAAAAGCGATCAGGATGGTGCAGACGGCATTGATCTCCGGTGTCACGCCAAGACGGACCTGGCTGTAGATTTTCATCGGCAGTGTGGTCGCGCCTGGACCGGAGGTGAAGGACGCGATCACCAGATCGTCCAGCGACAGGGTGAATGCCAACATCCAGCCCGATACCACGGCCGGCAGGATGTTGGGCAGGGTTACCTGGAAAAAGGTCGTCACCGGGTTCGCACCAAGGTCCATGGCTGCCTCCTCCAGCGACCGGTCGAAGGTAACCAGACGGGACTGGACTACAACCGCCACAAAGCACATGGAAAAGGTGACGTGGGCAAGGGTCACGGTCCAGAAACCGCTCGCCATGCCGATGGCCAGGAACAGAAGCGTAAGAGACAGGCCCGTGATCACCTCCGGCATGACCAGCGGCGCATAGACCATGCCCGAGAACAGCAGCCTGCCGCGGAACCGCGTGTAACGTGTGAGGGCCAGCGCGGCCAGTGTGCCGAGCGCCGTGGCGATTGTGGCGGACAGGAGCGCCACGCGGGCCGTGACCCAGGCGGCATCGAGCAGGCCCTTGTTGTTGAGCAGTTCGCCATACCATTTGGTGGAGAAGCCGCCCCAGACCGTGACAAGCTTGCTTTCGTTGAAGGAGTAGATGACGAGAATGACGATCGGCAGGTAGAGGAAGGCAAAGCCAAAGACGACCGAGACGATGTTGAAGCGCGACCAGGTGGTGTTCATGTCACTTCCCCGCTTCCTGCGCCTTGGCCTGCGCATTCTGGAACAACACGATGGGCACGACCAGAAGCAGCAGCAGGATGACTGCTACGGCGGATGCCAACGGCCAGTCCCGATTGTTGAAGAACTCGCTCCACAGCGTCTTGCCGATCATCAGCGTCTGCGATCCGCCGAGCAGGTCGGGAATGACAAACTCGCCGACGGCCGGGATGAAGACGAGGAAGCAACCGGCAATGATGCCCGGCATGGAGAGCGGAAAGGTGATCTTCCAGAAGGCGGTGATGGGCGGGCAGCCAAGGTCCTGCGCGGCCTCGATCAGCGAATAGTCCATTTTCTCCAGCGTGGAGTAGATCGGCAGCACCATGAAGGGCAGGTAGGAATAGACGATGCCGATGAAGATGGCCCAATGGGTGTTATAGATCTGGAGCGGCTCGGAGATCACCCCGATCCACATCAGGAACTGGTTGAGCAGTCCTTCGGGCTTGAGGATGCCGATCCAGGCGTAAACGCGGATCAGGAACGAGGTCCAGAAGGGCAGGATGACCAGCATCAGCAGGACGGGGCGAACCGTCGACGGTGCGCGCGCCATGCCGTATGCCAGCGGGAAACCGACAAGCAGCGCCAGAAAAGTCGAGACCAGCGCGATCACGAGGCTCGACATGTAGGCCTTCACGTACAGCGCGTCCTCGGTGATCCAGAGGTAGTTGTCGACGGTAAATTGCTTGATCCCGGCCCACCACGTGCCGATGCCATCGAAGACAGGGGTATAAGGCGGCATGGAAATCGCCGATGTGGACAGCGAAATCTTGAAAACGATCAGGAACGGGACAAGGAAGAAGAAGGCCAGCCAGGCATAGGGAATGAGGATGACGAGCCGGCTGAAGATGGCGGAAACGAGTTTCATCCCGGCCTCTCCCTCAGCTTGTCAGCACGACGCCGCCATCGGCATCGAAGCTGATCCAGGCCCGGTCACCCCAGGTCAGGGCGTTCTCGACGAGGCGGGAATTGTTGAGCATGGAAGCCCGAATGACCTTTCCGGAGTCCAGACGGACATGGAACACGGTCATGTCGCCGAGATAGGCGATGTCCCAGACCTCACCGTCGATCATGTTGAGACGGGCGTTTGCAGGCTTGGCCGGGGAAACGCGGATCTTTTCCGGGCGGATTGCGAAGGTCACCGCCGCGTCCTTCTCCGCATTGGAGGGGTTGGCGGCCTGGATCTCGATTCCATCGGCGCCGGCAATCATGGCGCCGGTCGCGTCGCGGTCGGTCACCGTGCCATCGAAGAGATTCACGTTGCCGATGAAGTCGGCGACGAACCGTGAAGCCGGGGCTTCATAGACTTCGGCGGGCGTTGCCACCTGCTTGATCTTGCCATGGTCCATGACCGCGATGCGGTCGGCCATGGTCATGGCTTCTTCCTGGTCATGGGTGACGACCATGAAGGTCAGCCCCAGTTCCTGTTGCAGGTCCATCAGCTCGAACTGGGTCTCCTCGCGCAGCTTCTTGTCCAGCGCACCCAGCGGCTCATCCAGCAACAGCACCTTGGGACGCTTTGCCACGGAGCGTGCCAGCGCCACGCGCTGGCGCTGGCCGCCGGAGAGCTGGTGCGGCTTGCGCTGGGAGAATTTCTCAAGCTTGGTCAGCTTCAGCATTTCGGCCACGCGTTCAGCGATGGCGCCCTTTTCCATTCCGTCCTGCTTCAGGCCGAAGGCGATATTCTTTTCCACTGTCATGTGCGGGAAAAGCGCGTAGGACTGGAACATCATGTTGACCGGCCGCCGGTAGGGCGGGATGCCGGCGAGGTCCTGTCCGTCGAGCAATATCTGGCCGGAGGTCGGGTGTTCGAAACCGGCCAGCATGCGAAGCAGCGTGGACTTGCCACAGCCCGATGCTCCCAGAAGGGCAAAAAACTCGCGATTGAAAACGTCCAGCGACAGGTCATCGACGGCCGTGAAATCCCCGAAGCGCTTCGTGACATTCCTGAAAACGATGTAGGGCTTGGCGCCCGGATCATTCCACGGCGCAAAACTCCTGCGAATGCTGCCCAGCGATTTCATGCCCTGACCCCCGAAATCCGTGTCACGCCCTGTCCATCGTGAAAAACCCCGATGCGCCAGCACCGGGGTTTTCCATTTTCCTGCTTACTGGCCGGTGACGACCTTGGTCCAGGTGCGGGTAAAGAGCCGCTGCTCCTTGTTGTCGGGCGGCGTCGTCGTGAAGAGCTTTTCGGTCGTCGCCTCGTCCGGATAGACGGCCGGGTCACCGCGCACTTCCTCGTCGAGCAGTTCCTGGCTGGCCTTGTTGCCGTCGGCGTAGAAGACGTAGTTCGACGCCTTGGCAATGACTTCCGGCTTCATGATGTAGTTCAGGAATTCATGGGCTTCGGCCACATGCGGCGCATCGGCGGGGATGGCCATCTGGTCAAACCACATCTGCGCGCCTTCTTTCGGGATCGAGTAGGCAATCTCGACGCCCTGGTCGGCCTCGGCAGCACGGTCACGCGCCTGGAACACGTCGCCCGACCAGCCGATCGCCACGCAGATATCGCCGTTGGCCAGCGCGTTGATGTATTCCGACGAGTGGAACTTGCGGATATGCGGGCGGATGGCCATCAGGGCGGCCTCGGCGGCAGCAATATCCTCGGCCGTCTTTGAGTCCGGGTTCTTGCCCAGATAGTTCAGCGCCGCAGGGATCATTTCTGCGGGTGCGTCGAGCATGTAGATGCCGCAACCGGCAAGCTTCCCGGCATTTGCCGGGTCGAAGACCGCGGCCCAGCTATCGATCTTGTCGACGCCGAGGGCTTCCTTGACCTTGCCCACATTGTAGCCAATTCCCGTGGTGCCCCACATGTAGTTGATCGAGTACTCGTTGCCCGGATCATATTTTTCGGTGCGCTTGGCGATCACGTCCCACATGTTGGCGAGGTTCGGGAGCTTCGACTTGTCGAGCTTCTGGAACACGCCGGCCTGGATCTGGCGGGCGAGGAAGGTGCCGGTCGGGACGACGACGTCATAGCCGGTCGACCCCTTCAGCAGCTTGGTTTCCAGGATTTCGTTGGAATCAAACACGTCGTAGACGACCTTGATGCCGGTTTCCTTGGTGAAATCCTCCAGGATTGAATCGTCGATATAGTCGGACCAGTTGTAAACGTTGACAACGCGCTCCTCTGCGCCGGCCTGTCCGGCCAGCAGACCGAACACGACCGCAGACGCGGTTGAAAGAAGGAATTTTGATCGGGTCATCGAGTGCTCCTGTACGTGTCTTTTCGCGTGCCTTGCCCCGGTTTTTCCGGCCACGCCTGAGGCCATGCTATTGGCCTTTTTGCAACTGCTCAAGCGGCTTTTTACGGGCCTGCGATCACAGGTAACTGGTGCGTTCCAGCGGCGTGATCTCGCCCCAAAAGGCAAGGATTTCCGCACGTTTGAGGTCCTTGTAAACCTTGGCAAGGAGTGGCCCCAGTGCACGGGATGCAAAGGAGCCCCGGCTCATCAGCTTCAAGGCGTCGTCCATGTCGTCGGGAAGAGCCGGACCATCGCCATCGTAGGCGTTGCCTGTCACCGGTGCAGGCGGGGGCACACGCTGCTCCAACCCTTCCAGCATTGCCTCGATGATCGCCGTCATGACGAGATAGGGATTGGCATCGGCGCCCGATATGCGGTGCTCGATGCGCCGGTTCTCGTCATTTGACACGGGAATGCGGACCGCCACCGACCGGTTGTTCTCGGCCCAGACGGCGCGCGTCGGCGCATAGGAGCCGGGCGTGATGCGGCGAAATCCGTTCCAGGTATTGATGAACATCAGGAGCGCTTCGGGCATGGTCTTCAAGAGGCCGGTGACCGCATAGCCGAGACGCTCCTGGCCGCCCTCGCCGCCGAAGATGTTGTTGCCCTCGCGATCGAGGATGGAGGTGTGCACATGCATGCCATTGCCGGCATATTCGATGAAGGGCTTTGCCATGAAGGTGGCCGTGAGGCCGTGGGCACGCGCGCAGCCCAAGATGATCCGCTTCAGCTTGATGACATCGTCGGCGGCGCGCAGGGCATCGTCACGATGCTTCAGGTTCACCTCGAACTGGCCGGGCGCGGCCTCCTTGATAATCGTATCGATGGGCAGCTTCTGTTCCTGCGCAGCATCGCGGATCATGTCGAACAGGGCCTGGTGCTCGGCCAGATCATCAAGGCCGTACATGCGCAGACGGTCGGGCCCGCCCATGGCGCCGACAGGTGCGGGCATGCCATCATCCCAGTCGGTGTCCGGTTCAAGCAGGTAAAATTCGAGCTCAAACGCCACGACTGGAAAATAGCCCTTGGCGTTGGCTTCCCTGACCTTGTGCTTCAGGACCTGGCGGGGGTCGGCCATGAAGGCCTCGCCTTCCGGCGTGAAGGTCTGGAGCAGCACCTGCGCGGTCTTGCGCTTGGCCCAGGGCACGAGTGACAGGGAGCCACGGGTGGCGCGGCAGTAGCCGTCCCGGTCACCGCTCTCGATATGAAGCCCGGTCTCTTCCACCTCGCGGCCCCAGATATCTAGGCCATGCAGCGACATGGGGAAATTCACGCCTTCCTTGAAGGCTTTCTTCAAAGCGTCGGCCGGCGCCCATTTACCGCGCATCACACCGTTGGGATCCACCATGAGGAACTCGACCGCTTCAAGATCGGGGTGGGCGGCCATGAAGGCCTCAAATTCGGCCCTGTGATCTTCGGAGATAAAGCCGTCGGAGGTAGGGGGCACCGGCGGGACGCCGGCCTTTCCGCTTGTTGCCTGTATGCGAGGATCGGATGTCCGGCTGGGTGCCCCGTTTTGCAAGATTTATGGCCCGCTATTGTTGTCGTTGCCGCGACAGTGCATGGGCCGGTCCGGACCTGTCAAGTTTGCCGGCTTGCTTCCCCTACTGGAAGTCGAAGGCAGAAAGGCCGGTCACCATCTCGTCCAGTCCGAGCGGCCGGGTGATTGGAGGCTCGGCCCGCGCAAGGCAACCGGAGCGTTCGCACAGGCGGCAGGCAGGCCCGACAGGCGTGGAAACGGGATGGCCGGCACGGCCCGCAACACCTTCCGCCATATGGGCGAGCGCGCCGCCATAGATGATCTCATCCTTGAAGGACAGGTCGCATCCCAGCAGGATCGCGGTTCGACGCGGCCGTTCTGTGAACGCCCCCTGCGGGCCTTCCAGGGTGCGCGAGATAGTCAGGAATTCCGAACCGTCGGGCATTTCGACCGCTTCGACGAAAATCTGGCCCGGCTGGGTGAAGGCCGCATGGATCGACAGTTTCGGGCACATGCCGCCAAAGCGCTGCTGGGGAAAGCCCTGTGCCCCCGCCCGCCGGAAGCGGTGACCCGCATTGTCGACTTCCAGCATGAAGAAGGGAATGCCCGGCTGGCCCGAGCGGCCCATCATGGTCAGGCGGTTGGATGCCTGCTCGAAGGATACGCCAAAGCGTGAGCGCAACACATCGATATCGTAGCGGGCCTTCTGGGCGGCAGCCAGAAACGGCTGGTAGGGCATCATCAGCGCGTGGGCGGCATAACGCGCCATCTCGAAACGCGCGATGCGGCGCGCCTCGTCTGACGACAGTTTCAGCGATGCGATCTCGGCGGCAATGGCCACATTCATGCGTAGAAGAACGGCCTCCATGGCGACTTCGCGCAACTGGTCGAAGGGCGACAGACGCTCCGACAGGAACAGGCGCTGGGAGTGCTTGTCGAAGCGGCGGCGCCAGTTGGGCATGGTGGCGACGGGCAGGATCTTGACGCCGATGCCAAGTTCGGTGCGCATCCAGCCCTTGAGCGCGCCCATCAGGTCGTCACCCGATTGCAGCACATTGGCAAAGGCTTCCGCTTCGGCTTCGAGCACCGGGAAATGGTTGGCGCGCGCCTCCAGTATCTCGTGCACCTCGTCGATCGGCAGACGCGCGCCGGACAGGGCCGTCGCCTTGCCCTCCCGTGCCAGCAGGTCGGAGAGATCCGTCAGGCGTTCGGCCTGCTCGCGGTAGGCGCGGTAGAGCTTGACCACGGCGGACGACACGTTCGGCGCGGCTTCCGCAATTTCGACCAGTTCATGTTCACCGGGCAACTCGCCAGTCAGCAAGGGATCGGCGAAGACTTCCCGCAATGCGGTGAGCGACGCTCCGGCCTCGCCCTGCAACTCGTCTGGATCGACCTTGAACACTGAAGCCAGCTTGAGAATGAGCTGCACCGTCAACGGCCGCTGGTTGCGTTCGATCAGGTTGAGGTAGGACGGCGAAATGCCAAGCGCCTCGGCCATGGCCGTCTGGGTCAGGCCCTTGGAGTTGCGAATGCGACGAATGCGCGGTCCGACAAAAATCTTCTGCTCGGCCAAGGGCGTCACCGCGATGTTAATATGACAAGAGTTTACACACGTGCCAGATCGTGTGAGTTTTACAACTTTTACACATTTACATCCACCGTCTGTCAAAGGCAAGACAGCATGACCCGATTTCCGGCCGGTTCGCGCTGTTTTCCCTCGCGCACACCGGCATCCGGCGCTAGCTTCCCATCAGGCGGGTGCACCGGGAGCCCTCATGCTTCAAAGGTGTCGCTTGCAAAGGACAGGCCTGCGACGTAATCCAAGGCTGGACAACCAATAATCGGCCGTTCCCGGCAACCAGGAGAGAAAAATGGCACCCAGAACACGCGTCAAGGAGCGTGCGGAAGAACAGTCTTCGGCAATGAGCATGGACCAGCAGTCGGTGATCCGCATGGTCGCCAACGACCTGCACCGCCTCAACCAGTCGGTTATGAAGGCCGTTGAGGCCGGTGTTTCCGTCGAACTCGTCCGCTCGGCCCGCCACCATTGCGGCAACGGCAACTGGGGTGATCTGCTGATCCCGGTGATCGTGACCAATTCTCCGAGCCAGGCGGAAAGCGAATAATCTGCGCTTCCAGGCAGGACTTAAATCGGGCGGGCCGCACAGTTGATGCGGCCCGTTATGATTCTGGCGTGAAGGCCGCAGTCCGTGACGAGGTCATTTCATGCAACCTTTGAGAATCGTCCGCACAACAGGCGACCCGGAGTAGTTGACGTATAACGTCCCGTTAATCTCCACACGCTAGGGTTCAACCCGACCAGAACCTCTCGTGTGTGCCAGACCATGCCCCCCAGTCGCCCAAGCATACCCGGATTGCTTTCATCTGAAACATCCCGGACCGGCTCCGATGCCGATGGCAAAGCGCCCGTTGTCATTATCACCCAGAGCCCGGTCAACCGGGTTGTCCTCGCCGGCGTTCTTTCACGCCTCGGCTACAGAATCGTCAGCGCCGATTTTTCCTACGCGGATTTTGACAATGACAACCCCTCCGCGCTGGTCATTGACTGCACGGGCGAACGGGCTGCTTGCGCGCCGCTGTTCGGACGGCTTGCCGGCACATCCCGGCCGAAGGTACTGATGATCTCGGGCGGTGAGCGCGACCCAATGGCGCCGGTCGACCACTATGTCGAGAAGCCCATGACGACCGACAAGCTGGAAGTTGCCATTCACCGCCTGTTCGGGAATTGAACGAGTCGGCAAGGGGCCTTCCCATCAAAGGCTGCCTGCTTCTATACTGACTCATCCAAACCAGACATCCGGTGATTGATGAGTTCCGAGAAACAGGACGTGCGCAGTTCGGCCGCCCGCCGTGCACGCGCGCCGAAATTCCTTAAGAATCTGCGCGGCGTAAAGAACTGGAAAGAGACGGCCGGCTGGCTGGAATGGCGCGGGATCGAAGACATAGAATGCATCACGCCTGATCAGGCAGGTGTTGCGCGCGGCAAGATGATGCCGTCGAAGAAGTTCACATCCAACACATCGCTCGCGCTGCCCTCGGCGGTGTTCATGACCACCATTTCGGGCGCCTATCCGGAAGATAGCGCGACGTTCCAGTACCCCGAGGACGATGGCGACCTCAAGCTGATGCCTGACCTGTCGACGCTTGCCGTCGTGCCGTGGGAAAGTGATCCGACGGCGCAGGTGATCTGCGATCTCGTGCATCAGGACGGGCGGCAGGTGGAGTTCACCCCGCGCAACGTACTCAGGCGCATCATGGCGGCCTATTCCAAGGCAGGGCTCAAGCCCGTCGTCGCCCCGGAAATCGAATTTTACCTGGTCTCCAAGAACACCGACCCCGATTATCCGCTGACGCCGCCGCTCGGACGCTCGGGACGGCCGATCGGCGGCGGCCAGGGCTATTCCATCGCCGGCATCAACGAATTCGACGAGCTGATAGACGATATCTATCACTTCTCCGAGGCGCAGGGTCTGGAGATCGACACGCTGATCCACGAAGAGGGCGCAGGCCAGCTTGAGATCAACCTGCGCCATGGCGATCCGGTGGAGCTGGCCGACCAGGTGTTCATGTTCAAGCGCACGATCCGCGAGGCCGCGCTGAAGCACAACATGTATGCCACTTTCATGGCAAAACCGATCCAGGGACAGCCCGGTTCGGCCATGCACATTCACCAGTCGATCATCGACAAGAAGACCGGGCGCAACATTTTTACCAATGAGGATGGCTCGGAATCGGCTGACTTCCGTCACTTCATCGGTGGCATGCAGCGCCACGTTCCCAATGCGCTGGTAATGTTTGCGCCCTATGTGAATTCCTACCGCCGCCTGACCAAAGGTGTCAGCGCCCCAGTCAACATCGAATGGGGCTACGACAACCGCACGACGGCCTTCCGCATCCCGCGATCCGATCCAGCGGCGCGGCGCGTGGAAAACCGCATTCCATCCTCCGATGCCAATCCCTATCTCGCGCTCGCGGCGTCGCTGGCCTGCGGTTTGCTCGGCATGCAGGAGAAGGCGGAGCCAAAGGAACCCGCCGGACACACTGCCAACGAGACAGAGGTGGAACTGCCGCGCGGTCTCATCGAGGCCACGTCACTGTTTGAAGCCGACAAGGCGCTTGCTGCCATGCTGGGCGAAAGCTTTGTGGCAACCTATGCCGCCATCAAGCGCGGCGAATTCGAGACCTTCATGCAGGTGATCAGCCCGTGGGAGCGGGAGTTCCTGCTGCTCAACGTCTGACGGGCTGCAGGGAAGCAGCGCTGTGTCCATGACCTATCAATCACCCATTTCGCCCGGCCGTTCCTGGTACGAGGACACATGTGGGGAGCGGCCCTCCTATCCGCGCCTCGACGGTTCGGCCACTTGCGACGTGCTGGTGATCGGCGGCGGCTTTACCGGGCTTTCGGCAGCGCATCGTCTGGCAGAAAAAGGACTGTCGGTGATCCTGCTTGAGCAGGCACGGATCGGAGACGGCGCATCGGGACGCAATGGCGGCCAGTTCGGCACCGGCCAGCGCGCGTGGGCGGAAGAGCTCGAGGAGGAGATCGGGCTGGAACGGGCCCGCGCGCTTTTTGCCATGGCGGAGGACGCCAAGCGCCACATACTCGATTTCGCAAAGGCCCATTCCATCGACATCGATTATGTGCCGGGCCAGCTCTCGGTCGTCCACAAGCCGCGTTATCTGGACGACTACCGCCGCCACGCTTCCATCATGGCGGAGAAATTCGATTATCCGCATATCACCTACATGGAAGCATCCGAAACCGCAGAACGCCTTGGTTCTCCCCGGTACCTCGGCGGGACACGCGACACGGGAACCGGGCACATCCATCCGATGAAGCTCGTCATCGGACTCGGCCGGGCGGCGGCAGCCGCCGGTGTGCGTATTTGCGAACACACCAAGGTGACCAAGCTGGACGCAGCGGGTGGACAGGTTATGGCGGAGACGCCATCTGGCACCGTCACTGCGGCAAAGGCGCTGGTGGCGGTGAATGCCTATGGTGGGGCCTGCGAACCGGTCTCGGCGTCCCATGTCATGCCTATCGGCTCCTTCATCGGAGCAACCGTACCGTTGCCCGCCGGAACGCCGGTCATTCCATGCGGTGAAAGCGTCGATGACAGCCGCTTTGTCGTTCGATACTTCCGCAAATCAAAGGACAACCGCCTGCTGTTCGGTGGCCGCGAAATCTACTCGGCCAACTCCCCATCCGAGATGGAAGACGGTGTGCGCCGCCAGATCGCGGAAGTCTATCCGGAGCTTGCCAATGTGCAACTGACCCACGCGTGGGGCGGGTTCGTCGGCATCACCGTGCCGCGCAAGCCCTTCGTGCGTGAGGTGATGCCCGGCGTGACCTCGATCGGCGGCTTTTCAGGCCATGGCGTGATGCTCTCCAATTACACCGGCAGGCTCTATGCCGAGACGGTCACCGGCAATGACGATTCTCTGCGCCTGTTGAAAGACCTGAAGATCCCGCCCTTCCCCGGCGGCCGGCGCTTCCGCGCTCCGCTTCTGTTCCTGGCGCTCAACTGGTTTGCGCTGCGTGACCGTCTCTGACGTCACCGCTTCCTGACAATCACACTTCCCGCCGAATATCCGGCACCGAAGGAACAGATGACACCGAGGCTGCCCGGCGCGAGGTCGTCCTTGTTCTGGGCAAAGGCAATGATGGAGCCTGCCGAGGAGGTGTTTGCATAATCCTGCAGGATGTTGGGCTGCTCGCCATCCACCGGGGCTCGGCCCAGCACGCGCTGGCCGATCAAGTCGTTCATGCCCCTGTTGGCCTGATGCAGCCAGAGGCGCGAGAGGTCACCGGCGGCAATGCCCTCGTCGTCAAGATGGGCATGCATCAGCTCCGAGACCCATGGGACCACCTGTTTGAAGACCTTCCTGCCCTCCTGATAGAAGCGCATGTCGCGGCGGTCTTCCATCTGGTCGCGGGTTGGGCGCAAAAAGCCGTTATTGTTGCGGATCGTGTTGGAGAACTGCGTGCGGCAGCGGGTCGAGAGAACCTCCCAGCCGCGATTGTCTTCGTCCTCCACCGCCTCCAGCAGGACAGCGGTGCAGACATCGCCGAAGATGAAATGGCAGTCTCGGTCGCGCCACTCCAGATGGCCGGAGGTGATTTCCGGGTTGACCATGAGGATCGCCCGCGCCGAGCCTGATCGGATCATGTCGGCGGCCGCCTGGATGCCAAAGGTTGCCGACGAACACGCGACGTTCATGTCGAAGGCGAAGCCGCCGATGCCAAGTGCCTGCTGGACTTCGATGGCAATGGCCGGGTAGGACCGCTCCATGTTCGAGGCCGCACAGATCACTGCGTCGATGCCGTCGGGACCGCACCCCGCCTCCGCCATGGCCTGACGTGCCGCGTCGACAGCAATTTCCGCCATGATCGACAAGTCGTCATCGCTGCGTGCCGCCAGGCGCGGATACATGCGATCAGGGTCGAGGACGCCTGCCTTCTCCATGACATGGCGCTGTTCGATACCGGAGGCCTTGAGGATGAAGTCCTCGCTGGACATGGGCTTGGCTTCGAGCGCGCCTGCAGCGATGTCCTGAGCATTGGCTTCGTTGAAGCGGCGGGCATGCTCGTTGAAGGCTTCGACCAGTTCGGCGTTGGTGATCGTCTCCGGCGGCGTGAACACGCCTGTTCCCGTGATGGATACCTTCTGCATTTTTCTGACCTCCCGTCACACGCAGCGCCCGCCATCCACCTCAAGGGCGACGCCGGTGATGAAAGCTGCCTCGTCGGAGGCCAGCCACAATGCCGCATTGGCTATGTCGAGTGGTTGCGAAAAACGTCCAAGCGGGATGACGGACTTGAACTTCTCGCGGATTTCAGGGGTGTCCTCTCCCATGAAACTCGCAAGCATGCCGGTTTCCCCGGCGACCGGGCAAAGGGCGTTGACGCGAATGCTTTTCGGCGCCAGCTCCACAGCCATGGATTTCGTGGCCGTCACAGCCCAGCCCTTCGAGGCGTTGTACCACGTGAGGCCGGGACGCGGGCGCAGGGCCGCCGTTGAAGCGGTGGTGATGATCGACCCGCCACCCTGCCGCTCCATCACCGGAACAACGATCTGTGTCGAATGATAGATCGCCTTCATGTTCACCGCTCCAATCAGGTCGAACGTGTCCTCGTCCACGTCGAGCAGGCTGCCGTTCTTGTGGGTGAAACCGGCATTGTTGACCATGATGTCGATGCGGCCGAACGCCGAGAGCGCGGCATCGGCCATTTCCTGTATCTCGTCGCGGTGGGCGACATCGGCGGTGCATGCAAGGGCATTGGCGCCGATCTCATTGGCAACACGCGCTGCGCCCTTGGCGTTCAGGTCCGCAACGACGACCTTTGCGCCCTCTTCGGCGAACCGCTTGGCCATCCCCTCGCCGAACCCGGATGCCCCCCCGGTGATGATTGCCACCTTGCCTTCAAGCCGCCCCATGGCAGTCCTCCCTCTTGTTGTTCTTTTCAGCCGTGGTTGAACACGATCGTCTTGGTCGCCGACATGTCGTAAAGGGCCTCGAACCCCTTTTCACGGCCATGCCCGGATTTCTTGAACCCGCCAAAGGGCAGCTCAATGCCGCCGCCCGCGCCATAGCCGTTGATGTAGACTTGCCCCGCGCGCACGCGCCTGGCCACGCGATGCTGGCGTGATCCGTCACGGGTCCACACACCGGCGACAAGACCGTAATCCGTTCCATTGGCCAGACGCACGGCATCGGCTTCATCCTCGAAAGCGAGCAGCGACAGGACGGGACCGAACACTTCTTCCTTCGCCAATGCCGCATCCGGGTCCACCGAGCCGAACAGGGCTGGCGCGGCGTAGAAGCCTTCGGCCGGCGCGTCTTGATGAATTGTCCCCCGGGCAAGGATGGGGATGCCTGCCTCTTGCGCGGCCGCTATGTACCCTTCAACCCGGTCACGCTGTTTCGCGTTGATCATCGGGCCGAGATCGAGGTCGGCGGTGTGGGGACCCGCGACGAGTTGCGCAAAGCGCGCTGCAAGTGCTTCTGCCACGCGCGCGTAGACCGACCGTTCGATGAGGATGCGGCTGCCGGCCGAGCAGGTCTGGCCGCCATTCTGGATGATGGCATTGACGAGCACCGGCAGGGCCGCATCGAGATCGGCATCGGCGAAGACAATCTGGGGAGACTTGCCGCCCAGCTCCATCGTGACGCCCCGATTGTTGACGGCTGCGGCCTGCTGGATGCGCGTGCCGGTAAGGGTCGAACCGGTGAAAGTGACGTAATCGACGCCGGGATGGGCGGACAGTGCCGCACCGGCCTCAGCCCCATAGCCGGTGACCACGTTGAAGACACCATCCGGGAACCCGGCCTCCAGCGCCAGTTCGGCAATGCGGATCGCGGTCAGGGATGCATCCTCTGCGGGCTTGACCACAAGCGTGTTGCCCATGGCGAGCGCCGCGCCGGCCACGCGTGCCAGGATCTGCAGCGGGTAGTTCCACGGAATGATGCCCGCGACGACCCCGTGGGGCTCGCGCATGGTCAGCGCCGTGTAGCCGTCAAGGAACGGGATCGTGTCGCCATGGATCTTGTCGGCCGCACCGCCATAGAACTCGTAATAGCGCTTGGTTGCCACGACATCCGCCTTGCCCTGGCGC
>JACKJW010000006.1 GCA_020637755.1 Brucellaceae bacterium | reverse complement strand
TGCTGACCTTCTTCTTCCGCCAGATGCCGGAGCTCATCGAGCGCGGGCACCTCTACATTGCCCAGCCGCCGCTCTACAAGGTGACGCGCGGCAAGTCGTCGGTCTACGTCAAGGACGAGCCAGCCTTCGAGAGCTACCTGATCGATCTCGGTCTCGATGAGGCGACGCTGACGCTCGGCAACGGCGAAGTGCGCTCGGGCGCTGACCTGCGCGGCGTCATCGAGGACGCAATCACGGTGCGCGCGCTGATCCAGGGCCTGCACACGCGCTATGACCGAGCGGCGGTGGAACAGGCCGCCATTGCCGGCGCGCTGGACCCGGCGATCTTCCAGTCAGGCCGCGCCGAAGAGATGGCGAACGCGATTGCCGCGCGCCTCGACGCCATCTCGGAAGATACCGAGCGCGGCTGGACCGGCCGTGTCAGCCCGGTCAACGACCCGGAGTTGATTTCCTCTGGCGGCTATGTGCTGGAGCGCACCGTGCGTGGGGTGAAGGAAGCCGTCCATCTTGACGCAGGTCTCATCAACTCGGCGGACGCGCGCGCGCTGAACCGCCACGCCGCCCGCCTCGGCGAGGTCTATGGCACCCTGCCCACCTTCCGGCGCAAGGATACCGCGCAGGTGGTTTCCGGCCCGCTGGCGCTGCTGGACAATATCTTTTCCACGGGCCGCAAGGGCCTGACCATGCAGCGCTACAAGGGCCTTGGCGAGATGAATGCCGAGCAACTCTGGGAGACGACGCTCGACCCGGCCGCCCGCTCGCTGCTGCAGGTGAAGGTGAACGACGCAACCGATGCCGACTCGCTGTTTGCCCGGCTGATGGGCGATGAGGTGGAGCCACGCCGCGAGTTCATCCAGGAAAATGCGCTCTCCGTGGCGAACCTGGACGTGTGATCGTTTGGGCGGCGCTCCCCACCCCTTCGACGCGGCCACCGCTCTCGAAGTGACCGGGCCAAACCGTTTCGCCGGCAAGACGTCACCTGTCTACGCCAACATGACCGGGCCCTTCGGTGGCGTGACGGCGGCAACCTTCCTCAACGCCGTGTTGCTGCACCCGGACAGGGCGGGCGACCCGGTGGCCGAGACGGTCAATTTCTGCGGGGCCATCGCGGAAGGGGAGTTCCAGATTTCCTGCGACCTCAAGCGTGGCGGAAAATATACCCAGCACTGGCTGCTGGAACTCACGCAGGATGGTGAAACACGCGGCACGGCGTCCATTGTCACCGGAGCACGCGGAGAGGTTTTTTCGCACCATGACGCGGACATGCCACAGGCGCCCGCGCCGGAAAACATTGATCCGCTGACGATGCCCGGACCGCTCAAGTGGCTCGACGCCTATGAATTCCGCTTTGCCGAAGGACGGCCGGAAATCTCGGCCACGCCCTTCGAGCCGCTGCGCGACAGCCGGTCACTCCTGTGGATCGCGGACCGTCCCGCGCGTGCGCTGGATCATCTGGCGCTGGCGGCCTTCGCCGATACGTTCCTGCTGCGGCTGTTGAAAGTGCGCGGGACATGGGCGCCGATGGGCACGGTGTCGCTGACGACCTATTTCCATGCTACTGCGGCCGAAATCGCCTGCCACGGAAGCGGCCCGGTGCTGGGGCAGGCAGTCTCCAAACGCATGCATGCGCAGTTTTTCGACCAGCATATGGAGCTTTGGGCGCAGGACGGCACCCTGCTGGCGTCGGGCGCGCAGGTGGCTTGGTACAAGGCCTGAGAGAGCGGGCGGCCAGCAAAGAAGCCGGGGCACCTTACGGCACCCCGGCTTCGTCTTCGCCAAATCTCTGCGCTTGGCTTACGCCGCGCATTCCAGCAGAAGCGTGCCTGCCGCCGTATTGGAAATCGGGATGTGGTAGTTGCGGGTGATCTCGGTGACATCGTCGCCGAGCGCGCCGCGCATCATCATCCACATCAGGAATTCGGTGCCCTGTGCGCCGGCCTTTTCGACCAGTTCCATGCGGGTGATCTTGGTCAGCTCGTCGGGATTGTGGACGATGTTTTCCATGCAGTAGGTGTCGAATTCCTTGTTGATGAAGCCAGCGCGCTGGCCGTCCAGCTGGTGGCTCAACCCGCCCGTGCCGAGCACAACGATCTTGGCATCCTCCGGGAAGGAGAGCAGCGCCTTGCGCAGCGCGCGGCCGAAGGCGAGCGCGCGCTTCAGGGTCGGGATCGGGTGCTGCACCGTATTGGCCGAGATCGGCACGGTCTTCGGCATGTCCGGGTGGTGCGGGGCGCCCGGCCAGAAGAGCTGCATCGGCACCACGAAGCCGTGGTCGACGGGCAGTTCCTGACAGGAGGTGATGTCGAACTCGTCGGCCACCATGGATTCGATGATGTGCCAGCTCAGTTCCGGCGCACCGGGAAACGGATCAAGCGAGGGCAGGCCCCAGCCTTCATCCTCGTTGCGGTACTCATGCGCCGCGCCGATGGCAAAGGTCGGCATGCGGTCGAGGAAGAAGCCCAGCCCGTGGTCGTTGTAGATGTTGATCACGTAGTCCGGCTTGTTGTCCTTGATCCACTGGTGGACCTTCGGATAGCCGTCGAAGAAAGGCTTCCAGTAGGGATCGTCCTGCAGGTGCTTCTGGATCGCGTTGCCGACTGCGGGAATGTGCGAGGTGGTGATACCACCGAGAATGCGTGCCATGATCGTTTCTCCCCTTATGCCTGGCTCTGAAGGAAGGCCTTGAACTCTTCCGTCGTCCGGCCGGTCTGCATGCCGCCCACGTCCTGCACGGAGAGCTTGAAGATGCCCGCCAGCTTGGCGAGGTAATAGATGTTGCCGCCGGCGGCGATCATGGCGAGGATATCGCTGGAGCGGATGGCCGCCTTGTGTTCCTCGTTGAGGCCGTATTTCTCCATCCAGCCTTCCGGATCGGCCTTGAAGGCGTCGCGGTTTTCGGCGCGGTTGAAGTCGTAGCACATCTTGTTGAGCGCATAGCCTTTCATGGCCTGCTTGCCATCGAAGATGGTCGTTCCGGGTATGTCGATGTGACAGTCGAAGCCTGGCATGTCCATGGCTGATTCCTTTCGGTCGTTTCTCCATATCCCCCCGGACAGCGATGCTTTGCCGCTGTCTCGATTGGTATCTTGCGGGCCCGGCAATCCGGGCTCAGTCCTTCCAGTAGAGGCGCATGGGATTGTCCACGAGCAGCGCTTGCTGAAGTTCTTTCGTGACCGCGATCCTGGGGATGAAGTCGGTCAGCTTGCCGTCGTCGGGCATGTGCGATTTCATGTTGGGGTGCGGCCAGTCGGTGCCCCAGAGCACGCGACCGGGATAGGTCTCGACCAGCTTCTTGGCAAAGGGCACCACGTCATCATAGCCATGCGGGCCGGTGACCGAGAGGCGCTCTGGGCAGGAGACCTTGGACCAGACGCGCGGATTGTCGGCCATGAGCTTGACGAACATGTCGAAGCCGGGGCTGTTCACACCGGCGGCGATGTCGGGGCGGCCCATGTGGTCGACCACGATGATGGTCGGCAATTCGTTGAGGAAGGGGATCAGGCCTTCCAGATCCGGCGCCTCGAAGTAGACGACGATGGACCAGCCAAGCTGGTTCACCTTGTCGGCGATGGTGAGGAAGGTTTCCTTGGGCGTGGCATCGACGAGGCGCTTGACGAAATTGAAGCGCACGCCGCGCACGCCTGCCTCGTGCATCTCGCGCAGCTCGTCCATCGAAATGTCCTTGCCGACGGAGGCGACGCCGCGGGCCAGATCACCGGCGGAGCGGCAGGCGTCGACGAGCGCACGGTTGTCCTTGCCGTGGCAGGTGGCCTGCACGATCACATTGCGCGAGAAGCCGAGGAAATCGCGCAGCGCAAAGAGCTTTTCCTTGCCCGCGTCGCAAGGCGTGTATTTGCGCTCCGGCGCATAGGGAAACACGTCGCCAGGCCCGAAAACGTGGCAATGGGCATCAACCGCGCCCGGCGGCGGGGCAAAGACCGGCTTCGACGGGTTCGGATGGAACGGGAGCCAGTCGGCATCCATGGTGAAAGCGCTCATCGTCTTGTCTTTCCTTATCCGGCAAACAACATGCCGTCGAACAGCTTGCGGGCGGTGCGCAGGATGCCCGCGCTTTCCATCGATCCGTCTGGGTTCATCTCTGCGATCACGGTCATCTCGCCGGTCGGGTGCTCGATGGCCATGGACTTGCGTGCGCCCTCCCCGACGGTTGCGAGTTCCGCCGCAGGCGACCCCGGCAACAGGCAGGCCGTGGCAACGGACACGGCGCCCAGCACGCCAATCGCATCGTGGCAGCGGTGCGGAATGAAGGTGCGCGTGGAGATCGCCCCCCCGTCCGTCGCCTGGCTGACCATCGTCATCTTCGGCACTGATTTTTTCGTCACGTCGCCGAGGTTCATCAGCGGACCGCAGGCCAGACGGATGGCTTCCAGCCTGGCGCGCAATGCCTCATTGGCTTCCAGTTCTGCGCAGCTTTCAGTTCCGGAGATCCCCATGTCGGCCGCCCGCATGACCACACAGGGCATGCCGTTGTCGATCATGGTGACTTCGACGCCTTCGATCACGTCCACGGCGTTGCCGGTCGGCAGCAGCGCGCCGCAAGAAGAGCCGGCGGTGTCCTTGAAGACGAGCGGGATGGCCGCCGAGGTGCCAGGCACGCCGTCGATCTTCGCATCGCCCCGGTAGGTGACGGTGCCGCCGGGTGTCGCCACCGTGGCAACCGCCGTCTGTCCGGTGTTCTCCATGTAGATGGATACCCGCGTCTCACCGTCTGCCGCCTTCACGAGGCCGCGCTCGATGGCAAACGGGCCGACGCCCGCCAGCATATTGCCGCAGTTCTGCTGGTCGGTGACGATGGCCTGATCCACGAAGACCTGCAGGAACAGGTAGTCTACATCGACGCCCTCGCGGTCCGACGGCTTCACCACGGCGACCTTGGAGGTCAGCGGGTGCGCGCCGCCCATGCCGTCAATCTGGCGGGCGTCCGGCGAACCGTAGGCTGCCAGAAGAAAGGCATCGCGCGCGCCCGTGCCGGCGGGCAGGTCGGTGGACAGGAAGAACCCGCCCTTCGACGTTCCGCCGCGCATCCACATGCAGGGGATGCCATCAGACATACTTCAAACCCTTTTCAGCCAAACGGCCACGCATGTCATAGATGTCGAGGCCGAGTTCACCGGCGGCGAGCCGCTTGCGCTTGGCTTCCTCGGCGTCCATGCGCTTGCGCGCCTTGGCCAGAACATCGGCGGCTTCCTCGCAGCGGACCACGCAGACGCCGTCATCATCGGCGACGATCACGTCGCCCGGACGGATGTACTCACCGGCGCAAACCACCGGAACGTTGACCGAGCCGAGCGTCTCCTTGACGGTGCCTTGTGCGAAGACCGCCTTGGACCAGACCGGAAACTTCATCGCCGTCAGGTCGCGCGTGTCGCGCACGCCGGCGTCAATGATGAGGCCGACACCGCCGCGGGCCTGCATGGAGGTGGCCAGCAGGTCGCCGAAATAACCGTCCTCGCAGGGCGAGGTGGGAGCGAGGACGAGGATGTCGCCTGCCTTCACCTGTTCGATGGCCACATGGACCATCCAGTTGTCGCCGGGAGGGGCCGAGATGGTGACAGCGGAGGCGGCCACCTGGGCACCGGAATAGATCGGCCGCATGCAGGAGGCGAGCAGGCCCTTGCGGCCCTGCGCCTCATGCACGGTTGCAACACCAGCCTCAGCGAGGCCCTTGATGACATCGGGATCGGCGCGCTCGATGTTCTGCACGACGACGCCGGATTGTGTGGTGGTGCCGCTCATCAGAGTTCATCCACCGTGCGCGGGAAGATCGACTCGAAGCCTTCGGCGTACTTGCAATCGCGCCCGCCTGACTGGCCGCCGGAATTGCGCTTGAAGTGGTTGGCGCGGTTTTCGGCGACGTTCTTGTAGAAGTGCCAGAGGTGCTCCTGCCCTTCCATGCATTCGATGGCGGCCCACTTCTTGTGCCACACCTGCGTGATGTCGAGGAAGACATCCGGCTTCCAGCCCATCTGCTCGGTCTGGTGCGGCTCGAACAGGTAGACCTGCGGCGCGCCGAGCACCTTCTTGCCAGGGCGGTGACCCCAGGCCTGCGCGGTGGCGCGGCTTTCCAGCACGATGTTGGTGGTGTTCATGTGGTCGGAGTTGTAGGGGTCCCACTTGGAGTGCGACATGATGAAGGACGGTGCGACGTCCTGCATGACGTCCGCCAGCTTCAGCCGGTCCTCGCGGGTGAAATCCATCGGATAGTCGCCGAGGTCGAACTCGATCAGGTCGTGGACACCGAGCGCCTTGGCCGCCTTCTGCGACTCCTTGCGGCGCGCATCCTTGACCTTTTCCAGCGTCATGTCCGGCAGCTTCCACATCTTGGCGCTTTCACCGCGCTCGCCAAAGGAAAGGCAGACAACCGTGACGTTGTAGCCAAGTTCGGCGTGAAGGGCGATGGCGCCGCCGCAGCGCCAGACGAAATCGGCGGCATGGGCGCTGACGATGAGCGCGGTTTTCTTGGCAGACATGACGTTTTCTCCCTCATTATCCGGATCTGGCCGCTGTTGGCACGGCGTCGGGGCGCACTGTGTTCCATCCCGGCGGCGATTGCCATTCCAAAGAGAACGCGTAACATAAGGATTGGCTATAGACCCTTTCCGGCCAACGGTGGCACCATGCGTGAGGACATCCCCAACATCCGCCATTTGCGGGTTTTCAAGGAAGTGGCCCATTGCCGCTCTGTCAGCGCGGCGGCGACACGGGCGCACCTGTCACAACCTGCCGTCACGCAGGCGGTCGCCAAGCTCGAAGAGGAACTCGGGGCCGGGCTTTTCGAGCGCAGGCCGGACGGCATGTTCACCACGGCCATCGGCACGCGGTTCCTGTTCCGGGTGGAGCGCGCGCTCGACCATCTGGAAACCGGGGCGCGCTACGCTGCGCGGGCCGGCCTCAGAAACCAGGCGCGCGGCTTCAGCCATTTTGACAGGCTGCTCACCGCCGCGCAGTTGCGCGCCTTGTCGGCCCTTTCCGAAGCCTCGAACTTCTCCATGGCCGCGCGCAATATCGGCCTGTCGCAGCCTTCCATCCACCGGGCAGCACGCAACCTGGAAAAATTGTCCGGCATCCGCCTGTTCGACAGCGCGCCGGAAGGGGTGTCGCTCACCCATGCCGCCCAGATCCTTGCCCAGCGCACCCGGCTGGCGCTGGCCGAGTTGCAACAGGGTTTCGATGAGGTCGGTGAATTTCTCGGGCGCGACTCCTCGCATATCGTCGTCGGTTCGCTGCCGCTGGCACGTTCCTCCATCATGCCGGCGGCGATCAATGCCATGGTGGCCGAGCGGCGTCACGTCCAGGTCCGGGTGGTGGACGGAACCTATGACGAGCTGCTGCGCCGCCTGCGCCAGGGCGATGTCGATTTCCTGATCGGCGCGTTGCGCTTTCCGCCACCGGCCGACGACATCGCGCAGGAGCATCTTTTCGACGATCCGCTTGCCATCGTGGCCGGAGCGCAGCATCCCCTGGCGGGAAAAGCCTCGGTGGAACTGGAGGAAACGCTTGGCTATCCGTGGGTGGCACCGCCAAGATCCACGCCGGCAGGCGGGTATCTCTTCAACACGCTGCGTATCGAGGAGCGCGAGCAGACCCCGGTCCGTGTGGTCTCGTCATCGCTGGTGCTGCTACGCGGCCTGCTGACCACGGGCAACTACATCACCATCATCTCCACCCACCAGACGGCGCATGAGCTGAAGACAGGACTTCTGGTCACGCTGCCGGTGGCGCTGGGTGACAATGCGCGGCCGATCGGGCTTGCCTTCCGCAAGGACTGGAAGCCGACACCGGCTCAGAAACTGTTCCTCGATTTTGTCCGCGATGCGGCCAAGGCCTATGATCCCAACATGTCGTTGGCAGGTGCCTATTCGCAAAATCAATAGTGCCCGCTGCAATCCAATGTGCGCCTTCAAAGCCATGGTGTTACTGTCCTGACAACCATAACATGACGGGAGGCAGCGCCGTTGACACGCGCAAGCGATACCATGGACGGCGCACGCCTTGCGCTGATCGGCTTCGGTGAGGCCGGGCAGGCTTTCGTGCAGGGCTGGCAAAGCGAAAGCAGTGCCCCTTCCTTTGCGGCCTTCGACGTGAAGACCGCTGACGGTGCTACGGCCGCTGCCAAGAAGGCCGACTACGAGTGTTTCGGCGTTGCCGGGCAGGAGAGCCTTGCGGATGCCCTGTCGGGTGCACGGGCCGTCTTCAGCGTGGTGACCGCTGACCGCGCCCATGAGGCGGCGGCGGCGGCGGCCAAGGTAATTGCACCGGGCACGCTGTTCTTCGACTGCAACTCCTGCGCTCCGGGTACCAAGCGGAAATCCGAGGCGCTGATCGAGGCTGCCGGGGCACGCTATGTGGACACCGCCGTGATGGCGCCCGTCCATCCCGGCCTGCACAGGACGCCGTTGCTGCTGGCTGGAAACCACGTGGATGACGCGCTGGCGCTCGTCACCGGCCTCGGCATGAAGGCCAAGCCCGTGGAGGGCGGAACCGGCGCGGCTTCGGCCATCAAGATGACGCGCTCGGTGATGATCAAGGGCCTTGAAGCGCTGGTGCTGGAATGCGTTCTGGCGGGCCGTGCCGCCGGTGTGGACGATGCCGTGCTGGCCTCGCTGGACGCCTCGTTTCCCGGCTTCGACTGGAAAACCAAGGCGGCCTACATGATGGAGCGGGCCATGACCCATGGCGTGCGCCGGGCTGCCGAAATGCGCGAGGTGGCGCTGACGGTCGATGAAACCGGGCTTTCCGGCGACATGGCGCGGGCGACCGTCGAGTGGCAGCAGCGCACCGGCGACCTCAAGCTGAGGGCCGAAGAGATCGGACAGGATTACGGCGCCCTTGCCGACGCCCTCCTGTCTGCCATGGGCGTCAACGCCCGCAAGGCCTGACGGCCCGAACAACATCACTGAAAGGCAAGGATATGGGATCGGGAAAAGAATACGACGACATTCCGGGCACCTTCGTGTTCGACGCAGACCGCTCACGCGAGGGCTACTGGCTCAACCAGTTCTGCATCTCGCTGAGGCTGGAGAAAAACCGCCAGCAATTGCGTGACGATCCCGAGGCCTACATGGCGAAATTTGCCATGACGGACGACCAGAAGCAGGCCGTGCGAGACCGCGCCTGGAACCGGCTGCTCGAACTGGGCGGCAACATCTACTACACCTCCAAGCTGGCGGCCTTCGACGGCATCACCTTCCAGGACCTTGCCGCCAAGATGACCGGCATGACCCGCGAGGACTATCGCGACATGATGCTGCATGGCGGCCGCTCCATCGAAGGCAACCGCTACAAGTCCGAGTGGGAAGGAAAGAAATAATGGCACGGATCACAGCAGGCGTGGGTTGCTCCCACGTGCCCGCCATCGGCGTGGCCATGGACACCAAGATCACCGGCCAGCCCTACTGGCTGCCCGTCTTCGAGGGCTTCGAGTTCTCGCGCGAATGGATGAAGAAGAACACGCCGGATGTGATCTTCCTCGTCTACAACGACCATTGCACGGCTTTCGACGCCTCCTGCATCCCGACCTTTGCTCTTGGCTGCGCGGCCGAATTCCAGCCGGCCGACGAGGGCTGGGGCCCGCGCCCGGTTCCGGTCGTGAAGGGTCACCAGAAGCTCGCCAGCCACATTGCACAGTCGGTCATCCTCGACGAGTTCGACCTGACGATCATGAACGAGATGGAAGTGGACCACGGCCTGACCGTGCCCCTCTCCGTCATGTTCGGCGATCATGGCGCGGATGACGAATGGCCGTGCCCGGTCATCCCGCTGGCGGTCAACGTCGTGCAGTACCCTGCTCCGCTCGGCAAGCGCTGTTATGCGCTGGGCAAGGCGATCCGCAAGGCCATCGAAAGCTATCCGGAAGACCTCAACGTGATGGTGTTCGGCACGGGCGGCATGAGCCACCAGCTGCAGGCCGAACGTGCAGGCCTCATCAATGCCGAGTGGGACCAGCGCTTCCTCGACCTGATGACGGAAGACCCGGTGGCGGCTGCCAACATCACCCACGTGGAATATCTGCGCGAAGCAGGATCCGAGGGCATCGAGCTCGTCATGTGGCACATCATGCGCGGCGCGCTGAACGACGAGGTGCGCGAAGTGCACCGCCATTACCATGTGCCGGCATCGAACACGGCCGTCGGCCATATCATTCTTGAAAACGTGTAAGGGAAGAGAAACATGCGCATCTGTGTCGCCGGCGCCTATGGTGCCTTCGGGATCAAGCATCTCGACGCATTGGCCAACATCGACGGTGTGGAAGTCACCTCCGTGATGGGTCCCACCAAGGAGAAGATCGAGGCGCTGGCCAAGGAGCGCGGCATCCGCCATGCCGGCACGACGCTGGAAGAGTGCCTTGCCCAACCGGATGTGGATGCGGTGATCCTGTCCACCCCGACCCAGCTTCACGCCAGCCAGGCCATCGCCTGCATGAATGCCGGCAAGCATGTGCTGGTGGAAATCCCGATGGCAGACTGCCTGGAGGATTCCATCGCCGTGGTGGAGAAGCAGAAGGAAACGGGCCTCATCGCCATGGCGGGCCAGGTGCGGCGGTTCAATCCGTCCCACCAGTGGATCCACAACAAGATCATGGCGGGCGAGTTGAAGGTCCAGCAGATGGACGTGCAGACCTACTTCTTCCGGCGCTCCAACATGAATGCGAAGGGCGAGCCGCGCAGCTGGACGGATCATCTGCTCTGGCACCATGCCTGCCACACGGTTGACCTGTTCCAGTACCAGACCGGCGAGACCTGCTCGGAGGCCTTCGGGTTGCAGGGGCCTGTCCATCCGGACCTCGGCATCGCCATGGACATGTCGATCGGCATGAAAGTGCCGTCGGGCGCGATCTGCACACTGTCGCTCTCGTTCAACAACAATGGGCCGCTGGGCACCTTCTTCCGCTACATCTGCGACAACGGCACCTATATCGCCCGCTACGATGACCTCTATGACGGTTACGACAAGCCGGTGGACCTGACGGGCGTCGCGGTGTCCAATAACGGGATCGAGCTGATCGACCGGGAATTCGTGGCCGCCATCAAGGAAGGCCGTCAGCCCAACGGTGCGGTCGGCGACGTGCTGGGTGCCATGCAGACGCTTGACCGCATCGAGAAGTGCTTCGGCTGAGCCATTGCAAAGGCCTGACAGCGAACGGCGCATCCCCGCGATGCGCCGTTTTTCTTTGGGTTGCGCGCCGATTCAGGCAAATTGCCGACGGGGATTTACGCGCCGTTCAGCGTGGCGGAAAGCGGTGAACGATGCTTGCGCAGGGTGAATTTCCTGCTCCCAAATGCAAACATTTATTCTTGTTTTTTCAATCGCTTAAGCAATATTAACCATGATCGTTAAAATCCTATTCATCTGCGTAAACCGGCGTTAACGGGGGTAAAAGACAAATTAGCCATGTTCCAGTTTGGAGTGGCGGAAATGTTCAGACGGTTCCTGAAAGATGAACGGGGAAATACGGCCACGATCTTTGCCGTGGCGCTGGCGCCCCTTTGCCTTGCCATTGGCGGGTTGACCGATCTGACGTCGACGGGCGCGAAATCTGCCCAGCTGGTCAATGCGCTCGATACGGCTGTCGTGGCGATTGCCGGGTTCTATCAGCCGGGCATGGACGAGACACAACTGAAAGCGCTCAGCCAGAAGTTCTTCGACAGCAACATGGCGGGCGTCGTGCGGCTGGGCGATGATTTCGACGTGACGGTGACTGACCGCGGCGAAGACTGGACCATCGAGGCTGCATCCACCGTCATCCATGACGGGATGATCGGCAACATCAACTGGCGGGCCAAGCGGTCGAGCCAGGCGAAGATTGTGCCAGGTGCCCCGGCCTGTGTGCTGGCCCTGAACGGGACGGCCTCGCAGTCGCTGAAAATCCAGGGCTCAACCAGTGTGGCGATGGACGGATGCGTGATGGGCGCCAATTCCACGTCCGACAGTGCCATTTATCGCGGCGGCTCGGCGACCTTGCGGGCTGATTGCCTGATCGCCACCGGCTCCACGACGGGCATTACCGGTTCGATGAACGCGAACCTTGAGTGTGATGCCCCGAAGGAAGGGCAATATCCTTCGTTCGATCCGCTGGCCGCCGTCGAGCCGCCCAGCTACACAGCCTGCAAGTCGGTTCCCGCCAGCCGCAACAAGTCGCTGACGCCGGGCACTTTTTGCGACAAGACCATTTCCGGCGATGTCACGCTGGCTCCCGGCGTGTACATCCTGCGCGGCGGTGCGATCCGCCTTGGCGGTAACGGTTCCATCACCGGCCATGGCGTGACCATCTTCCTCATGGAGGACGCCCAATTCGATCTCAGCGGTAACCAGACTGTCGACCTCTCGCCGCCCACCAGCGGACCCTATGCGGGCATCACCCTCTATCAGGAAGCCTCCAACAGCCACGATCTCACGATCAACGGAACCTCGGGTTCGGCCTTCTCCGGCTTTGTCTATGCGCCGGGCGCCCATGTTTCCTACACCGGCAATTCGACGACCAGCGGAACGGGCGAATGTGTGCGCCTCGTCGCCGACACGATCGAGTTCAACGGCAATTCCAGCTTTACGGGTAATTGTGCCTCGGTCCTGGGCAACCGGGACCTGAGGGCCGGCCGCTCGATATCCCTGATCCGGTAGGGCAAGCCAGGCTGCAACTACCAGCGTGCGGTCGCCATGAACCCGGACCAGGCGCACATCTTCCAGCGCTGGTTCCACAAGGCCGGAAGCCGCCTGATGGTGCAAACCAAAAGCCTGTCGGACGAACTGGCATTGCGCGGCATCTTTCGGCAGCCGACGTCTTCGTGATGCCGTCGCGCTTCGAGACGTTTGGCATGGTGGTGTTGGAATCGCTTGCCTGCGGCCTATCCGGTTGCCGGGCCGGGCGACATCATCGGAACGTCAGGCGCTGGCGCGCTTTCGGAAGACCTTCAGGAAGCAGCCCTGACGGCCCTGTCCATTGACCGCAGCCACTGCCGCGCGCATGCCGAGTGCTTTTCCTGGTCACGCTGCACGGGGCAGTTCGCTGCCAACCTCGTGCCGCTGAAAGGATGACGCCCAGCACAGGGTGGTCAATGCGCAAACCGCATCCACTCAGTTCACCAGCTTGATCATCCGTTTCGAGAGTGCTTCCTGGGCAATCGCCTCGAACGCGCTTTCGAGCTGGGCATTGCTTCCGGCCGAATAGACATGATCTGCGGATGACGCGCATTGTTCCAGAAGCGGCCGGACGCTCAGCGGCGTCTGAAAGGCGATCGCATAGATTTCTATGCCGTCGGCTTTCATGTTCTGGCAGGCTTCCAGCATGAGATCATCGGCATCCGGATCAAGCAAACCGCCATACTTGGCATTCTCGCCATCGGTCATGAGAAGCGCGATTTTCACAGCCGTTTTTTGCGAGGCGCTGCCTGCCGGCCAGAAATCGGCCCATTTCGGGCTGAGGATCCGATAGGCCCAGGACGCCGCGATGTGATTGGCGGTTCCGCCACTCTTTTCCTGCAGGCCGCGGGCAAAGTTGATCAAGTCAGCGCGGTTCGACGTCAACGCTCTCAATTCCTGGTCCGGGCAGATCGGTGTATTGGCATCCACGCGGTCAAACCGCTGTTCGGCCGGCGTGCGATTCGTCATGTCCCAAACGCCATTGCGCGTTGTGGCGCATGCTGCAACGGCCGCTCCCGTTTCCTGTCTGCTCGCACTGCTCTCCCTGGTGCCCTCGCGCCCCTCCCTGGACCCGAGCCGCCAGTTCGCAGCATAGGCGGGCAGCAGTACGGAACCATTGAAGGGCACAACAGCCATGGCGACGTCCAGGTTCGCGCTTTTCACGCTGAAAACATCGCTCGTGAAGCTCTCCAGCGCCCTGCACAAACCTGAATTTTCCACCAGTGCGCATGGAGCCGGACAGGTCGGTGGTGACGGCAATCTCAGGCGCACATTGCGACTCTGGCGTCAGCCTCGACGAAGAAGTCGGTCGATGTGGAAAACTCAAGCCCCGTCGCCGGTTGATGGTTCCCGAATCGGCATGGGCAGCTTGAAGTCCGGGTTGAAAATCAGGTCGAGCGTCATGTCCGAACGGCCAGGCATCAGGGATCTCCCAATGCCCCTGCATTGTAAATCGCCACAGCTTCTTCGCGCGCCGCCTGCTCGTCAGGCAGCACCCGGACGGCAGCCAATGCCACAGCGTCTGCCACCGTGCCTGCAGGCTTTCGCGGGCACGAAGGCGTTCATATAGTCAGGCTGAAGTTTGCCGAAGAGAGCAGCGGAAGTGCGATCACCGCAAGATAAATGGCGACATTCCCGAACAGCCACGGTTGAATGATTTGAGCAGATGCATCTTTTAGGCTCCCTATCGCATATTCGCCAGAAGCTTTCCAGATCGCACCATCACCTAAGGTTTTACCAGATGCGATTTCCCGTGTTTGGGTTCGCAACTCGTCAGCGGTCAAGATTCCTCGGGTCGCCGCACGATGCACTGGCGGAAAGCCGGAGACTGTCGCTGCCCTGACAGGCGCAGGGTTTGCACGCAACTCGAAAGCGCAAGCGGTCTGGTGTCTGCGGATTGTCCGGAGAGTTGATGGCGGTGAAGAGTCCGCCGAATATGGCATCTCTACTGATCAATACCGTACTTTTGATCAACGATTTCAATATTTTGTAATCTCTCATTGTTCAATGTCATCCGCCATGATGACCGTACACAATTCCACTTTAAAATGGGAACTGGAATAGGAACAATGGCACCGCCCTCAGCACAAACTCACAAATCTGGAAGTGAAATCGAAATCTCGTCACCCGGACGCCACAGCGACGGAGAGGGCTGTACCTCTATGTGAAAGCCAATGAGATAAGAGCTGGATTTTCATGTACGCCGCCGGCAGATCCAGGCAGGAGGCAGGGTTGGGCGGATATCCCAACGTGTCGCTAGCGCGAGCTGAGCATTGGCGAAAGGTTTCGTCAAAAGATTGCAGATGACCGCGACCCCATTGAAGGCGGAACGCGAAGCTGAGCCGACCTTTTCCGAGTGTGTGGACCTGTTCGCGATAAGTTCGAACTTCAATGGCGCAATGAAAAGCACCGGGCGCAATGGCGCATGACACTCACCGAATATTGCCAGCCGATTGCATCCAAGCGGGTTTCCAAGATCGACACAGCTGACGTATTGCGCGTTCTCAATCCGATCTGGCAGGAAAAACAGGAAACAGCCTCTCGCCTTCGTGGGCGCATCGAAAGGGTTCTGGATTTCGCCAAGGTGAAGGGATGGCGAACCGGGGAAAATCCGGCCATTTGGCGCGGCAATTTGAAGAACGTGCTCCCTGCCCGTGAAAAACTTCAGCGCGGCCATCATGCGGCAATGCCCTATGATCAGCTTCAAGAGTTTGTTGTCCACTTACGACAACTGGACGCATTAGCCGCTCGAGCTCTTGAGTTCCTGATCCTGACCGCTGCTCGCTCAGGTGAAGTCCTGAATGCGTGACCTGAGCCCCTGAAGCTCCTCCAGATTTGTGTAGAGTCCGTCCGACCAGGAGACGGACAACATGAAGCGATCACGGTTCACGGAAGAACAGATCATCGGCATTCTGCGCGAGCAGGAAGCCGGGATGAAGACGGCGGATGTCTGCCGCAAGCACGGCATCTCGGAAGCAACCTTCTACAAGTACAAGGCCAAGTTTGGCGGCATGGACGTTTCGGATGCCCGCAAGCTGAAGGCCCTGGAAGATGAGAATGCCAAGCTGAAGAAGCTGTTGGCGGAAGCCATGCTCGACAACGCCATGCTGAAGGATGTCGCATCAAAAAATGGTGACGCCCAGCGCAAAGCGGGAGCAGCGGCTCACCTGTGCGGCGCGGCGTGAGCCAACGTCAGGCGTGCGAGGTTCTGAAGATCGACCGGTCAAGCGTTCGATGCCGGAGCATCCAGCCGGATGGCGTGGATCTGCGTGACGCGTGAAGATCGCCGGTGAACGCCGGCGTTTTTGGCTATCGGCGCATCCATCTGATGCTGGAACGGCAGGGGGCATAACATGAACCAAAGAAGCTGAGGCGCCTTTACCGCGAGGGCTGCAGGTTCCCAAGCGTGGCGGCGGAAGCGGGCTCTCGGCACCAGAAGACCGATGGTGCGCCACTGGCAGGACAAACGGAGGTGGAGCCTGGACTTCGTGGCGGACGCCTTCACCAACAGACGCCGCTTCGGGGTTCTGGCCGTGGTCGATGACTACAGCCGGGAATGCCTGGCGCTGGTGGCAGACACATCGCTGTCCGGCCTGCGGGTTACCGTGAAGCTTGATGCCTGATCCGGCTGCGCAGCAAGCCCGGTCTGATCGTTTGACAATGGCTCGGAACTGACAAGCATGGCCGTTCTCAAATGGTGCCAGGAGACCGGTATCGCTGGCATTACATCGCCAGCAAACCAATGCAGAACGGCATCGTGGAAAGCTTCAATGGCAGCTTCAGGGACGAATGCCTGAACGAGACGTTGTTCTCGTCACTCTCCGAAGCCCGATCCCAAATCACAGCATGGAAGGAGGACTACAACCGAAACAGACCGCATTCATCACTCGGCAATCTCACGCCCAGCGAATTCGCCATGAAAATGGCATTGCAACAGCAGGCCGCATGAGGCCAGAAATGAAACAGCGGACTCCGCGCAAAAGCGGGTGAGTCTTGGGTCTCAGGTCAGTGGCTTATTGTAACCAGATTGGTTCCTCGCCGCGATTTGTAACCAAAATGGTGCCAAAGCGGACGATCAACTTCCTCCGTATCGACTTACGCGAAAACACCATTTTGAGGGAGTTTAGGGCGGCGTAAGGTGGGTTTCCCCCACCATCCCCACGAGGGTCGATGAATGCCCCGCGATGGCTTGCACGAACAAGGCGCAGTCACTTACCCCTTGCGGATCTGGCGGCAGACTTTTGCCTTCCGCTCGAAAGACCACGGAATATCGCTAACCCCGACCGCTTTGGAGTTTCCAGAGAATGGCACACTGAAAACAATCGACTACACCCGGATCGCAGGTATCAACCTGATGGTGACGCATCTACGGCACAACGCCAAGATCGTTCAGATGCTCATCTCTTTCCGTGATGAGCCAACCATCCGTGTTCAAAACTCAGGCCCTTATGGACAACCGGACCCTGGCCTTGTCTCTGTCTGGCAAGACTTCGCTACCGATCTCCATGCGCGCCTCGTCGCAGGCGGTCATCACGAGGGCATCGCATTCCTGCGCGGCTTCAGCGAGACGCGACAGAAATTCGTGCGTGCAGTGATGCTCGTCGCCTCGGCCTTCTTCATCCTCATGCCAATCATCTTGTTCATCGTCACCGCGGAACCGCGTGCGCTTCTCGCCCTGGTCGGTGGCATCTTCTTTCTGGTGCCGGCCTTTCGCTCGACCAAGGCGAATGAGAGCGGGACATATGATCCCCGCGAAGCCGCCGAAGTCATCACCAAGATCGCAGAAGGGTGATGCAAGGGATCACTTTCCTTTTAGCCGGACGGTCACATATGAGCGGTTCATTCGCTGTTGGCGGTTGAGGCCCGTGACGTCACCCCTGTTCCCGATTGAAGCTCGCCCGTTGGCAAAACCCTTTGATCTTGCATTTTCGAAACAGACGTTAGCTGTTCAGTCACGCAGCCGAAAGCGCTTCAGTGTCTTTCTGTACCAAATAGCTGACCTAGCGGAAGTATAAAGTGCCAAGAAATTCCCCCAAAGCGAACGAACAATGTTCCGTCGCGCTTTGATATCAATGCGCCCCTGCTCGAGCAGGGACCCGCCCAATTGACAGGCTCCGTCGTTAACCAAATTTGGCACCACGGAGAGTATCGATAGGCCGTGCGCGAACCAGTTCCTGAGTTCTTCATCGACTGGTATGAAAATATGCTTTCGCCTGAGAAGGCGGATACAGGCGTTGCGCGTGATGAAATATCCGACCATGCCGGCGCTAGGCCTTTGGTAAACAGCAAAATCCATTCCGTTGCGCTTGAAGCAAACGAAGTTCTTTCGCGGCTTGAAATCAAACAGCTTCACAAGATCCCATTCGCCGCACTGTGCTGCGGCAACCTGCAAACTGGACGATGCCGACACTGGATCCAAGAATCGAAAATCGTCTTCCAGCACCAATGCGAAATCCAAACCGCGGTCTACAATCAGTTGCCAGATCTTTCGGTGCCCCAGATACGTAGCAACTTCACCACGCGTCAGGCTTCGCTTGGATAGAAGTAGATTTCTCCAAGGCGAGTACGTCGCCTGCAGGGCGTCACTTGTCCCATCGAAACCTCTGACGATCTCGGCACGCAAGCCTGTCGATTTCAACTGCTTTGCTACACTGGCCAAGCGCAGGGACGGACCAGTTGGCGTGGTCAGAACAAAGCTTTTGAAAGTTGCAAAGTGTTCCCGCCTGCCCACTTCACCTGGTTCCAAAACGTTATGCGTGCCACAGCGCTACGCGAAACAAATTAAGAAGAAATCTTGCAGTGCAGCCTAGCGCCGTGTGGTTGTGTTTGCTGTGCAATCCGACACACTGCGACCACACTTTCGAAATCAAGGCGAATACCCACCATGTCCGCACCGAAACCGTTTTCAAAGTCCGGCCGACTGCGAAGTTCGACACGATCCTGGCGCCGGGCGCTTCCTGTGAAGTTATCAAACTTTTTCTGGTATTTGAAAGCCTCAAGTAAGCGACGGATCAGCAACGCCACCTTTGTTTCGATTACCGGGAGTTCGGGGAAATCCACGACGACTGCGCTGCTCGCCGAGATCATGCGATCAAAAGGAAAGATTTCGGCTGGCATTATCGAGAACACATTTTCACCAGTAATCCGACACATCGGAAAGTTGGTGGGCGATGAGGATTATGTCATTCTGGAAACCGGCACGTTCCGAAAGGGCGACATAGCCCGAATGGCAGCAATCGCCTGTCCCGACCTAGCGGTCGTCACAATGGTTGCCAACGAGCACTATTCTTCGTTTCGCGGTGTTGACGCTGTTGCTGACGAAAAAGCGGATTTGGTGCGATGCCTTCGCAAGGACGGTTTAGCCGTTCTGAACTTCGACGATCCGCTCGTCTGGGCCATGCGGGACCTGACGCCTTCGCGCTGCGTGGCATTCGGGCACGGCGAGGGAGCCGACTACAGGATCACTTCAGTCAGCCATCGATTTCCTGGTCCGCTGCGAATGGAGATCCAGTTTGCGGGACGCTCGATCCAGCTGGAATCCAGCCTCAACGGACCCCATTTCCAAATATCGATTGCCGCTGCTTTTGCCGCCGCTATCGAGCTGGGAATTGAGCCGGAACATGCTGCCGAATGCATTTCCCGCTTCCAGCCTGTTTTCAACCGTTTGTCGGTACTTGAGAGCCGAAAAGGTCAGACCTTTCTGCTTGATGCGGCCAAGGCACCGATGGATACGATTGCCTTGGCGTTCCAGGTCATGGCCGCTGCAAATGCGCCCTACAAGAGGATCGTGCTTGGATCGCTTGCCGACTATTCGCACAGTCCGAGAAAGGTCTATCGGAAGGTCTATCAGATGGCATTGGAGAGCGCGGACGAGGTGATCTTCATTGGACCCTATTCCAAGCATTCTGGCGCAGGTGCGGCCGAAGTTGCGTCGGGCCGTTTCCGTGCATTCGACGATGTGCACGCAGTAAGCGAGTACCTCAAAAGTTCTGCAATCCCGGGCGAGGTTGTCCTGCTGAAGAGTTCGGCGGCAATGCATTTGGAACGTATCGCGCTCAATGCCGAAACCGAGGTTCGTTGCTGGATACAGGCCTGCGGGTTCGGAATCGACTGCCGCAAATGCGGCTTGTTCGAACACCCGTTTGAAATGCACTCCCAAATGCGGAAGGCGGCTCGGAAAAAAGTGCAAACGCGGAGCCGGGTTTGAGATGATTGCGCCGAAGACCGGCGCTCGGAACGATGTGGCGGCGACGAAAGGCGGCCTGATAAGATGAAGATACCGAGAAAGCTTGGGCACATCTGGATAGGACCCAAGGAGGCACCGCAAGAATGGATGCAGAGCTGGGTCGACCACCATCCCTCTTGGGAATATTCGCTTTACGACAACGCATATCTTCTATCACGCGACTGGGAGACCAGGGCGCAAATTGACGAGTATTTGAAACGTGGCTGGTACGCGGGAGCCGCCGATCTGATGCGCTACGAAATCCTGTGGCGCCATGGCGGCTACCTGGCGGGTGCCGATAGCGTCTGCATTCATCCCGTCGATGAGCTGTTTGAAGATGATGGAGAAATATACACTGTCTTTGAGAACGAATTCCTGCGTGGCCAGATGGTGGCTCCGATCGTTGCTGCTGTTCCCGGTCACCCGTTCCTGCGCTTGGTCATCGACAAACTGAAGGCAACCGACCCGCTTTATCTTGACCATCCCTGGCGAGAGACGGGAAATTTGTTCATGACCGAGATGATCGAGGAATTCCGCCCTGAAATTGTCATCTGGCCATCGTGGACACTTATCCCGGAACATTTCTTGGGGCGGACGTACAAGGGCGATGGGAAGATCTATGCGCGCCAGATGTTCGGCGAGACGAATGGTCTCTACCGCTCCTCCGGTTGGAAGGCCAGAATAGAAGCAGGATTGCGCGGGCTGTATGCGTCGCGGGCCAGAAAACGCCTGCGCAAGGCCGGTCGCCTCAAGAAAATCTGACGTGGTATGGCCGTTCAGTGACCTCAGATAGATGACAATGACCTGTGGATGGGACCGGACAGGCAATTTTTTCCCGGAAACTGCTACAGTCGCCACCAAACGGAATGATCAAAACCCTGCGGGGACAGGGACCGGAGATCAACGTGGCGGTGAACCAAGATGCCCTGCACGCCAGCATTGCCATTGCACGCAAGCAGGTCCACCGGTCCGAACTATTCACCTTCCTAAGCTCTGACGCTCGCCGCAGCGAGTTCCGACCTCTTCTCCGCCCTAAAGTCCGGTCAGATCGATCCTACGAACGTGCTCAATTTCGTTCAAACGCTGGGCATGTTCCAGAAGACTATCAAGACTGATGTCGACGCCTTTGAGAGCCCGCTCGATTCTCTCGCGCTCAATGCCATTAACGCGCAGCATCTTTAGTGTCTCGAAAAACTCTCGATTGACCGCGCACCGCTCGGCAAGCATGTCACCTGCCGTCGGATGATCCGTTTCGGCTAGGGGTGCCGCAACAGGGTGTTCGCCTACATGCTTAGTCTCGTACAAGAACCTGCGCACGCAAAGGTGATCATGGACGCTTTCCATGTCGCGTCGACCGATGGGGTCTATCGCCAACATTTCGCGCGTGGCGTCATGAAGAATCGCGAGGAGAGCGAGTGTGGCGGCGTGGCGATCCTCGGGAGGGGCGGGTATGCGCGGATCCTCAACATAGTCGATCAGGTTGATGCCGAGCGCGATCACAAAGCGGATCGTTTGCGAAGCGCGTGCCGTGCGATCATCATACCCTCCATTGTCTGAGCGGAACGCGTGGCCGTGCTCAGCGATCTCGCGCAAGACGAGCGTGCGCCGCCAAAGGTCCGCAAACCTTGCTGCGACATCACCGGCAAGCAGCGTGGCGGCCAAGACCCGTGTGCCGAAGGCGTCGGCACGCTTGCCCCAGATGACGAACAATGAGGGCAGTTCTCGCATCCGCTTGCCAACCGCGCCTTCTAAAAAGTCCTCGGGCTCGTCCGGCAGAATTTCAAAAAGCAGGTCCTGGCCCGAAACAGGGCGATCATGATGCTGGGCCGCGAGGCAGCGAACCGCTTCGAGGCACAGCTCGTCCTCGGCAGGAACGTCTGCGGGGTAAAGATCGAGCCATCCGACCGACGCTGGCGCCTCTACTAGCGCCTCAATAGCAAGCCATTCTGGCCTAGCGCGGCTATTGGAGTCGTTGGGAAATGGTATGCGCTCGCTGTCGAGTGAGGACATGACGCGTCGGAACAGCCAGCCGCCCCAGCGCAGGGCCACTGCCTTGCCGTCTGGCCTCCCAAGGACGACCGAAACGATAGCTTTCGACAGCTTGACGAGCCGCGCGTCATGGAGCTGCGCCGCGTCCTCGTCATCGGCGCGAAGTCTAGGCCACTCGCGCAATGCATCCTCTGCCGCGTTGAGCAACAATGGTAAAAGTACCCGCCCATTCCAATTGCCATCGGCTTCGAAGGCCGGCGGCGCCACTTCCATCAAACGTGCCCAGTCCGCGTAGCGTCGGTTCGGGGCGAGCGCGCCCCACTGCAGGATTAGGGCCGGCTGGTAGGGCGCTTCATAGGCCTCGATCAACTCTGCAGCGTAGGCAGTGTCGACCTCGAAAAGCAGATCGAAAAGGTACCAGTCGCTGCGATGCTGAATGACGTGCCCGCCGCCGGCGTGGCCGGACCAGATCTCGTGCAGATCGGGCTTCGCCGTCCATCGCCTATGCATCTCGGCAAAAGTCGCATGTTCGTCCCGGTATGGCGAGGCGCCCGGGTCCCGCACTGACTGCTGGAGCAGCCTCTGAGCGACCTTCCGAATATCCTCGCGCAGGCTGGGCCGTCTCGACATGCGACGCACCACGAGGTCGACGAGCACCCGTTGCGCTACGGGGTCGTTGCCGATGACCCGGCCGACCACCTGCCAGCGCGGGGTGCTGGGACGGTCGCAGAACAGCCCGCCGGTGGCCTCGGCGAGGATCGCGGCAGCTAACGACACGCCGTTGCGGCCATCGTCTTGGAGGAGTTCGTCAGCCGCCTCTGGGATACCATCGGCGCCCAACGCTTCATAAAGCTCCTCATGCTCGGGCAGATGGAGCGGTCCGTCGGCACCTTTGACCTCCTTCAGACGGCTCAACACGAGCCTGCGAACACTGGCGACCGCGGCATTCCTCCAGGGTATGACCAGATAGCGGGCAACAAATGCGTCCGCCGCGCGCCGGTACTGGCCGGGATATTCTGTCTCATCCCGCTCCTCCTCCGGCCACTTCATGGCCTCGCCTCGCCAACGTTGTTCCACAGACGATTGAAGTAGTCAGCCGCGCCCGTTTCGTCCGCTAACCACCCACGACTATAGGCATTGACCTCGTGATGGGTGCCGCCGATGTTGGCGCCCCAGTGCCAAAGCTCGTCGTCGATGATGGCGAAGCGATCATGCGGCAAACGAGCATTGCTTCGCCCCTCGCGCACCAGCCGAACCTCGATTGTGAAGGCATCCTTGCGCGGCGGGGCGCGGCGCTCGTTCTGCAGGGCGCATAGCTGTTCGATCTGATCCTCGTGCCCTGCCTTGTTTGAGGTGAGCAGACGGATGCTTTGAGCCGAGGTTTGGCGGAGAACGGCACCGAAGACAGTAGAGAAGCCCCCCCTTGCGTGACCATCAATCTTGAGCAGAAATCCGTCGATCAACCAGACGCGCTCCCTGGCACGGCGGATTGCGGTCATGAACTTGTCCGACCAAGCCCCGAACTCGCCTTCGCCATGCCGCGACAACTCTTCGCTCCAAGTGGGAAAGCGGCTGAGATCAATCTTGGAATAGCTGTCGTCGAGACTCGGCCACCTTAGCTCCGGCACGAAAGTGGGCGAGGACTGAGTTCTAGTTGCTAATACGATTGGCGACGTGGTCGGGATCCTTACCATCAGCCACCCTGCACGGGCCGCAAAGGCTCCGCTTCGTCGAAAAGGTGTTCAAGGCGTGCGTGAACGCTTTCAGGGTCGGGAAGCTTCAGCATCACGCTCGCCCTCTCGCCGATCGCATTGAGCGAGTTGCCGGTTAGCCAAACGTCGCCGTCTATCACGAGGAAGCGATCATGGACGGCAGGGCGCTTGCCGCCGCGCAAGAGCTTGATCTCGGGCGTCGGCATGTCGCGCTCGGCAAAACTGCGCAATGCCTTTGCAAAGCCATCCCGCATTACGTCATCGTTTGCAAACGGCAAGCGAGAGGTGAGCAGGTGCAGCCCGATGTCGCGGCGGGTGACGAAGTGCCCAAAATCGAAGAGGTCCTTGCCGTCCGCATACGGATCAACGATCAGGATCGTCTCGCGTGCTCTGCCGATGCGTTCGCGGATGAAGCATAGTGCGGCGTCGCGCGTGTCGAACCATTGCAGGTCCTGCTGGCGGGCGAGGCGCTCCGTCCGACGGCGCTCGGAACTGGAGTAAAAGCGCGAGACGGCATCTCGCGGTATCGGAGCGCCCGACTCAATTCCGACAGCGCGTTTGGAAACACGCGTCGTCTCATCAACTGTGTGGTTTGTCGCCCTGGCGCCCTTGCGGCGGCTGTCCTGTGTTTCCACGCGGACGCGCCGGTTGACCGTGCCCAACTCGAAGTTGATCGTACGTAGGTAAGGTAGAGCCTTTTGCTGATCGACCAAACCGCGTGTGACGTGCGAGAGCGCGTGCCCCGTGTGCTCGAGCTGGTCGGTGGCCTGGATGATCATCAATGCGTCGCCGACCGCGAAGGTCTTGAAGAGGTGCATCGCGCCGAAGCGTTCCTCGAAGAGCGTTAGAGTCAGCCCGTCGAGCTTGCGGCCCCGCCGCGCGAGTACCTCACCAACGAAATACTCACGGCCTTCCACATCTCGCGCCATGGAGGTGCGGACGGCGCGTACGTCTGGGTCCGGAACGATGAGCACCGCGCCACCGAGCAACTCGTTGTGCCGGGCGACATCGAAGTGAATTCGCCGGCGTAGCCAAATTTTTGCGCCCGCATCGTCCATCAGGCGCTCCGTGAGCGGGATCAATGGTGCAAGCTGGCGGTGCACGCGCGCTGGTTCGGCTCCAGCACCGATAAATGGCGTCGGGTAAAAGTCGTCGGCCGAGCCGAACAGGGATGGGTCGGCCAGCGGCGTCGATAACGACGGCCAAGTCGGCTCGTCGTTCAGCGCGGCGGTTCGCATGGGCTTACCGTCGTACCGCCCTCTGTCGGCATGACGGCGCGGCAGCGGAAGGGTCGGCGCATGGCCGAGCGAACGGTACCAGGCGACGGCTTCGACAGCACCCATCGCTACGCGGCGAAAGGCAAGGTCAAGCCCGGCGGCACCCACACGGTATACCTGCGGCAAATCCCGATGCTCCAAAGGCGTGCTTTCCGGTTCCGGTCGACTGGCCGCAACTAGCTCGATGCTGGTGAAGACGAGCGTCGGCGGCCCGTTCGCATCGCGGTCGCGGACTGTTGCAATGCGCACGATGGCACTGTGATAAGCGTCTATGTCAGGTAGAATTTGGTTAACCATGAAGATGCTAGACTGACAGTAACTTTGATATCTAAACGTTTTCCACGAATTCTGATCCATTGCTTCGACACTTTGCCGGTCCAGCCGAACTGTCGGGCGAGAAACGTTGCGACAAAGCGCTAGTTTTGTACAGCGTAAAGTGGCAAACGCATCTGGCGTGCTTACCGTGTTTCGGCGCGTTCTGAGCTTGAGTTTTTCGCTGTTGAAGTGCGCGCCACCTATAGCGCTTGACCAGTTCCCCTGAGATGTCCCCGATTTTGGGTTAGCCTGTTCATCAACGAAGGAGACAATCGAATGCGTATCTTTATAACAGGCCTTTGCGCAGCTCTCCTGCTTGCCTCACCTGTTTTGGCTGCATCGCTCACCGAGCGGCAGCGCAACATTCTTGATAAGTATGCGGAAGTGCTCGCCATCACCGAGCGCTGCCCGACCTACAAACCCAATGAGCTGCTGTTCACGGTCGCCATGCAGACATTCGGCATCAAGAACCGGGAAGCGCCGCATGTGCGGGACTATCTGCGCAAGAGGCTCAACACGGTCCTGGTCGGGATCGCGGACAAGTCCGAGCCCATCGTCTGCGTGTCAGGCCGGTTCATGTATGGGCCGCGCGGCGCGGCCGTGGAAAACGCTATTCTCGAGAAGTAAGCGCGTTGGGGCCTAGGGCCCACAGGCGCAAGGGCAGCCCCGGAGTTCCTATGGGAACAGAAGTGGGAACAGAAATTAAAATTCCTGAAAAGCTCAATAATTTCAATATAATAGATTGATATGATGGCGGTGAGAGAGGGATTCGAACCCTCGATAGAGTTTCCCCTATACACGCGTTCCAGGCGTGCGCCTTCAACCACTCGGCCACCTCACCATTCCATTTCTGCACTCAGCCGGTTGCTGCCGAGTGGGTTGAAGAAAGCTGCACGCCTTCTCTCTGGTGTTTCGCACATTTGGCAAGGCCAAATGATGCGGGGCAGTGCGCCTTCAACCACTTGGGCACACCTCACCATTCCATTTCTGCACTCAGCCGGTTGCTGCCGAGTGGGCGGACCAGCCGCCTCTGGATCGGCGCGGACTATAGCCAGAAAGCATTCCGGTTCAACCGGAAAATGGCCATCGCATGACGATTTTGGCAGTGCCCGGAAGCAGGCGTTGCTGCGGCTCGCACCAAGTTGACCGTGCTCCGGAAGGCAGTGCCGGGAAGTTCAATTGTCATGGACGTCCAACCGGCCTAAAACGCGGGCAAACGCATGATGCCATGGACGGCCCGATGTTCGGATTTATCTTCCGCCTGTTTTCCCTCGCGCTGCTGGCGCTGGCCTGCATCCTCGCGGTGCTGGATGCCAGCCGCTCGGTTGCCGCGGGCGAAACCATTTTGACGCCGCTGGGAAAAAGCTGGTTCGAGCTGTCGCCCGACACGCTGAACCTTGCCCAGGCGACGATCCAGCGTCATGTCGCCGCCTTCCTCTGGGACCCGGTGATCCTTGCGCTTCTCAAGCTGCCCGGCTTTGCCGTGTTCGGGTTCCTCGCCCTTCTTTTCTACATGATCGGCTACCGGCGGCGCAGACGGATCGCCGGCCGCTTCCTCGTGTCCGAATAATCCCGGCCGGAGCGCTGATCCCATGCATTTCCTCGGCAACATGCTGAACAAGAAGATGAACATGCCTTCGCCGGAGGAGGCGTTGAAGGGGCGCGCGGCGCCGGTTGCCACGGCCCAGACCCATTTTGTCAACGGCCATGACCTGCATGCCGCGGCACCCGCGGGTCACGAGACGGTCTTTTTCGGCATGGGAAATTATTGGGGTGCCGAGAAGCTGTTCTGGCAACAGCCGGGCGTCCATGTCACGGCTGCGGGCTTCCAGGGCGGCTATACGCCGAACCCGACGCACCAAGAGGTGATCACCGGCCAGACCGGCCACGCCCATGTGGTGAAGGTGAACCATGATCCGGCTGTCCTGCCGTTTTCCCGTCTGCTGACACTGTTCTGGGAAAACCACGACCCGACGCAGGGAAACAAGCAGGGGGCCGATATCGGCACGGCCTTCCGCTCGGCGATCTTCACAACAACCCCGGCCCAACTCGACGCGGCCATCGCGAGCCGTGACGCCTACCAGTTGGCCATGACGCAGGCGCGCAATGCCCGCATCACCACCGAGATTCGCCAGGCCCCCGACTTCTATTTCGCGGGCACGGAGCACCAGCAATATCTGGCGCGCAACCCCGCCGGGTCGAACACGCTGAAGGGCACAGGCATCCCCTTTCCCGGCTGAACCAAGGCCATCACCCGCAGCCCCCGGATTTCAACCGGCTGGTCAAGATTTCGCGTGTCATCGGCTTTTTTCCATGCAAGGATGCCTGCCAGCGGCGGGTGTGCCCGCCCCTCCGGAGAAGGTGCCCTGCCCTTGCCTGGGTGCCGCCGGCAACGACAACCGAAGACACAGGGTGCGAACACATGAAGCGCATGATTCTTGGCCTGCTGGCCGCCACTGCCATGTCCGCCTCGGCCTTTGCTGCCGACATCGATCCGGCGATCATCTATGATCTGGGCGGCAAGTTCGACAAGTCGTTCAACGAAGCCGCCTATAACGGCGCGGAAAAGTTCAAGGCCGAAACCGGCATTGCCTATCGTGAGTTCGAGATCCAGAACGACGCCCAGCGCGAGCAGGCGCTGCGCAAGTTTGCCGAGGACGGCAACAACCCGATCGTCATGGCCGGCTTCTCCTGGGCGGCGGCACTGGAAAAGGTGGCGGAGGAATTCCCGGACACCAAATTCGCCATCATCGACATGGTGGTCGACAAGCCAAATGTGCGCTCGGTGGTCTATAACGAGCATGAAGGCTCCTACCTCGTCGGCATCCTGGCAGCGATGAAATCCGAGACCAAGAAAGTCGCCTTCATCGGCGGCATGGACATTCCGCTGATCCGCAAGTTCGGCTGCGGCTATGTGGGCGGCGCGAAGGCCGCCGGTGCGACCGACGTGATCCAGAACATGACCGGTGACACGCCGGCCGCCTGGAACGACCCGACCAAGGGCGGCGAAATCGCCAAGAGCCAGATCGCGCAGGGCGCGGACGTGATCTATGCCGCGGCCGGCGGTACCGGCATTGGCGTGCTTCAGGCGGCCGCCGACGAAGGCAAGCTCGGCATCGGCGTTGACAGCAACCAGAACGGCCTGCAGCCCGGCAAGGTGCTGACCTCGATGGTCAAGCGTGTCGATGTCGCCGTCTACAACGCCTTCATGGACGCCAAGGAAGACAAGTTCACGTCCGGCTTCAACGTGCTGGGCCTGAAGGAAGACGGCGTCGGCTATGCGATGGACGACAACAACAAGAGCCTCGTGACCGAAGACATGCTGAAGGCGGTGGAAGAGGCTAAGGCCAAGATCATCTCCGGCGATATCAAGGTGCACGACTACATGTCGGACGAGAAGTGCCCCTACTGACATCCGCCTGATTGCCGAGAGTGAACCCGCCCGGTCCCTGACCGGGCGGTTCTGTTCCGGGCGGGTGCACACTGTCCGCTTTCGGGTGGACGGCCGGGCCGGAACCGGCGATCATCAAGCGATGGATGCACCGCTTCGCTATACATTCCACGACAGTCCGGCCGGCCCGCTTCTGATGGCGGGGCGCGGTGGTGTGCTGCATGTGTTGTCGTTTCCCAAGGGCCACAAGAAGCGCGAGCCAAAGCCCGGCTGGGTGCGCGACGATGCCATGCTGACCGAACACCGCCGCCAGCTGGACGGCTATTTCGCCGGGAAGCGGACGGCCTTCGACCTGGCCTTCCAGCCGGAAGGCTCACCCTTCCAATTGGCCGTCTGGCGTGCGCTTCTGGACATTCCCTATGGCGAGACGGTCAGCTATGGCGAGATCGCGCGGCGGATCGGCGAACCGGTCTCGGCATCACGCGCGGTCGGCGCGGCCAATGGCGACAACCCGATCCCGATCATCATTCCCTGCCACCGGGTGATCGGCGCGGACGGCTCGCTGACCGGGTTTGGCGGCGGCCTGCCGGTCAAAACCTTCCTGCTGGAACTGGAGGACCGGGTGGCCCAGAAGCCGGGCAAGCAGCTGGGGCTGTTCGGACCGGATCAGCCCTTGCGCAGGCCGATGACGGCTCCGGCAATGGCCCCGCAGACAATGCCTGCAAAAATCCAGAATACGACCGCATAGCCCGAAGCGCCCTCGAAGCTGGTGACGCCTGCCAGCTCGACATAGGCCGTGCCAATGCCCAGACCGGCAATGCCACCGGCAACGGCGCCGAGGATCAGCCCGAGAATCGCAAAACCCGCCTTGCGCCCTGCCGACATCTGGATGACCTCCCGAAGATGTCAGGATGATGCATCACCAGAGGCTGAAACACAATTCCCGGACCCTCACCAATGCGGCGGCTTGTCGACCGGGATTTCCGGCTGGACGGCGGCTTCCACGGTCAGAAAACGGCGGACAAGTTCGTCCATCCTGGCGCGGCTCGCCTCCACTACCTTCCACTGGTCGGCCAGTTGCCGCGAGAGGTCCTCATTGACGCGCTCCAGCTCCGCGACCCGGATTTCCAGCTCGGTGATGCGTTCCTCGCTCATGCGCCCTCTCCCGTGAGAGCGGTTTCCAGCAGGGTGCGGAGCGCCGCATTGAGCGGTATGGGCTTGCGGCTCTCCTTGTCCACATAGACATGGACGAAGCGCCCCTCGGCGGCGGCCCGGTCATCCCCGTTGCGGAAGAGGCCGATCTCGTAAGTAACCGAGGAGGTGCCAAGTTTCGCCACGCGGATGCCTGCCGTCACCACATCCGGGAAGGCCATTTCCGCGAAATAGCGGCAGCCGGTTTCGACCACGAGGCCGACCTGTTCGCCGTTGTGAATGTCGAGCACGCCGGCCTCGATCAGCCAACCGTTCACCGCCGTGTCAAACAGAGAATAGTGGACCACGTTGTTCATGTGGCCGTAAATGTCATTGTCGGACCAGCGGGTGGTGATGGAGCGGAACACCTTGTAGGCCGCGCGGGACGAGGGGTCGGGGCGGGTCATCACCACGCCGCCTTGTAGATCGCCAGGGCATCGGCCTCCGATACCGTGCGCGGATTGTTGACCAGCAGGCGCTGCTGTTTCATCGCGTCGGCGGCCATCTGCTCCAGATGCTCCTCGCCGATGCCGACCTGCCGCAATTTCGTTTCCAGACCCAGCTTTTCCGACAGGGAGGCGAGCCGCTCGATGAAGGCGGCGCAGCGGCCCTGCGTTCCCCCGATTGCACCGAGGTCCGGGAAGGCATGCGGGGCCAGTTCGGCATATAGCCGCTCCGAACCATTGGCCGTTTCGGCCGCGTTGAAGCGCAGCACATGTTCCAGCACCAGCGCATTGGAGAGGCCATGCGGGACGTGAAACGTCCCCCCGACAGGATAGGCCAGCGCGTGGACGGCGGCGACTGGTGAATTGGCGAAGGCCTGACCGGCGAGCATGGAGCCGAGCAGCATGGCGGCGCGGGCCTCGGCGTTCTTCCCGTTGAACACCGCCTCCTCGATATTGGCGCCGAGCAGTTCCAGCGCCTGTCTGGCGATCATGCGCGAGAGCGGGTTGTTGTTGGCGCTCTTCGAGGCATAGGCCTCGATGGCATGGACCATGGCGTCAATGCCGGTGGCTGCCGTGATATGCGGCGGAAGGCCCAGCGTCAGCGAGGCGTCCAGGATCGCCATGTCCGGCAGGATGACCGGCGACGACACGCCGCGCTTCTCGTCATTCTCCACCGTGATGATGGAGACCGGTGTGACCTCCGACCCGGTGCCCGCTGTCGTCGGCACAAGGACCAGCGGCAGGCGCGGGCCCTTTGCGTTGCCGACACCCCAGGCCTCGTCGAGGTCTTCATCCGAGCCGGCCAGCAGGGCGACAAGCTTGGCGATGTCGAGTGACGATCCGCCGCCGAACCCGGCAATGCCGGTGGCGCCCGCTTCGCGCGCCACTTCTGTCGCGGCCACCAAGGTGGCGCGTGACGGGTCGGCCTCCACCTTGTCGAAAACGGTCACCGCGTGGCCCGCCGCCTCCAGCGAGGCAATGGCGGCATCGCACAGGCCGAGCTTGCGCAGGCCGGGATCGGTGACAACCAGCACGCGGCTGCCCAGCAGCGCACCGGCCTTTTCGGCCAGCCGCGCCGCCGCGCCATTCTCAAAGACGATCGACTTGGTGGTGTTGAATGCAAATGGCGTCATGCGGTCCTCCCGAAGATTGGGAAATTGACAAGTTCAAAAGGAAAAGTCGAGACTTGGCAGCCGCCCATGCAAGCGGCACATTGGCGGCAGGACAAGCCCGTGCTAGCATTTTTGACCATGCGATAAAGAACCGGGGGCCGCATGACTGCGCCAGCCATCGAACTGACCGGCATCAACAAGAGCTTCGGCCCCGTTCGCGCCAACCGCGACATCAACCTGACGGTTGAAAAGGGCACCATCCACGGCATCATCGGCGAAAACGGCGCGGGCAAATCCACGCTGATGTCGATTCTCTATGGGTTCTACCAGGCAGATAGCGGGTCCATTCAGGTCAACGGCGCAAAGGTTGGCATCCGCACGCCGAACGATGCCATCGCGACAGGCATCGGCATGGTGCACCAGCACTTCATGCTGGTGCAAAACTTCACCGTGCTGGAAAACGTGATGCTCGGCGCGGAAGGCGCTCAGCTTCTTACCGGCGGCATCGCCAAGGCGCGAGTGGAACTGAATAAGCTGGAAGAGGCCTATGACATGGAGGTCGATCCCGATGCGGTGATCGAGGAGCTTCCTGTCGGGCTCCAGCAGCGCGTGGAAATCCTCAAGGCGCTTTATCGCGGCGCCGAAATCCTGATCCTCGACGAGCCGACCGGCGTGCTGACCCCGGCGGAGGCCGATCACCTGTTCGAGATCCTGCGGCAGTTGAAGGCGCAGGGCAAAACCGTGGTGCTGATCACCCACAAGCTGCGCGAGATCATGGCCATCACCGACACGGTTTCAGTGATGCGCCAGGGCACGATGGTGGCAACGCGCAAGACCTCCGAAACGAGCGTGGAGGAGTTGGCCGAACTGATGGTCGGCCGCCACGTGCTGCTCAGGGTGGAGAAGGGCACGGCGCATCCCGGAAACGTCAAGCTGGCGGTGGAGCATGTTACCGTGCGCGACAAGCGCGGCGTCACCATGGTCAACGACGTCTCCTTCGAGGTGCGGGCAGGCGAGATTGTCGGCATTGCCGGTGTGGCCGGCAACGGCCAGTCGGAGCTGATCGAGGCGATTGCCGGCATGCGGCCGGCTGTCAGCGGCCGGGTGCTGCTCGATGGCAAACCGATCCGCGTGACCGGCGGGGCGGACCCGGCCGAACTCAGGCTACGCGGGCTCGCCCACGTGCCGGAAGACCGCCATTACACCGGCCTTGTGCTGCCATTCGAGGAGTCTGAAAACTCCATTCTCGGCTACCACGGACAGGCGCGCTATCTCAAAGGGCCGCTGCTCGACATTGATGCGATCCGGACGGATGCGAGGGAAAAGATCGAGAAATACGACATCCGGCCGGCCAATTGCCGGCTGAAGTCGGCCAATTTCTCCGGCGGCAACCAGCAGAAGATCGTGCTGGCACGCGAGATGGAACAGGACCCTGCGGTGCTGATCGTTGCCCAGCCAACGCGCGGCGTCGATGTGGGGGCCATCGAGTTCATCCACAAGCGCATCATCGAGATGCGCGATGCCGGAAAGGCCGTGCTGCTTGTCTCGGTCGAACTCGATGAAATCCGGTCGCTTTCGGACCGCATCCTCGTCATGTTTGCCGGACACATCGCCGGTGAGCGCGGGCCGGAGGCCAGCGAAGGCGAGCTCGGCCTGCTGATGGCGGGCGTCATGGACGGCACCAGGGAGGCCGCGGAATAGGCCATGGCGACACCCTATGCCAAATTGCCGGGCTGGGCGGATTACGGGCTGATCCCCCTCATCAACCTCATTGTGGCCTTTCTCGTCTCCGGTCTGGTGGTGATGCTGGCCGGTGAAAACCCGATCGAGGCGGCGGGCATCCTCGTGTCCGGAGCCTTCGGCTCGGGTTCCGGCATCGGCTACACGCTTTACTACGCCACCAATTTCATCTTCACCGGGCTCGCCGTGGCGGTCGCCTTCCATTGCGGGCTGTTCAACATCGGCGGCGAGGGTCAGGCCTACATCGCCGGACTCGGCGTTGCGCTCGTCTGTCTCGCCTTCGACACGGTGCTGCCCTGGTGGATCAATTTTCCGCTTGCCATCCTCGCCTCGGCGGCAATCGGGGCTGCATGGGCCCTCATCCCGGCCTTCCTGCAGGCGCGGCGCGGCAGCCACATCGTCATCACCACCATCATGTTCAATTTCATCGCCGCGTCGGTGATGGTCTATCTGCTGGTCGGTCCGCTGAAGCCGCTCGGCTCCATGGCACCGCAGACGCGTACCTTCGAGGCAATGGCGCATTTGCCCAAGCTCGACTGGCTGATCACCATGTTCGGCTTCAAGCTGCGCTCCACGCCGCTCAACCTCTCCTTCATCCTGGCACTGGTGATGAGCTTTCTCGTCTGGGTGCTGATCTGGCGGACGAAACTGGGCTATGAGATCCGCACGATGGGGTTCTCGCCGCGCGCGGCGCGCTATGCCGGCATTTCGGAGGCCCGCATCATCATCCTCGCCATGATGATCTCCGGTGCTCTGGCCGGAATGATGGCGCTGAACCCAGTGATGGGCGACCAGCACCGCCTGCAACTGGATTTCGTCACCGGCGCGGGTTTCGTCGGCATTGCCGTCGCACTGATGGGCCGCTCGCATCCGGCCGGCATCATCCCCGCCTCCATCCTGTTCGGCATGCTCTACCAGGGCGGCGCGGAACTCGCGTTCGAGATGCCGAACATCAGCCGCGACATGATCGTCATCATCCAGGGCCTGGTGATCCTGTTTGCCGGGGCGCTCGAAAACCTGTTCCGGCCTTGGGTGCAGGCTGCCTTCGCACGGCTGTCACGGCAGGAGATGGCCGCGGCGGCGGTTGCCGGTGGGGAGGGCCGCTGATGGACTGGCAGCTCTACTTCGGCCTCAATGTGCTCGACTCGACCATACGCATTTCCGTGCCGCTGCTGCTGGCCTGCCTTGCCGGGCTATATTCCGAGCGCTCCGGCGTCTTCGACATCGGGCTTGAAGGCAAGATGCTGGCCGGTGCCTTTGCGGGAGCTGCCGCCGCGACCAGCTTCGGCTCGGCCTGGATCGGCCTTGTCATGGCGGTTCTCGTCTCGGTCTGCTTCGCGCTCATCCACGGCTTTGCCTCCATCTCGGCGCGCGGCAACCAGATCGTCTCGGGCGTTGCCATCAACTTCATCGCAGCGGGTGGCGCCGTCATCCTTGGTCAGGCGTGGTTCAAGCAGGGCGGGCGCACGCCGTCGCTCACTGGCGGCGAGCGCTTTTCCACCATCGACCTGCCGTTGGCCGAAACGCTCTCCGGAGTGCCGCTCCTCGGGCCCATCTATCGCGAGCTGATCTCCGGGCACTACCTGCTGGTCTATGTGGCCTTCGCCATGGTGCCGGTCACGTGGTGGGTCCTGTTCCATACCCGCTTCGGCCTGCGCCTGCGCGCGGTCGGCGAGAACCCCGCCGCCGTGGACACCGCCGGCATTTCCGTGACGTCGCTTCGCTATCGCGCCGTCATCATCTGCGGCGTGCTGACCGGTGTCGCCGGGGCCTATCTCTCGGTCGCGCAGAATGCCGGTTTCGTGAAGGACATGACGGCAGGCAAGGGCTTCATTGCACTGGCGGCGCTCATCTTTGCGAAGTGGCGGCCGGTCAATGCGATGTTCGCCTGCCTGCTGTTCGGCTACCTGGAAGCGCTCGGCATTTCGCTGCAGGGCAAGCCGCTGCCTCTCATCGGCACCGTGCCGGTGCAATTCATGCAGGCGCTGCCCTATGTTCTGACCGTCATCCTGCTGGCCGGCTTCATCGGCAAGGCCATCCCGCCGCGCGCCGGGGGCGTGCCCTATGTGAAGGAGCGCTGACATGGCCGCTGACTTGGCCAAGGACCTGTTCGACCTTGCCCGCGCCGCGATGCGCCGCGCCCATGTGCCCTACTCCAAGTTCCCGGTCGGTGCTGCCATGCGCACGGCGGACGGGCGCATCTATAGTGGGGCCAATATCGAGAATGTCTCGTTTCCAGAGGGCTGGTGCGCGGAGACAACCATGCTCTCCCACTATGTGATGGATGGAGGCGGGCCGGTCACCGAAATCTGCGTGGCCGCCGAAAAGATGGACCGTATCACACCGTGCGGCGGTTGCCGTCAGCGCCTCGCCGAGTTCGCCGATGCTCACACGAAACTCTACCTTTGTGACCAGACGGGCATTGTTGAGACGAAGACCATGGCGGAAATCCTGCCACTGGCCTTCAAAACGGAGGTGCTCAAATGACGGCGACCGTCGATATCCTGATCGAACGGCTGAACGGGCTGACGCCACGCATCGCGATGGTTCTGGGTTCCGGCCTCGGATCGCTGGTCAACGAGGTCGAGGATGCGGTGCGCGTACCCTATTCCGAACTTCCGGGTTTTCCGAAAAGCGGTGTCACGGGCCATGCCGCCATGCTGGTGGCGGGCACGCTCGGTGGCGTGCAAGTGGTCATGCTGTCGGGCCGGGCGCACTATTACGAGCATGGCAATGCAGCCGCCATGCGGCCGGCGCTTGAGGTGCTTGCCGGGATCGGCATCGAGCGGCTCATCCTGACCAATGCCGCTGGTTCGCTGGAGGAGGATATCGCGCCGGGATCGGTGATGCTGATCGACGACCACATCAACTTCTCTGGCGCCAACCCGCTGTTCGGCGAGCCGAGCGAACGGCGCTTTGTCGGCCTGACGGAAGCCTATGACCGGCCTATGCGCAACGCCCTCCTCGCGGCGGCGGCGAGCCAGGGCATCGCGCTCAAGCGGGGCACTTACATGTGGTTCTCCGGCCCTTCGTTCGAGACCCCTGCCGAAATCCGGATGGCGCGGATGATGGGTGCAACGGCGGTCGGCATGTCGACGGTGCCGGAAGTCATTGTGGCGCGCTTTCTGGGATTGAGGGTTGCCGCCTGCTCGGTCATCACCAATTACGGGGCGGGAATGACCGGGGCAGAACTTTCGCACGACGAAACCAAGGACATGGCCCCCAAGGGCGGTGCCAAGCTCGCCGCCATTCTCAAGCAGGCGCTGGCCGACGGAGACCTCGATGCCTGACAATGACGCTTCCATTGCCGCAAGGCTGATCTCCTGCCTCGACTTCACCGAACTCGGCGACAGCTGCACGGCTGCCGACGTGGACAAGCTGCTTGCCCGGGTGAAGACACCGGCCGGTTACGTGGCGGCGGTGTGCGTCTGGCCACAATTTGTTGCGCAATGCCGCGCGGCGCTGGCCGGCGCACCGGTTCGCATAGCGACCGTGGTCAATTTTCCCCACGGCGACGAGGCCTACGGTGAGGCGCTCGACATGACCCGCAAAGCCGTGACAGACGGGGCCGACGAGATCGACATGGTGATCACGCGGGCGCGCATCCCAGGCGATCCGGATTTCGTGACCCGGCAGGTTGCCGACTTTGTGGAAGCAGCAGCTGGAAAACGCGTCAAGGCCATCCTTGAGACCGGTGAGATGGCGTCCCCAGATGCGGTGCGGGCAGCGTCGCGGGCGGCGATTGCGGGCGGGGCGTCCTTCATCAAGACCTCCACCGGCAAGACGACCCACGGCGCGTCGCTGGAGGCGGCCCGCATCATGCTCGAAGAAATCAGGGCGAGCGGCAAGGCGGTCGGGCTGAAGCCCTCTGGCGGGGTGAAGACACTCGCCGACGGCAAGGCCTATCTCAATCTGGCGAACAGCATCATGGGACCGGGCTGGGCCAAGCCGGAGACTTTCCGCATCGGCGCGTCCGGCATCCTTGCCGATCTGGTCGCCCATCTTTCCGGTGGGGCGCCGGTGCCATCGGGCGGCGGCGGTTACTGATGCTGACCCGCGAGATCATCCGGCGCAAGCGCGACGGCGAGACGCTCAGCGATGCCGAAATCGCTCATATCGTGGCCGGCCTCACTTCGGGTGATGTGACCGAGGGTCAGGTCGCCGCCTTTGCCATGGCGGTGTTCTTCAAGGGCATGGCGGATGCCGAGGGCGTGGCGCTGACGCTGGCCATGCGCGATTCCGGCACGGTGCTCGACTGGTCCGGCCTGCCCGGCCCGGTCACCGACAAGCATTCGACCGGCGGCGTGGGCGACAATGTCTCGCTGATGCTGGCGCCCATCGTCGCGGCCTGCGGGGCCTATGTACCGATGATCTCCGGGCGCGGCCTCGGGCACACGGGCGGGACGCTGGACAAGATGGATTCCATTCCCGGCTACACCAGCCAGCCGGATGAAAAGCTGCTGCGCCGGGTGGTCCGGGAGGCCGGTTGCGCCATCATCGGCCAAACCGGCGACCTCGCGCCTGCCGACAAGCGCTTCTATGCGATCCGTGATGTGACGGCGACGGTGGAATCCATCCCGCTCATCACCGCCTCCATCCTGTCCAAGAAGCTGGCCGCCGGACTGCGATCACTCGTGCTTGACGTGAAGTGCGGAAACGGCGCCTTCATGGACAATACGCGCGAGGCCGGCGCGCTGGCACGCCGCCTCGTCACGGTGGCCAATGGCGCGGGCCTGCCGGCGAGCGCGCTGATCACGGACATGAACCAGCCGCTGGCTTCGGCAGCCGGGAATGCTCTGGAAGTGAAGAACGCGGTGGAGTTTCTCTCCGGTGAGCGGCGCGATCCCCGCCTCGAAGCGGTCACGCTCGCGCTGGCCGCCGAGATGCTGCAACTTTCCGGCGTCGCCGCCTCCAACCGGGAAGGTGCAGCGCGGGCACTGGAAGCGCTGACAAGCGGACGGGCCGCCGAGGTCTTCAATCGCATGGTCCATCTGCTGGGAGGGCCTGCGGACATGGTGGAAAACCACGGCCGCCACCTTGCCTCGGCTCCGGTCGTGCTCGCGGTGAAGAGCCCGGCCGCCGGCCATGTTGGCGCCATCGGCACGCGCGACATCGGACTGGCGGTGGTGACACTGGGCGGGGGACGGCAAAAGGCGGAAGACCGGATCGATCCGGCCGTCGGCCTGACCAACCTTGTTCCTGTTGGTACAGGAGTGGCGAAGGGTGATCCGCTTGCGCTGGTCCACGCCCGCAGCATGGCCGATGCCGAGCGCGCCGCGCGCGCGGTCATTGCCGCCTACCGGTTGGACAATGAGGCGCCCAAGGTGAAGCGGCCGGTGCTGCGGCGCATTACCGGATAGGGAAGTTTACTGTTCGAGCACGAGTTCGCGGCCTTCGACCTTGAACTTGTCGAGCCGCTTGAGAAAGCTCATGCCGATCAGTGTGCCGGTCAGCGCCTTGTCTTCCAGCACCACGGCCTTGACGTTTGCCATCTCGACACGGCCGATCTGGAGACGCTCGATCGTTGCGGAGGCGGCATGGGTGATACCGTTGGCGGTGTTGACCTCGTATTTGAAATCCGACTTTTCCAGCTTGATGCCGATGCGGCGCGCCGTGGTGCGGTTGATGGCGACCAGCGTCGCCCCGGTATCGATCAGCGCCGTGATGCGGCGGCCATTGAGCTTGAACTCGTCGCGGAAATGGCCTTGGGCATCCATCTTCACCGCATGCGTCCGGCCGGACAGCGTGCCGGTGACCGGAACGGCTTCCCTTGGCGAGACGCTGGCAACGGTCACGCCTGAAGGCTCCGCATCCTGGTCAGGGCTGCTCGAAACGATGCGCTCGAACGCGTCCGGATTGGCTTCATAGAGCAGGGGCACGGAGGCGCCCGACCCGACAATGACTGCGGCAACGATGATTTTCTTCAGCATGGTCCCGGACTCTTACAAACCGGGAGTATCCTGCCCGAAAAGGCCGTCAGACGGGTTAAGGCCCGGCGGATTTCACGCAAAGGCTTAACGGGAGGTTACCCGGCAGGCTCACTTGGTGCCGTACATGCGATCACCAGCGTCGCCAAGGCCCGGCACGATGTAGCCCTTGTCATTGAGGTGGCTGTCGATGGCGGCGGTGAAGACCGGCACATCGGGATGGGCGGTGGTGAAATTGGCAATGCCTTCCGGTGCGGCGAGCAGGCAGACGAAACGCAGGTTGTTGGCGCCGCGCTCCTTCAGCTTGGTAACGGCGGCAATGGCGGAATTTGCGGTTGCCAGCATGGGATCAACCACGATGACGAGCCGGTTCTCCAGATCGCCGGGGGCCTTGAAGTAATATTCGATCGCCTCCAGCGTGTCATGGTCGCGGTACAGGCCGACATGGGCGACGCGGGCGGCGGGAACCAGGTCCAGCATGCCTTCCAGAAGCCCGTTGCCCGCGCGCAGAACCGAGGCGAAGACCAGCTTCTTGCCTTCCAGCACCGGCGCATCCATCCCGGTCAGCGGGGTCTCGATGCGCTGGCTGGTCAGCGGCATCTCACGCGTCACCTCATAGCAGAGCAGGAGCGAGATTTCGCGCAGCAGGCGGCGGAACCCAGCGGTCGATGTGTTCTTGTCGCGCATGATCGTCAGCTTGTGCTGGACCAGCGGGTGACTGACGATGGTCACATCGGCCATGGATCGCTCCTGAAAATTGTTCAACCGGTCAAACCCTACGCCGAAGACACCATGGAGTGAAAGGCGTCCCGGCCCGAGACCACAGATTTTGATGTCCGATGGCCGGGCGGCTTTTGCCCATGGTGGACCCGTGTCATGGGAGTCACGCTGCACCCGGCCCTTTGTACGCAGGGCACGCCGGGATACCCCTCCGTCCGGCCTGTCACCTTGCGGGCGCTACCAGTCTCTCCTTGAGGGCGGCCCGGGTGGCGCGGTCGATGAAGGCGGCATCGAGTGCGGTGGCCGTCACCTTGACCAGTGCCTTGTCATCCAGCCCGAAATGTTTTTCGGCGATCTCGTATTCCTGGCCGATGGACGTGTGGAAGTAAGGCGGATCGTCGGAATTCAGCGTCACCTTGCAGCCGGCATCACGCAGGCGCCGGAAGGGATGGCCGGCAAAATCGGGGAAGACCTTGAGCGCAATGTTGGAGCCGGGGCAGCATTCCAGCACGACACCCTCGGCAGCAATCCGCCGGACCAGATCGGGGTTCTCGATGGCGCGGACACCATGGCCGATGCGCGACGGGCGGATATGATCCAATGCGGCGGCGACGCTTTCCCAACCCATCAGCTCTCCGGCGTGGACCGTGATGCCGAGACCGGCTTCCCGTGCGATCTCGAAGGCGCGCACATAATCCTCCAGGTCGCCAAAGCGCTCGTCGCCCGCCATGCCGAAACCGGTGATGTAGGCGCAGTCGGCCCTGGCCGCGAAGCGGGCTGCGGCCTCGACGGACTCCACGCCGAAATGACGCACGCCGGTAACGATCATGCGCGATTCGATGCCGGTCTTGGCCTTGGCGCGGTCCATGCCGGCCGCCAGGCCCGCATGATAGTCCTGCGGAGTGAGACCGGCCTTCACCGCGTGGTCGGGCGACGTGAAGAACTCGGCATAGATCGCCCCTTCACGCGCAATCGAAGTCAGATAATGGTCGGCCAGCAGCGCATAGTCGCCGGGGGTCCTGAACAGGGCAGCCGAGGCATCGTAGGCAGCAAGGAAGCTTGAGAAATCCTGCCAGACGAAGGCGCCGTCACGGATATGGGCCGACATGTCCACGCCGTATTTTTCCGCCTGCCGCAAAACCAGACCGGGTGCCGCGGCGCCCTCGATGTGACAGTGGATCTCTGCCTTGGGCAGCCTTGCACGCATCCTTGACCTCCGTGATCCGCGTGCGGCCAAAGGCCCCCCGGCGCGGTGGTTTTCACAATAGCGCGGGCGCGGATTATCTTCTATGGTCCCGGCGCGAAATTGACAGGTGGAGTGGCATGACTGGCAACCGGACAACCGCGGCGGGCGGCATGGAGACGAGCTACGGCTTCCGCACGGTCGGACAGGGCGAGAAGCAGGGCCTCGTCAACGATGTCTTTCACAAGGTCGCGGACCGCTACGACCTGATGAACGACCTGATGTCCGGCGGCATGCACCGGGTGTGGAAGAATGCCATGGTCGCCTGGCTCAATCCACCGAAGCGTCCGGGCTGGCGCGTGCTCGATGTGGCGGGCGGCACCGGCGACATCGCCTTCCGCATCGTTGAAGCCTCCCACCACAATGCCATGGCCACCGTGCTGGACATAAACGGTTCGATGCTGGATGTCGGTCGGGACCGGGCCGCCAAACGCGGATTGGACGGCAACGTCGACTTCGTTGAGGCAAATGCGGAGGAATTGCCCTTTGCCGACGAAACATTCGACGCCTACACGATCGCGCTCGGCATCCGAAACGTGCCGCGCATCGACATGGCGCTTTCGGAGGCTTTCCGCGTGCTCAAGCCCGGCGGGCGGCTGATGGTGCTGGAATTCTCAGAAGTGGACATGCCCGTTTTGGACAAGCTCTATGAGACGTGGTCCTTCAAGGCGATCCCGCCGATCGGCAAGGCGGTGACGGGCGATGCCGGCCCCTACCAGTATCTGGTGGAATCCATCCGGAAATTCCCCAACCAGAGGGAATTTGCCGCCATGATCACGCGGGCCGGCTTTGACCGGGTGACATGGCGCGACTATACCGGCGGCATCTGCGCCCTGCATTCGGGCTGGAAGCTCTAAAGGCCGAGGGGACCCGTCAATTCCATGAGCACGATCGGCGCCTATTTCCGGCTGGCCCGCGCGGGCTGGATCATGGTCCGCGAGGGTGTGATCGCGGCCGCCCCCGGCGAACAGCTTTCCGGCCTGCCCAAGCTCGGATGGCGTGCGGCCCGGTTGCTGGCGCGCCGGCGCGTGCGCGAGCAGGACCGTTCGGAGCGGCTGTCACGCGCGGTCAACCGGCTCGGGCCGTCCTACGTGAAAATGGGCCAGTTCCTGGCCACGCGGCCCGATGTGGTGGGGCGGGACATTGCCAGCGACCTTGCGCATCTGCAGGACCGGATGGATTTCTTCCCCATGGAGGCGGCGCGCGCCGAAATCGAGGCTTCGCTCGGCAAGCCGGTGGAAGTGCTGTATGCCAGCCTGGAGCCGCCAATTGCCGCGGCTTCCATCGCACAGGTGCATCCCGGCACCGTCGAGGATGGAACCGGAACGCACCGGGTCGCCGTCAAGGTGATCCGCCCTGGCGTTCGCGAGCGCTTTGCCCATGACAACGAGGCCTTCCTGCTGCTGTCGCGCCTGCAGGAGCGCCATATCCCCGCCACCCGGCGCCTTCGCCCGGTGGAGGTGACACGAACGCTGGAACGCACCACAAAGATCGAGATGGATTTGCGTCTCGAAGCCGCTGCCCTATCGGAAATGGCGGCCAACACGGCCGGGGACCCCGGTTTCCGCCTGCCGACGGTGGATTGGGAGCGGACGGGCCGCGATGTCCTCACGATGGAATGGATCGACGGCATCAAGATGTCGGATGTCGAGGCGTTGCAGGCCGCAGGCTACGATCTGGAGCGGCTGGCCGCCAACATCATCCAGTCCTTCCTGCGCCACGCGCTGCGCGACGGCTTCTTCCATGCCGACATGCATCCGGGCAACCTCTTCGTTGATGCTTCGGGCGACATTGTCGCCGTCGATCTCGGTATTGCCGGGCGCATCGGCAAGAAGGAGCGGCGGTTTCTTGCCGAAATCCTCTACGGATTCATCACGCGCGACTATCTGCGGGTGGCGCAGGTGCATTTCGAGGCCGGCTATGTGCCGGACCATCATGACGTGACCAGTTTCGCGCAGGCCATTCGCGCGATCGGCGAGCCGATCCACGGGCAGTCTGCCGAGACCATCTCCATGGCCAAGCTGCTGACGCTGCTCTTCGAGATCACCGAACTCTTCGACATGGAGACGCGGCCCGAGCTGCTGCTGCTGCAGAAGACCATGGTGGTGGTGGAAGGTGTGGCGCGCGAGCTCGACCCGGCCTTCAACATGTGGAAGACCGCCGAGCCGGTCGTGGGCGACTGGATCCGTGCCAATCTCGGCCCACGCGGCATGGCGGAAGATGCCCGCGACGGAATCCATGCGCTCGCCAGCCTCGCCCGGCAGGCGCCGGAATTTTCGCGCCGCGCCGAACGGCTGTCGCGCGAGATCGACGCCATGGCGGAAAACGGCCTGCGCTTCGACGCGGAGACGGCCAAGGCGATCGGCAAGGCCGAAGCCCGTCACACCCGTTCCGGCCGCATCGCGCTGTGGGTGATCGCGGCCTGCGCGATCTGGATTGCCTGGCAGGTGAGTTGATCCGCCCGTTTGACTGCAATGCTGTCAATGCCTACATTGCAGTCAAAGGGAGAGAGACGCCATGGCAACCCTGACCATCCGAAACGTGCCTGACGAGGTGAAACGCGAATTGCGCCTTGCCGCTGCGGCGCGCGGTGTTTCGATGGAGCAGGAAGCGCGCGACAGGATCGCAGGGACGGACAGAGCCGCGCTCCGCCCCAGGAAGGCGACGGCCGAGGAGCTTCTTGCGCTCGGCAGGGCCTTGCAGGAGGGCGAGCCGCTTGATCCGCGCTACCGCACGCTGCCGCAGAAGGACCTCACCGATCTCATTTCCGACGGTGACCTGTGATTGCCGTCGACTCCTCTGCGATTTTTGCCGTCCTGCGCGCGGAAAACGACGCTGCGCTCTACGGCACGTTCCTTGCTGAAAATTCGGGCCTGGTCATGTGCGCCCCGACACTGGTTGAGTGTCATTATGTCATTCACGGGTTTCAAGCGGCCATCGGGCGCCAAACGCTGGATGCCTTTCTGGCCGCTGCCGGCATCGACGTCGTTGCCACCGATACCACGATGATCCACCACGCGGTGGAAGCCCGCTACCGCTACGGCAAGGGCACGGGACATCCCGCCCGGCTGAACTTCGGCGACTGCTTTTCCTATGCGCTTGCCAAGTCGAGAGACCTGCCCCTCCTCTACAAGGGCGATGATTTCGTGCATACCGATGTCCGTTCGGCTCTGGGAGAAGCATAGATGGCCCTTGCGCAAACGCTTTCCGGCAAACGCATCCTGCTGGTCATCGGCGGCGGCATTGCCGCCTACAAGTGCCTCGACCTGATCCGCCGCCTGCGCGAGCGGGGCGCTTCGGTGCGTTGCGTGATGACGAAGGCCGCTCAGGAGTTCATCACCGAGCTTTCCGTTGGTGCGCTCACGGCGGACCGCGTCTTCACCGACCTCTTTTCGCGCGAGGACGAGCACGATGTCGGACATATCCGCCTGTCGCGTGAGGCTGACCTGATTGTGGTCGCACCAGCCACGGCCGACCTGATGGCGAAGATGGCAAACGGGCTGGCCAACGACCTTGCTTCCACCGTGCTGATGGCCACAAACAAGCGGGTGCTCATTGCGCCCGCCATGAATCCGGCCATGTGGACCCATGCAGCGACCAGGCGCAACCGCGAGACGCTCCAGCGCGACGGCATTGCCTTCATCGGACCCAATCGCGGCGAGATGGCCGAGCGGGCCGAGGCCGGGGAAGGCCGGATGGCCGAGCCGCTGGAAATCCTCGCAGCGGTCGAAGCCCTTCTGGACTGTGGCCCGAAACCGCTGGCCGGGAAGCGGATCGTCATGACATCCGGTCCGACCCATGAGCCGATCGATCCGGTGCGCTACATCGCCAACCGCTCATCGGGCAAACAGGGCCATGCCATCGCGGCGGCGCTGGCCAAGCTCGGGGCGGATGTCCATCTGGTTTCCGGTCCGGTCACCATTCCAGACCCTGCAGGGGTAAAGGTGACCCATGTGGAAACCGCGCGCCAGATGCTGGAAGCGGTCGAGGGGCTGCTTCCATGCGATGCAGGCATCTTCGTTGCCGCCGTCGCCGACTATCGGGTGGAGAACGCTGCCGACCGGAAGATCAAGAAGGAGGGGTCCAAGGGTGCCCCGGAGCTGAAGCTGACCGAAAACCCCGATATCCTGAAAACGGTGGGGCATCATGCCCGCAGGCCCGCTCTGGTGATCGGTTTTGCCGCTGAAACAAACGACGTGGTCGCCCATGCGTCGGGAAAGCTCAAGCGCAAGGGCGCCGACATGATCGTCGCCAATGACGTCTCGTCCGGCACGGGCATCGGCATCAGCGGCGTGATGGGCGCCGACCGCAACCGTGTGATCATCGTGACCGCGAACGGCACCGAGGAATGGCCTGAGATGGACAAGGATGCGGTCGCCGGGCGGCTGGCAGGGTTGATCGCCCGAAAGATCGGCGGCTGATAGCCGTTCAACCCGGTGAGTTGCGCGTGGAGATGCGGTGGCAGGGCGTGTAGCGCCTTGTGCCCGTCACGCGTCCGCCGGGATAGCGGTTTGCAATGTCCATTTCGGCGCGTCTGGCCTCCAACTGGCAGCGCTGCTGGGAACGTTCGAGCACCTGCCAGCTTCCGGTCTGCATCTGGCCGGCGGCATCGCGTACGGAATAGATGCGTGAGGATTGCCAGTATTGGCCGTCATCCTTGCGTTCACCTGCATGAGCCGGGATGGCAAAGAGCAGGCAAAGGGCGGCGGGCAGGAGGATTTTCATGACTGGTTTCCGGTGACGCTGACACGGTCACCCTGAACCTTGCCGGTAAAGATGGCCTTGTTGAGGACGTTCAATTTCTTGCCATCACACCGCCAGCGCGATGCTGTTGGCCAGCGGCTTGAAGGAACGGCGGTAAAAGCCGTGGCTGCTGACCGTGATGAACGAACCTTCGGGCACAGGTGTCCAGCTTGCACTGTCACCATCCAGCGGCTCGGAAACGAGGCGGCAATCTCCGTCCTTTCCAACATGGGCAAACAGGCTGGGCGCCTTGCCATCGGTGGCATAACGGACGGCATAGAGCGTCTCGCCGTCTGAAAGCGCGGCGGTGAAGCGGATCAGCGGGTGGATGCCGATGGCGGCGGTCTCTGCTGCCACGAGGTTGATCGTCGCCGACAAGGCTCCGTGGACATCGCGGGCCAGACCCATCTGCAAGGCCAGCAGGAACAAGAGCTCGCTGTCGGTCGAACCCTGGCGAAGAGTATAGAAACGGTTGGAAAGATGGCCCTCCAAGCGGCGTTCCAGCCTGTCGAATTCGCCCACCAGACCATTGTGCATGAAGGTCCAGCGCGCGTGGGTGAAGGGATGGCAGTTGGCTCGCGCGGTGGCACCCGTCGTCGATGCGCGCACATGGGCAAGGAACAGGCCTGAGCGGATCTGGTGGGCAAGGCTTTTCAGGTTGCAGTCCGACCAGGCGGGAAGAATGTCGCGGTAGAGGCCCGGATCACCGCGCTCGCCATACCAGGCCAGACCGAAACCATCACCGTTGGTGGCGGTCAGACCGTGGGTAGCGGCGTGGGACTGGGCGATCAGCGAGTGGCTCGGTGCGGTGACAACCTCTTCCAGGAAGAGTGGCGTTCCACGATAGGCGGCCCAGCGGCACATGATCTTGATGCTCCGGACGGGCCCATGCCCGCGCATGACCATGCTCGCCAAACATGGTAAACACGGCGTTAACCCTTGGCAGGCGTGGCGCACGTCACGTGAAAATTGAACAGTGCGTCGCGCGGTGCCCTGTTGCGTTTGCGGACCGCCCTCCCATCTATGGGCCAACGACAGCAAGGAGGCGAAGGCCATGTCCATTCGGCCCATCAAGCAGATTTCCGGCACACGGCCCACCATGGAAGGCGCAGGCGTGCATCTTCATCGCGTTTTCGGCTTCGGCGACCCGTCGCTGACCGATCCGTTCCTGATGATGGACGATTTCCGCAATGACCGCCCGGAAGCCTATGCGGCGGGATTTCCCTGGCATCCGCACCGCGGCATCGAGACGATCACCTATGTGCTGGCCGGGACGGTGGATCACGCCGACAGTCTGGGCAATGCGGGCACGCTGGGGGCCGGCTCGGTGCAATGGATGACGGCGGGTTCCGGCATCCTGCACCAGGAAATGCCGAAGGGCGACGTGTTTGGCCGCATGCACGGCTTCCAACTCTGGGCAAACCTGCCCTCCGACAAGAAGATGACCAGCCCGCGCTACCAGGACATCCAGGCGCGCGACATTCCTGAAGTCATCGACGACGACGGCACCGTGGTGCGCGTCGTGGTTGGCGAGTTCTGGGGCAAGAAGGGCCCCGTGGACGGGATTGCGGCAGACCCGCAATATCTCGACATCACGGTGCCGGCCGGCAAGCGCAAGACCTTCAAGGTCGACACCTACCGCAACGCCTTTGCCTACATCTTCGAGGGCTCGGCGACTTTCCGCGACGCCTCGCGCCCCTTCGGCGTCCTGGTGGAGAAGGAAGTGGGTGGCGAGGAAGTCCACGTGCGCGACATGAGCGGCAACCGCACGCTGGTGATCTTCGACACGGGCGACGAGGTGACGGTGCAGGCTGGCGAGAAGGGCGTGCGCTTCCTGCTCATCTCCGGCAAGCCGATCCGCGAGCCGGTCGCCTGGCACGGCCCGATCGTGATGAACACGCAGGAAGAGCTGATGCAGGCCTTTTCCGAATTGCGCAACAACACCTTCATCAAGGAAGGCGCGAAGGGGATTTAAGCGCTGGATCACAAGCATTGAACCGGTTTGGACCGGTAGCGTGACAAAAGCCCCGGAGGGTCATTCCCGCCGGGGCTTTTGCATTGAGGAGAGTGGCGGAAGCGCCTTCCCCGTCAGGCCTTGGGCTGCTTGATCGTGCGCAGATAGGGCAGCACGACATTGACGTCGCCGAACTTTGCCTTGGCGTCATCGGTGGAGACCGAAAGCGCCACAATGACATCCTGGCCGGGCTGCCAGTTGGCGGGCGTGGCAATCGGCACACCGTCGGTTGCCATAACGGCATCCAGCGCGCGCAGCACTTCGGCGAAGTTGCGGCCGACCGACATGGGATAGGTCATCATCAGGCGGACCTTCTTGTCCGGGCCGACAATGAAGACCGAGCGCACGGTTGCGGTATCAGCCGGGGTGCGGCCGTCGGGCAGGTAGGCATCGGCGGGCAGCATGTCGAAGGCCTTCGACATGGCGAGGCTCGTGTCGGCGACGATGGGGAAGAAGGCGGGCGCCTTGGCGACCTGCTCGATGTCCGACTTCCACTTCTTGTGCTCTTCGACATTGTCGACGGAGATGCCGAGCACCTTCACGCCGCGCTTTTCCCATTCGTCCTTGAGCTGGGCGACCGCACCGAACTCCGTGGTGCAGACCGGCGTGAAATCCTTCGGGTGGGAGAACAGGATCGCGTAGCTGCCGCCGATGAAGTCATGCAGGGCGAAGGTGCCGTGGTCGGTCTCGACGGTGATGTTCGGAACGGTGTCGTTGATGCGCAAGGCCATGGAAGTCTCCTGAAAGGTTGGCAAATGTGTCCAGGTTCGCATGTATGCAGAAATTGCAACGGTGAAAAGACCTTGCGACGGCCTGCCGCAGCTGCAAGGGTCTTCCGGTGCAAATGTCAGACGAGGTGGAAGAAGACGGCCTTGGCGACCGCCTCGGTGGTGGTGACAGACAGGGTCTTGTCGCGGGCGGAACGCAGATAGGCTTCCACTGTCTTTTGCGAAAGGCCGAGATCGTGGGCGGCCTGGCTGGCGGTCATGCCGGCCGCCGCGCCAGCCAGCACCCTCAATTCCTGGGGGGACAGGCGGAAGACGTGGCGGGCAAACGGGCCGCGATAGGCCTGATCGAAGCTTGCCAGCTCGGCCATGATTCCGTCCCGGTTGCGCTTCCAGGCCTCGTCAAACGCAGCTGCGTCCTGCGCGCCGTGGCGCAGGCCGAAGCCACCGCACACATGGCCCGATGCGTTGAAGACCGGGATGCTGATGCCGACGGCCATGCCATGGCGGCGGTTGATCTCCAAGCGCTTCAACTGGGCCGGCGTAGCCGCCTGCGTTGCCTCGTCGCTGTGCCAGAGGACCGGCCTGCGGGTGAGCAGGACAAGCTGGGAAGACATGTCATCTGCGAGGAAACCTCGCGGCAGGTCATCACGGAAGGTCTGGGGATAGGTGCAACGCCAGACCGCCCGGTCGAGCAGCGTCTCGAAGGCGCCTGCAGAACCGTTGACGGGAAAGACCAGATAAAAAATGGCGTCAACGCCTGCCAGCCTTTCGAGCGCGGCCTCAAGACCGGCCCACATCCGGTCGGTCTCCGGATTGGCGGACGTCCCGTATCCCGCCGCCATATGGCCGGCAACCGACATCATACCCGCATTCCGATCACTAGAGCGTCTCCATATGCCCATCATACGGGAAAATCCCCATATTGCGCAAATGACGGCAATGGCTTCCCATGCAACTCTCCCGGTGCGGCGGGAGGGGGCAAACCCCAACCCCCTTGTTACAGGATCGCGCGTTCACCCCCCTGAAGCGCGATCCCCTTTTTTCCCAGAGAATGGCTCGCCTTCTTTGGCCAATGGCTCACCGGAGCGTCTCAGGCGGCGGCGCGCACTTGGTAGTCCTTGATTGCCTTGAAGCGGACCGCTTTCCAACGCTCTGCCTCGTAGTTCAGCGAAAAGCCGTTCTGCGCCAGGAAAACCGGATCGCCGTCGAGGTCGCGGGCAATGTCGGCGCGGTGGGCGTCGATGAACCTCTGCAGTTCCGCCTTGTCCGCTTCCATCCACCGGCAGACGGAAAAACGCGCCGGCTCGAAGTCGACGGGCAGCTGGTATTCCTGCGCGAGGCGCTCCTTCAGCACGTCGATCTGGAGCGCGCCGACCACACCAACAATGGCGGGCGAGCCGTCCTCGGGCGAAAAGAGCTGGACAACACCCTCCTCCGCCATCTGCTGCAGGGCTTCGCCAAGCTTCTTGCCCTTCATGGCGTCCATCAGGCGCACGCGGCGCAGGATTTCCGGCGCGAAGTTCGGCACGCCGTGGAAGAGAATGTCTTCGCCCTCAGTCAGCGTGTCGCCGATGCGCAGCGTGCCATGGTTGGGGATGCCAACCACGTCACCGGCCTTGGCCTCGTCGGCGATCTGGCGCTGGGAGGCGAAGAAGAATTGCGGGGCGGACAGGGTGAGCGATTTGCCGGTGCGCACGAGCTTGGCCTTCATGCCGCGCTCCAGCGTGCCGGAGCAGACGCGGGCAAAGGCGATGCGGTCGCGGTGATTGGGGTCCATGTTGGCCTGGATCTTGAAGACGAAGGCGGTCAGCTTGTCTTCGGTTGCTTCCACGCGGCGCGTGTCGGCATCCTGCGCGCGCGGTGCCGGGCCGAAATCCACCAAAGCGTCGATCAGGTCGCGCACGCCGAAATTTTTCAGCGCCGAACCGAAATAGACGGGCGTCATATGGCCCTCGCGGAAGGCCTTGCGATCAAAGGGGCGGCAGGCTTCGCGCGCCAGGTCCACTTCCTCGATGAAGGCGTCGCGCTCGTTGGCGGGCAGCTTGCCGCAGGCGGCGTCCGCCTGCGGACCGTTGACCGGAGTGCGCTCCTTTTCCTCGTCAGAGCCGCGCACCGTGTTGGTGGCCAGGTCATATGTGCCCGAAAAGGTCTTGGAGCGCCCGATCGGCCAGTTCACTGGCGCGGTGTCGAGCGCCAGCTTCTCCTCCACCTCGTCCAGAATCTCGAAGGGGTCGCGGCTCTCCCGGTCCATCTTGTTGATGAAGGTGACGATGGGAATGTCGCGCAGGCGGCAGACCTCGAAGAGCTTGAGCGTGCGCGGTTCGATGCCCTTGGCCGCGTCGATCACCATGACAGCGGAATCGACCGCCGACAGCGTGCGGTAGGTATCGTCTGCGAAGTCCTCGTGGCCTGGCGTGTCGAGCAGGTTGAAGACGCAATCCTTGTACTCGAAGGTCATCACCGAGGTGACCACCGAAATGCCGCGCTCGCGCTCGATCTTCATCCAGTCGGACCGGCTCTGCACGCGGTTCTTCTTGGCCTTGACCTCGCCAGCAAGCTGGATCGCGCCGCCAAACAGCAGCAACTTTTCGGTCAGCGTCGTCTTGCCCGCATCCGGGTGGGCAATGATCGCAAAGGTACGGCGGCGGGCGACCGCCTGTTCGTTCGTTTCGGCCATGGTCTGGAATTCCGGTCTCTTGCTGGCCGCGCTTTTAGCAAGGGCCAGCCGTCATGCCAAACCGGTTTTTCATTCAGCCGCCAGACATGCGCTTGTCGAAGTCGCTCCGTGCCCTTTCGATTTGTTCCAGATTGGCCTCGGCCCAGAGCCAGACACCACAGAACGCCTCGCCCAAGGTCTCACCCAGGCCGGACAGCGCATAGTCCACATGCGGTGGAATGACCGGATGCACGGTGCGTGTGACCAGCCCGTCCCGCTCCATCTGGCGCAAGGTCTGGGTCAGCATCTTCTGGCTGATGCCGGGCACGGAACGGCCAATGGCGGTAAAACGCATCGTTCCGCCTTCCGCCAGCACCTCAAGGATCAGCATGGTCCACTTGTCTGCTACCCGGCCGATCAGGTCGTTGACCAAGGCCTCGATCCTGGGGTCGCAGCAGGCATCGTACGGTCCCGGAGCATGTGTCATCGTCACTCTCTTTTTGGTATGTATAATTCTTTTCAGTGCCTTTTTTCTAATAGCGAGTGATGGCGTCATATGCAAGGAGCGCATCAGAAAGCATCTTGCAAAGGAGCCAACATGAAGACGACAGGAAACACGATGCTGATCACCGGCGGCGGTTCCGGCCTCGGTCGCGAATGGGCGCGCGCCTTTCATGACCTTGGAAACCGGGTCATCATTGCGGGCCGCCGCCTTGATGCCCTGCGGGAGACGGCGGATGGCCGTACGAACATGACATGCCTGACCTTCGACGCCACGGATCCGGATTCGATCAATGACCTCGCCCGCAAGGCGGTCGAAGTGGCCCCGGACCTCAATGTGGTATTCAACAACGCGGGTGTGATGCTGACCGAGGACCTGGTCTCGCCGCAGCCGGGCCTTACCAACGCGCTGCGAATGGTTGAAACCAATCTGTTGGGCCCGATGCGGCTGACGGCGGCACTGATGTCCCACCTGCAGGGAAAGTCCGGCGCGACGATCATCAATGTTTCATCGGGACTGGCCTTTGTTCCATTGGCGATCACGCCGACCTATTCAGCCACGAAGGCAGCTATCCATTCGTGGACGGTCTCGTTGCGATGGCAGCTGCGCGATACCGGGATCGAGGTGATCGAGGTTGCGCCTCCCGGTGTCCAGACGGACCTGATGCCGGGGCAGGCCGACAACCCGCACATGATGCCGCTCAAAGACTTCATCGATGAGACCATGGCGCTGTTTTCCCGCCAGCCGGCAGACCCGGAAGTCTGTGTCGGGCGCGTGGGTTTCCTGCGCCATGCCGAAGCAAACGGCACGTTCGATGCCACACTTGCTGCCTTGAACGCTTCTCATTGAAGGAGCTTGGCAACGGGACAGAGCTGTTGCACGATGGCTCTGTCCCGCTGCCCATTCCGGCCGGGGATGGTGTCCGCGCATCCGGCGGCAATCCCGGCATCGTGGCTGCTCCCGAAGAACCCAGACGTGGCCGCCCTTGGCGTATCGGCAGCTTGCCTGCGACCGCAGAGTGAAGCCGGCTTGACAAACATACCAACTGGTCGGTATGTTTTAGCAATGGAACAGGATATCGCCGAGAAACCCAATGCCAAGGCCGCCGCCCGCGAGGCGACGCGGGCAAGGCTTCTGGAAACCGGATTCACCCTGATCCGCGAGAAGGGGCTTGCTGCCACGCGGGTGGATGACATCTGCACAGCTGCGGGTGTCACCAAGGGCGGATTCTTCCACCACTTTGCCAGCAAGGACGCCTGGGCCGCTGAAGTGGCCAGGCATTGGGGCCGCGTCACGTCCGGACTGTTCGAGGGTGCGCCCTACCACGAACCGGCCGATCCGTTGGACCGGGTGCTCGGCTACATTGCCTTCCGGCGCGCCATCCTTGACGGCTCCACGGCGGATTTCACCTGCGTGGCCGGAACCTTGGCGCAGGAGACCCATTTGAGCGACCGGGCCGTTTGCGAGGCAGCCGAAGAGACAATTTTCGGCCATGCCGACAGCCTTGTTCCGGATATTTCGCTGGCAAAGCAACAATACGCATCCGATGCGGACTGGACGGCGGAGAGCCTCGCGCACTTCACGCAAGCGACGCTGCAAGGGGCCTTCATTCTCGCCAAGGCGCGTGGCGGCCCTGAAATCGCCCGCGAGATGGTGGACCATCTGGACCGCTATGTGCGGCTGCTTTTCGGCGCGGCCCATCCGCCGCCCTGATACGCCGTGAGCACGTCTGCGCCGGCGCACCCGCGTGCAGGATAGAAACCCTTTTCCACCCTGCCGGGGAGGACCATGCCATGCCGAACGACGTCCATCTGCACCGGGTGTTTGCCACGACCCCACAAAAGCTCTATCGCGCATTCACCGATGCCGCCGCCATGGCCAAGTGGATTGCCCCGAATGGTTTCACCTGTACGGTCAACCATTTCGATGCAAGACCGGGCGGCACGTTCCGCATGGCCTTCACCAATTTCACGTCCGGCAACAGCCATTCCTTCGGCGGTGAATTCCTGGAGCTCAGGGAAAACGAATACCTGCGCTACACGGACAGGTTCGACGATCCGAACCTGCCCGGCGAAATGGTGGTCACGGTGGAGCTCAAGGCCGTTTCCTGCGGGACCGAGATCAGAATCGCGCAGGAAAACATCCCGGAGCCGATTCCCGCGGAGAGCTGTTACCTCGGCTGGCAGGAAAGCCTCGACAATCTCAAGCGGCTCGTGGAGCCGGAAATCCCCGGTTGACGAAAGGTGTCCACGATGAGGATTGATGTTGAAACCCTTGTGCGGGCGCCGCTGGCCGAAGTCTGGCGCGCCTATACGACGCCCGAGGACATCCTGGTCTGGAACACAGCCTCGGATGACTGGCACACGGTCGCTGCATCCGTGGACCTGCGCCCCGGCGGCGCATTCTCCTCCCGCATGGAGGCCAAGGACGGCAGCTTCGGATTTGATTTTGCAGGCACCTACACGGCGGTCGAACCGATGCGGCTGATCGCCTACGAATTCGGCGGACGAACGGCCGAGGTGCATTTTGACGATACGGAAGACGGCGTCGCCGTCACTGTCAGCTTCGACGCGGAAGCCGAGAACCCAGCCGATAGGCAGCGTGACGGCTGGCAGGCGATCCTCAACAATTTCGCCCGCCACACCGCACGCGGCCAAGGGCAGCCAACCGCCTGAACCCGAGAGGAGACCCGCATGGAACCGACCATTTATCTCAATTTCAACGGCAATTGCCTGGAAGCGATGACGCATTATGCCAAGGTTCTCAACGGCGAGATCACCGGCGTCTTCCAGAACAAGCATGCGCCCGATGCCGCCAGCCGCATGCCCGGCGGTGATGAGCTTGTCATGAACATGAACCTGCGGCTCGGTTCGGCCAATGTCATGGCGTCCGATACGCCGGACGGATGGTATACGAAGCCCGCGGGCTTCTCTGTCTCGGTCGCTCCGGCATCGCTTGCCGATTTCGACCGCATCTACGGGGCACTGGCCGAAGGCGCGCAATCCGTCTCGATGCCCCCCGCAGAAACCTTCTGGGCAGAACGCTTCGCCATGTTCACTGACAGGTACGGCACGCCGTGGATGCTGAATTTTGCCGGCAAGAACGCAATGGGCTGAAGCCGGAACGGCCGAACGACAATCAGATTCAAGGGAGGAAAGTGACGATGACCTATGTGAACGGAATGATTGCCGCCGTGCCTGCCGCCAACAAGCAGGCCTATCTCGACATGGCGAAATCGGCTGCGGATGTGTTCAAGGAGCATGGCGCGCTGACAGTGGTCGAAAACTGGGGTGTCGACGTGCCCGAGGGCAAGAAGACCTCGATGCCGATGGCGGTGCAAAAGAAAGATGACGAGGTGATCGTGTTTTCCTGGATCACTTGGCCATCGAAAGAAGTCGCGGATGCCGGAATGAAGGCCGCCATGGGCGACCCGCGCATGCCCTCGCCTGCCAACCCGATGCCCTTTGACGGCTCGCGGCTGATCTATGGCGGCTTTGAAACCATTCTTGACGCTTGAGTGCGCACCCGAGCCAGCCGTACGCGGCGCGGCAGCGGGCGTGCGAAAGAGGAAGTCCCATGCCCAAAGACAAGCTTGTCACCTGTATCTGGTTTGATTTCGGCGAGGCGGCCAAGGCTGCTGCCTTTTATGCGTCCGTGTTTCCCGACAGCCATATCGGGCGCGCGAACAAGGCTCCGGCAGATTTTCCAGGCGGGAAGGCAGGCGACGAGCTGACGGTCGAGTTCACCGTTCTCGGGCGCCCTTTCGTGGGGTTGAACGGCGGGCCGGCCTTCAAGTCCAACCAGTCGGTCAGCTTCATGGTGGTGACCGAGGACCAGGAAGAAACCGACCGCTACTGGAATGCGATCATGGAGCATGGCGGCACCCCGAATGCCTGCGGCTGGTGTCAGGACCGATGGGGCTTCTTCTGGCAGATCACGCCACGCCTTCTGCTCGACCTGACGACCAGCGGAGACGCGGTCAAGGCACGGCGCGCCTTCGAGGCCATGTTGACCATGGGCAAGATCGACATCGCGGCCATTGAGGCTGCGATCGCAAATTGAGGAGAAACTGCCATGCTGACTGGAACCAGAACGGCCGTGGACGAAGCCCATCTGACGGTCCCGCAGGTTGAGATGCTTGAGGAGCGGCCCTATGCCGCCATTCGCGTTCAGGGAAAGATGGTTGATCTTCCTGAATTCGCGCCACCCAAATTCGCCGACCTCTATGGCTGGCTGGAGAAACGCGGCATCACCGGAGGTGCCGGCTTTTTCCGCTATCTGGGCTTTACCGCAGATGGAGGGGTCGACCTGGAAGTCGGCGCCTTGCTCGACGCGCCGGTTGCGGGAGACGGAATCGTCACATCCGGCACGTTGCCTGCCGGGCGCCATATCGGCGCGACCTATACCGGTCACTACGACCGGCTCTTCGATGCCTTCTGCATGATGTCGGGGTGGCTGCGCGGGCACGGGCTCGAGGCCGACGAGAGCATCACTGAAGACGGGCGGTCCCCGGCCGCGCAAATCGAAATCTACCGGGTGACACCCAACGACACGCCCGAGCCGGCCAGTTGGAAGACGGAAATCCTTCTCAAGCTCAGGGACTGAGGCAACAATTGCGGGGCTTGGATTCAAGGCCCCGCTTCCGTAATGATGCGGGCTTGCGGCCCCGGCCGCCCCTCGTCTAGCGGACCCGACCATGGTTTCCACCATCACCGATATCGCCAAGCGCGTCTACGACCATACGTGGAAGCTGGACCCGATTGTCCGTTCGCTGCTGGACACGGACTTTTACAAGCTGCTGATGCTCCAGATGATCTGGAAGATGCACCGCGACGTGCAAGTGACCTTCACGCTCATCAACCGGAACGACAAGGTGCGGCTTGCCGACGAGATCGACGTGCAGGAATTGCGCGATCATCTCGACCATGCCCGCACGCTGAAGCTTTCCAAGAAGGAGGCGATCTGGCTGGCGGGTAACACGTTCTATGGCCGCAAGCAGATCTTTGAGCCAGAGTTCCTCGCCTGGTTCGAGGAATTTCGTCTGCCACCCTATGAACTGACGGTCCGGGACGGGCAATTCCAGCTGGAATTTTCCGCCTCCTGGGCCGAGGCGACCATGTGGGAAATCCCGGCGCTTGCCATCATCAACGAACTGCGGTCTCGCGCGGCGATGCGTGGCATGGGTCCCTTTGCGCTTGACGTGCTCTATGCGCGCGCCAAGGCGCGCATGTGGGAAAAGACCGAGCGCCTGAAAGCCCTGCCGGACCTGCGCATCTCGGATTTCGGTACGCGGCGGCGGCACTCCTTCCTGTGGCAGCGCTGGTGCGTGCAGGCGCTGAAGGAAGGTATCGGCGATGCCTTTACCGGCACGTCGAACGTGCTGCTCGCCATGGATTCCGATCTCGAAGCCGTCGGCACCAATGCCCACGAACTGCCGATGGTCTATGCCGCGCTCGCGGACAATGATGCCGACCGGCTGGCTGCGCCCTACAAGGTGCTGGCGGACTGGAACAAGCTTTATGGCGGCAACCTGCTGATCGTTCTGCCGGATGCCTTCGGCACGGCCTCCTTCCTGCAACATGCGCCGGACTGGGTGGCCGACTGGACCGGCTTCCGCCCCGACAGCGCGCCGCCCATCGAAGGCGGCCAGCGCATCATCGACTGGTGGAGGGCGAAGGGCCGCGATCCACGCGAGAAGATTCTCATCTTCTCCGACGGGCTGGACACCGAGACGATTGAAAAGACCCACCGCCATTTCGATGGCAAGGTGCGCATGGCCTTCGGCTGGGGCACGAATCTCACCAATGACTTCAAGGATTGCGCACCACAAAAGAACATGCAGCTGAAGGCCATTTCGCTGGTCTGCAAGATTACGCAGGCCAATGGCCGCCCGGCGGTGAAACTGTCGGACAACCCGGAAAAGGCAACCGGCGACCGTGCCGAGATCGAGCGCTACATCCAGCTTTTCGGCGATGCCGAGCGCGTGGCGCAGAAGGTGGAGGTGTGATCATGCATCCGGTGATCGGCATCGTTCGCCTGCCCCATGGGACCGGCCTTGACCTGCCGGCCTACGAGACGGCCGGTTCCGCCGGGATGGATCTGCGCGCTGCCGTGGAAGCATCTGCCCCGATGGTTCTGCAACCGGGCGAGCGCGATCTGGTGCCGACCGGACTGGTCTTCGAGCTGCCTGAAGGCTTCGAGGCGCAGATCCGCCCGCGTTCGGGCCTCGCGTTCAAGAACGGGATCACCTGCCTGAACACGCCCGGCACCATCGACAGCGACTATCGCGGAGAGGTGAAGGTGCTTCTGATCAATCTCGGTCAGGAGCCGTTCGAGGTGACGCGTGGCATGCGTATCGCACAGATGGTCATTGCGCCTGTCACGCGGGCGCGGCTGGAAGAGCGGACCCATGCCGGCCAGACCGCGCGCGGCGCCGGAGGCTTCGGCTCGACGGGGACCGGTTGAACGGCAATTGCCGGAATTTTTTTCTCGATCGATTCCGTCACGGGAACCGGTTTGCGCAATCAACCCCGAAACGGACGGTTTCACGTCTCGTTTTTTCCGCGTCTGTCACCTATCCTGCCAAAAAACCATCGCATGAGGGAGCGCCATGTCAGCACAGCCCGGCCGCGGCCGCATTTACGATTCGATCACCCAGACCATCGGCAACACGCCACTGGTGCGTCTCGACAAATTCGCCGCCGAGAAGGGCGTGAAGGCGCAGATCATCGGCAAGCTGGAATTCTTCAACCCGATTGCCTCGGTGAAGGATCGCATCGGGCTGGCCATGATCGAGGCGCTTGAGGCCGAAGGGCGCATCCGTCCCGGCAAGTCGATCCTCGTCGAGCCGACCTCCGGCAACACCGGTATCGCGCTTGCCTTTGCGGCTGCGGCCAAGGGCTACCGGCTGATCCTGACCATGCCGGAAACCATGAGCGTGGAGCGGCGCAAGATGCTGGCGCTTCTCGGCGCGGAACTGGTGCTGACCGAAGGGCCGAAGGGTATGAAGGGCGCCATCGCCAAGGCAGAGGAACTGGCCTCCAGTCTCCCGGATGCGGTGATCCCGCAGCAATTCGAGAACCCCGCCAACCCCGAAATCCACCGCAACACCACGGCACTGGAAATCTGGAACGATACGGACGGCGCCGTCGACATTTTCGTCTCCGGCATTGGCACGGGCGGGACGATCACCGGCGCGGGACAGGTGCTGAAGGCAAGGAAGCCGGGTGTTCATGTCATCGCGGTGGAGCCGGCCGATTCGCCGGTGCTTTCCGGCGGCAATCCCGGACCGCACAAGATCCAGGGCATCGGCGCGGGTTTCGCCCCGGCCATCCTCGACCGCTCGGTCTATGACGAGGTGGTGACCGTAACCAATGAGGAAGCCTTCGAGAATGCCCGCCTCGTCGCCCGTCTGGAGGGTGTGCCGGTCGGCATTTCATCGGGCGCAGCGCTGACCGCCGCCGCAAAGGTCGGCGCACGTCCGGAAAACGAAGGCAAGATGATCGTTGTGATCATTCCTTCCTTCGCCGAGCGCTATCTCTCCACCGCGCTGTTTGACGGGCTGGGCTGACGGCCCGGCCAGCACTTACTGGAGCATCGTCAGGAACCGGGCCTTTGCACAGGCAAGGCCCTGCTCGGCCTTGCAGGTGTAAAACGACCAGCCGACGAGATCGGCACGGCCTTGCAGGTTCTCCACCGGCACAAGACCGGTTTCCTCGAAGCGGCTGTCGAGCGAGTTGTCGCGGTTGTCACCCAGGACAAAGAGCTGTCCCTCGGGCACGGTCATTTCGGCCATGGTGTCGGCCATGCCGCTGTCGGTGCGCTCGATGATGGCATGGGTGCGTCCGCCGGGCAGCACCTCGTCGTAACGGTGGACGCGGATGACGATGCCGTTGGCGTCGCGATAGGCATATGTGCCACGATCCTTGCGCGCGACCCGTTCGCCATTGAGATAGAGGCGGCCGCCATCAAGGGCGATCCGGTCGCCCGGCAGGCCGATGACGCGCTTGACCAGCGTTTCCCCGTCGCGCGGCCGGGTGAAAACCACAATATCACCACGCTCCGGCAGCCGGCCCGCGACGCGCCCGTCGGGACCGGGAAAGGCAAAGCCCGGATCGACAAGCAGCGAGTGGCGGCTGTAGCCATAGGGCCAGCGCGTCACCACGATCCGGTCCCCCACTTCCAGCGTCGGCACCATGCTTTCGGAGGGAATGAAATTGGTGGCAAAGGCAAAGGACTTGGTGAGGAACACCAGCGCGGCGACCTGAAATACAAACAGGAGTGCATTGCGCGTTGCAGTCAGCATGGGAAAGTCCTCTTCCTGATCCTTTGCGCCATGGGCACTGCCGGAAGCGGCAAAAGTGAGGCAGGGCCGCAAAACAGGTTGACGGCGCCGCCGAACCCGCGATCATCGCGCCCATGAAGATCATCAGCGTCAATACCGGCATTGCCCGGCGCATCCGCGGAACTGACAGTGTTTCGGGCATCGACAAGAGGCCGCGCAACGGGGCCATCAAGGTCACCCGCCTCGGGCTGGAAGGCGACGAGATCGTCCATCGCGAAGTTCATGGCGGGCCGGACCAGGCCGTCTATCTCTATTCCACCGAGGATTATGCGTTTTTCGAGATGATCCTCGGGCGTGAGCTGCTGCCGGGTTCCTTCGGAGAGAACCTCACGGTTTCTGGCTTTGACAGCCGCAGCCTGAGCGTGGGTGACCGCTTCATTTCGGCCGGTCTGGAGCTGGAAGTGACCAGCCCCCGCATTCCGTGTTCCACCTTCGCCGCCCACATGGACACCAAGGACCTGCCTGCCCGATTCATGGCGGAGGGGCGCGCCGGGGCCTATTGCCGGGTGATCCGGGAAGGACCCGTCGAGGCAGGCGGCGTGTTCACGCACCGCCTGTCCTCAGGCGAAGCGGTCACGCTTGGCGAGTTGATGGAAACCTATCCCTACAAGCGCATCAGCGCGGAAACGCGGGCACGCTATCTGGCGAGCCCCTTGCAGGAACGTCTGGCGCAATATCTGCGTGGCGAACGCGACCGGCCCTGACCGGGGCCGTCAGTGAGGGGCTGGACGCTGGCGCTTGCAGCGTGCACAGGCCGGGCCGGGGCCGCGCATGTAGTGGCGCTCCGGATGATAGGTCGGCCAGACGAATTCGCGCAAAGCCACTGCCCCGCGCACGAATGCATGGGAAACGGTCATCGATCCAACTCCGAAAATGGCGGCCACAGGGCACGCCGTCCCTATGACCAGACACTCTGCAGGAGACAGATGAATTTTCGCTGAATCGCGTGCGATTCAGGCGCTGCCAATCAGCATGCCCGCGGCGAAAACCAGTGCACCGCCGAGCACCACCTGGAAGATCGCACGGCTCCACGGCGTCTCCATCCAGTGATTCTGGATCCAGGCGATGGCCCACAACTCGATGAACACCACGACCGATGCCACGGTGGTCGCGGTCCAGAATTGCGGGATGAGATAGGGCAAGGCGTGTCCGAGGCCGCCAATGGCGGTCATGATACCGGAGGCGAGCCCGCGCTTGACCGGCGAACCGCGCCCGGAAATCTTGCCGTCGTCATGGGCGGCTTCCGTGAACCCCATGGAAATACCCGCACCGACCGAGGCGGACAGGCCAACGAGAAAGGTCGTCCAGGTGTCGCCGGTGGCAAAGGCGGTTGCAAAGATGGGCGCAAGTGTAGAAACCGAGCCGTCCATCAGCCCGGCCAGCCCAGGCTGCACATAGGTGAGGATGAACTGGCGGCGCGCCGTCTCGTCCTCCTCCTCCTTCACGTCCTCAGTCAGGTGCTTCATGCCAAGACGGCGGGCGAGCGTTTCATGGGCCTTTTCGGCGGCTGCCAAATCGCCGAGCAGCTTGCGGGTTTCGGCATCGGACGAGCGGCCTGCCGCTTCCAGGTAAAAGCGGTGGGCCTGCTCTTCCATGGACTCTGCCATGGTGCGCACCTTGTCCAGACCCAGCGGGCGGACCAGCCAGTCCGGCTTGCGCTCATAATAGCCGCGCACGTGCTCGCGGCGGATCAGCGGAATGGTTTCGCCAAAGCGCTTGCGATGCATCTCGATCAGGCGGCGGCGATGGTTGTCCTCCTCCTCTGCCATCTCGTCAAAGACCTTGGCAGAGGCGGGATATTCGTCACGCAACCCGTCAGCGTAGGCACGGTAGATGCGGCCGTCATCCTCCTCGGAGGAAATGGCCAGCGCCAGCACCTCCTGCTCGGTGAGACTGTCGAAGGAACGTTTGGAAGAGCCGAAGATGCGGGAGAACATGGGATAGCCTATTGGAATGATTCTAAACTATTGATCCCGCGTCCCGCGGTCAAGCTGGCGCGCGCATGGTCCGGAGCTTGACGGGGCGACATGGGCCGGTCCTAACTGGCGGCAGTCAACGGCGAGAGCGGAGCGCCCAAGTGAAGGAAATCGAGCGCAAGTTCCTGGTCATTTCGGGTGACTGGCGGGCGGAGGCGACGGCAGGAACGCTCATCCTGCAGGCCTATCTTGCTGCATCGGACGGCAATTCGGCGCGAGTCCGCATCCTCGGCGACGGCACGGCGACGCTTGCGATCAAGACCGGCATCGGCATGGTGCGCGACGAATTCGAGTATCCTGTCCCGGTGGCCGATGCGCGCCGCATGATGGACGCCCGGATCGGCCATGTGATCGACAAGACGCGCCATCTTGTCGCCCATGCGGGATTCGTCTGGGAAGTCGATGTCTATCACGACGGGCTGGAGGGGCTGGTGGTTGCGGAAGTGGAGATGGCCAGCGAGAGCGATTGCCCGGATCTGCCCGAATGGGTGGGCCGGGAAGTGACCGGCGAGGCGCGCTATTCCAACACGCAGCTGGCGCTGACCGGCAAGCCGGCGGCTTGAGACCCATGACGTACCGGATCGATCCAGCACAGCGGTTCGACGGGCAAGTGCGGCAGCTGGCCCGCCATGAACTGGCGCTTGCCGCCCGCGTGCTCGACGCCGCCGCCGATGCAGGCGGTCCAAATGCTGCCGCCAAGGCGGCCTTCAAGGCGCGCAAGGCCATCAAGCGGGTCCGGGCGCTCTATCGGACGGTGCGCGCCGCCGATCCCGGCCCATTGCGCAAAGCCGGTCACGCATTGAGGGACATTTCCGCTTCACTGGCGGTCGTACGCGAGCCTCAGGCGCTGGTCCGGGCCGCGCAGGTGCTGGCCCGCGACGGTGCCAATGCCGGCGAGACCCAGGCTGCCCTCTTGTGCCTGCGCGACCGGTTGCGGCATCGCGCGCAAAAATCGGAGACCGCCAAGGATGCACCGGGGCTGCTGGAATCGGCAGCGGAAAAATGCCGCGAGGCGGCCGACAAAGTTTCCAGGCTTGATCTTCCGCGCAAGCCGCGCGCCGTCTGCGATGTGCTGGAAGCCGGCATCAAGCGCACCTGCCGCGATGCCATCGCCGGTCTGGAAACGGCGCGGCAAAGCAACACGGCTGCGGATTGGCATGCGTTTCGCGCGCGCGTCAAACACCATCGCATGCAAATGCGCCTGCTCGACGCAGCCTGGCCCGGCGAGATGCGCCTGCGCGCCGACGCGCTGAAACTGATGACCGATGCGCTGGGCGAGGACCACGACCTTGCCGAACTGCAACGCGCCATCGAGGCGGACCGCGATCTTGCCGATTGGCCAGACGGCATGGCGCTGATCTGCGATGCGATCCGCAGGCGGCAACTGGTGTTGCGGGAGGGCGCGGTGACGGGGGCCGGTTACCTGTTTGCCGACGCGCCGGAGCTGATCGCGGGCCGCATCACCCGGCTCTGGCGTGTGGCGACAGATGAATCAGGCCGGGCCGTTCACCGCCTGTAAAAAGCTGCGGCGCAGCGCGTGAGGTGCTTGCGCACGGCCGTCGTTGCTGATCCTCTTCTGCATCCGGGGAGGTTGCACCATGGACAAGGCAGAAACCTGGCTTGACAGATTCGGGCGGTTCCTTGCGCACCGGCTTCAGGAGGAATCGTCGGGTTACAAGCCCTATACGCCGTCGGATCCGCTGACCTTGCTGGCCTCCCTGAAGCCGGGCGATGTGCTGCTGATCGAGGGCAACCAGCATATTTCCGCTGTCATCAAGTACCTGACCCAGTCCACATGGAGCCATGCCGCGCTCTATGTGGGTGATGTACTGCCCTGGACGGGGCCCGCCGACGAGCGCCCGCGGCTCATCGAGGTCAATCTCGGCGAAGGCTGCGTTGCGGTTCCGCTGAAGAAATACCGCACCTACAATACCCGAATCTGCCGGGCCGAAGGTCTGTCGGAGGAGGATCGCCGGGCAGTCGCGGCCTTCATGACCGGCAAGCTCGGCCTGCAATATGACATGAAGAACATCTTTGACATGCTGCGCTATTTCCTGCCGGCGCCGCCCGTGCCGGTGCGCTGGCGCCGCCGCATGATCGCCTTTGGTTCGGGCGACCCGACACGGGCGATCTGCTCATCGCTGATCGCGCAGGCCTTCCAGTCACTGCGCTATCCCATCCTGCCGGAGGTGACCCTGGCTCCCGGCCGCACGGCAGCCAAATCGGAATATTCGCGGCGCGAAATCCTGCACATCCGGCATCATTCGCTGTTCACGCCCCGCGATTTCGACCTGTCGCCCTATTTCCGGATCGTCAAGCCCACGCTGGAGGCCGGTTTCGACTATCGCAAGCTGGTCTGGAGCGGGGACGACCCGTCAGTCTGAGGGTTGCAGATACTCGTGCGCCCTTTCGCGGGCGGCGGCCATGTCACCCACGAATTCGGCGCGCGGCGGCTTCACACCGTGGCTCTTGAGCATGTGAACCACCTGCGGACGTGTCTCGGAGACAATCATGCGCACTCCGGCCCGTTCGGCCTTGCGCAATGCACCCTCGATGACATTGGCGGCGGTGGAATCGAGCAAGGCCACCTCGGAGAAATCGAGGATGAAAACCTTGTGCTTGTCGGCGATGCGGTCGAGCACGGTACCAACCGTCGAAGCTGCCCCGAAGAAAAAGGCACCGGAAATGCGATAGGTGACGATTTGCGGGTCAGCGCCCATGTCAGGTGCATCGTCATGGGGATGCAGGGGGCTGACACCGGTCATCCGCCCCATGCGGTCGATGAAGAGGAGCGCGCCCAGCGCAAAGCCGACGAGGATGGCTTCGGTGAGGTCGCGGAAGATGACCAGAAGCAGCGTGACGGCGAGGACAGCGGCGTCACCGCGCGAGGAGCGGACCAGTGCGGCGATGGCATGCTTTTCCACCATGTTCCAGGCAACGATGACGAGCACCCCGGCCAGGGCCGCAAGCGGAACATAGGCGGCCAGCGGTGCGGCAAGCGCCATGAAGGCAAGCAGGAAGAGTGCATGGGCCATGCCCGACAGCGGGCTGACAGCCCCGGCACGCACATTGGTGGCGGTGCGTGCGATGGTGCCGGTCACGCAGAAACCGCCGAACAATGCCGAGCCGACATTGGCAATTCCCTGGCCGACCAACTCGGCATCGGAGCGGTGACGCCGCCCGCTCATGCCGTCGGCCACCACTGCCGAAAGGAGCGATTCAATGGCGCCCAGCAGGGTGAATGCAATGGCTGAGGGCAAAACCGCGACAATTTTGGCGACGGAGAATTCGGGCAAAGAGGGCACTGGCAGGCTGCGCGGGATGCCGCCGAAGCGCGTGCCGATGGTCTCGACCGGCAGTGAAAGCGCCGCTGCCGCCACCGCCGCCAGCATGATGGCGATGATCATGCCGGGCCAACCGGGCCGGAAGCGCTTCAGACCGAGTATGACAAGCACCGTTCCGGCAGACAGGGCGATGGCGGCGGGGCTGGCCTGCGGCAGGTTCTGCCAGATCGAAGCGAGCCGGGCGGCCAACCCGCCATGGGCAGCACTTGCCGGCGGAAGGCCCAGCAGGTCGCCGATCTGGCTGACAAAGATGATGACGCCAATGCCCGCCGTGAAGCCGACGGTGACCGGATAGGGAATGAAGGTAATGTAGCGGCCAAGGCGCAACCAGCCGAGCGCGACGAGCATGAGCCCGGAGATGAGGGTGGCCAGGACAAGTCCGTCCAGCCCGTGCTCGGCCACCGTGGCGGCGACCAGAACGATGAAGGCGCCGGCTGGTCCACCGATCTGGAAACGGCTGCCACCCATCGCCGAGACGAGGAACCCGCCGGCAATGGCCGTGAAAAGGCCGCGCTCCGGCGGAACGCCAGAGGCAATGGCGATGGCCATGGAGAGTGGCAGGGCAACGATGGCAACGGTCAGACCGGCCAGCAGATCATGCCGCCACGCACCGGCGGGATACCCTTCTCGCAGCGCGACAAGCAGTTCGGGAACCAGCGGAATCCGGTCCAGATCCGGCATGGCCTGCTTCATGTGCGTACATGTCCCCTCAAGACCATTCCCCCGACTCAATGCCCTGCCGACACTAGACCTGCGACCTCCCGGCATGCAATACGGTAGCCCGCCGGACGGACGATGGCTTGCCGGATGGAACTGATCCAGGAGTGTGTCCCTTGAACAAACCCGACAAGAAGAAGCTCGCGAAGATGCAGCGGATGCGGCGGCTGGTGCTCGCCATCATCATCTTGAGTGTTCTGGGCGTGCTCGCTTTCTGTGCGTCCGCGTGGCAATCGAGGGAGATTCATGAAATCGTCGAAGCCATCGGACTCGGGCTGATCGCCGCCGGCATTCTCGGACGGCTGTGGTGCACGCTCTACATTGGCGGCCGCAAGTCGTCCGAGCTGGTCGATCTCGGCCCCTATTCGATGTCGCGCAACCCGCTCTATGTCTTCTCGTCGATTGCTGCGGCCGGCGTCGGAGCGCAGACCGGCTCCGCCGTTGTGGCGCTCGCCTTTTTCATCGGCTGCGCGGTCGCTTTTCACGTCGTGATCCTGAAGGAAGAGGCCTATCTGCGCAATGCTTTGGGCCCAGACTATCTGGCCTATCTGGAGCGCGTGCCGCGCTTTTTCCCGGCACTCGCCAAGTTCAAGGATGCGCCGGAACTGACCGTCCTGCCGCGCCGCCTCTATGTGACCTTCATGGACGGGCTGGTTTTCTTCCTCGCCCTGCCCTTCTTCGAGCTGGTGGAATATCTGCAGGAAGCCGGCGTCGTGCCGGTCCTTCTCCGCCTGCCCTGAGGCTTGATCAGCCGCGCGGCGTCAAGCGCGTCACATGGCCCATCTTGCGGCCGGGGCGCGCTTCTGCCTTGCCATAAAGGTGGATCACGCTGCCAGCTTCGCCGGCCAGTTCCGCGAGCCGGCCGGCATCATCGCCGATCAGGTTTTCCATCACGCAATCGGAATGGCGTGCGGGATCGCCCAGCGGCAAGCCGGCGACCGCGCGGATGTGCTGCTCGAACTGCGAGACGGCACAGGCGGCTTCCGTCCAATGGCCGGAGTTGTGGACACGTGGCGCCATCTCGTTGGCAAGCAGGCTGCCGTCTTCGAGCACGAAGAACTCCACGCCGATCACGCCGACATACTCCAGCGCTTCAAGGATGGCGGACGCTGAGGCCTGCGCGGCTTCCATGGTCGCGGCCGGAACGCCGCAAGGCACGGTGGACGTGTGCAGGATGCCATCGCGGTGGACATTCAGCGCCGGGTCGTAGGCGGCAATGGAGCCATCCTGCCCGCGCGCGGCGATGACGGAAATTTCAGCCGTAAACGGCACGAAGCCTTCCAGGATCAGCGGCACACCGCCCATGGCCGCATGCACACCGCGGCAATCTTCGGCCCTGGCATTACGGAAGACCTTCTGGCCCTTGCCGTCATAGCCAAGGCGGCGGGTCTTCAGCACGCCGTTCCAGCCGAAGGCTTCCAGCGCGGCTTGCAGATCCGCGTCGCTGTCCACCGCGCGGAACGGGGCCGTCGCAACGCCCGTGCCGTTCAGGAAGCGCTTTTCGACGAGACGGTCCTGCGCAGCTTCCAGGGCGCGGGCAGGTGGCCAGACGGCGACGCGCGGCGCGAGCGCGAGCGCCGCATTCACCGGAACGTTCTCGAATTCATAGGTCACCACATCGGCCATGGCGGCGAGCTCATCGAGCGCCGCGCCATCCTCATAGCCGGCGGCGATGTGGTGGCTGGCCACTTGCGCCGCCGGGCATTGCCCATGCGGCTCCAGGATGACCGTGCCATAGCCGAGGCGCGCGGCGGCCATGGCCAGCATGCGGCCAAGCTGACCACCGCCGATGATGCCGATGACCGTGTTTGGCGGCAGCGGTGTCATGCGCCATCGGCCGGGAATTCGCCGACGGCAGCCGTGCGTTCGGCGCGCATGGCGTCGAGCCGGGTTGCGATCCCTGCATCCGAAAGGGCAAGGACGGCGGCAGCGAGCAGGCCCGCATTGGTGGCACCCGCCTTGCCGATGGCAAGCGTGCCGACGGGGATGCCGCCCGGCATCTGGACGATCGACAGAAGCGAATCCTGCCCCGACAGCGCGGCTGATTGCACCGGCACGCCGAAGACCGGCAGCGGCGTCAGCGAGGCCACCATGCCCGGCAGGTGCGCCGCGCCGCCCGCGCCGGCAATGATCACCTTGAAGCCCTTGTCACGAGCAGAACGGGCAAACTCGTACATGCGCTCCGGCGTGCGGTGGGCCGAGACGATCCGCGCTACGTAGGAAACCTCCAGCGCGTCGAGAATGTCGGCGGCATGTTTCATCGTCGGCCAGTCGGACTGGCTGCCCATGATGATGGCGACGTCGGCCTTGCTGGACATGGAACGGGTCTCCTTCAGTCAGGGACGGGAACCGCCGGCGCCGTGCGGCGTTGCGCGGGTGGCTCAGGCGATGATGTCGGGAATGATCTCGTCTTCCAGCTTCTGGAGCCGGTCCTTGATGGCGAGCTTCTTCTTCTTCATGCGCTGGATCTGCATGGGATTGCAGCCGGACTGGATCATGGCTTCGATGGCGGCGTCAAAATCGGCGTGATCCTGCTTGAGGCGCGCGAATTCAAGGCGGAGCTCCGCCTGTTCCTGCTCTGGCATGCCAGCTTTTCCATCCAAGATCCGGCGCGGGGCCGCGCCATTCCGTTTTGCCCCCGGCCGCTTTCCGGACCGGAACAGCGGTGCCCATATCACATTCCGTGGGCAAACGGAATCCTACAAGAACTTATTCGACAGGAATTCAACCGTCTGGCACAGTGTCATGGTTTCGTCATGCGGACGTCACGGGAGGCGTTCGCCTGACCTTCACGGTTCAACGGAAGGAGAGCTGAACATGTCCATGGAGTCCCATCTTGCAAAGCTGCAGCAGAAGCACGGCGAAATCGAGCGCAAGCTCGACGAGATTGCGCACCATCCCTCCGCAGACGATCTCGAAATTGCCGAACTGAAGCGGCGCAAGCTCCATCTGAAAGACGAAATCAGCAAGATTCAGACCACTGCCTAGCTGACCGGGCGCGATGGAAATAATGGGAAAGCCGGGCGCACTGCCCGGTTTTTTCATGCCGGAAAGGGGCGGGACATGAATGCCGGGCGCGCTATTTGCGTGAAAACAGTGCCTCGGCGGCGCTCAGCGACGATCCCTTGGCCTTCACCTCCGCGGCAAGGCGCGCGATCTCGCTTTCCAGCAGCCCGATCCGGTGTTGCAGTTCGTCCACCGACAGATCCGACAGGTCCTGACCGATCGCATGGGTGACCGGCTTCCTGACCGGTTCGTCTTCGCTCATTGCCATTCGCGTTTCCTTGCCTTTGTGATTGCCATCAGGATTATGCATGATCGGCGTGCTTGGCAAATGCGCGGGCAGCGCCTGCCGTTCCGGGAGACAGACATGGCCGAAAAGATTCCCGCCACGATGACCGCCGTCGCCATCAGCGAGCCGGGCGGGCCGATGGTGCTGAAACCGCAGAAGCGGGCCGTGCCCGCGCCGCGTGCCGGGGAGGTGCTGATCCGCGTGCGTGCGGCTGGTGTCAACCGGCCCGATATCATGCAGCGGACCGGGGCCTATCCGCCGCCGCCCGGCGCTTCCGACCTGCCCGGTCTCGAAGTGGCGGGCGAAGTGGCGGCTCTTGGCGAAGGCGTGACCCGCTGGCGAACAGGGGACCGGGTCTGTGCACTGACGCCCGGCGGCGGCTATGCCGAATATTGCCTTGCACCGGCCTCCAATTGCCTGCCTGTCCCCCCCGGCTTCACCTTCACGGAAGCGGCTGCCCTGCCCGAAACCTTCTTCACGGTCTGGCACAATGTGTTCCAGCGCGGCCGCCTTCAGCCGGGCGAGGTCTTCCTCGTCCATGGCGGATCATCCGGCATCGGCACGACGGCAATCCAGATCGCGTCCAAGCTCGGCGCCTACGTCATCGCCACAGCCGGATCGGCGGAAAAATGCGACGCCTGCCTGAAGCTCGGGGCCGACCGGGCGGTGAATTACCGCGATGAAGATTTCGTGCGCGTCGTCAGGGAGGCGACCGACGGCAAGGGTGCCAACGTGATCCTGGACATGATCGGCGGCGACTATGTGGACCGCAACTATCAGGCCGCGGCCGTGGAAGGGCGGATCGTCCAGATCGCCACGATGAACGGCGCCAAGGCGACCGCCAATGTCGCCATGCTGATGGTGAAGCGGCTGGAGCACACGGGCTCGACGTTGCGTCCTCGAACCGTGGAGTTCAAGGCGCAGATCGCCGTCGAGCTGGAGGCGCGGATCTGGCCGATGCTGGCCGAGCGCGAGATTGCGCCGGTGATGGACATGATCTTTCCACTTCAGGAAGCCTGGCGGGCGCACGAGCGGATGGAGGAATTCTCCCATGTCGGCAAGATCGTGCTCGATGTGGCCTGACGGATCAGTTGCGCCCTGACCAGGCATTCTCGACATGCACCGGCAGCCGCCATGGCAGGATGGCGATGATGTCGAAGCGCATCGACAGGCGGTGACAATCCTTCTGGCGGGCAAGCCAGAGATCGGCCGCGTTTTCGATCCTGCGTTCAGCCGCCGGTGTGACGGCCTCCATGGCGGCGCGCAGATTCGCGCGCGCCTTCACCTCGACGATGGCGACCAGATCGCCGCGCCGGGCGATCAGGTCGATCTCGCCGAGCTTCGTCCTGTAATTGCGCGCAACGATCCGGTAGCCCTTGAGCATCAGGAAGAGGGCAGCCTTCCATTCGCCGCGCGCGCCACGGCCCAGTGCGCCCTTTCGCTTCCGGCGGTCTTCAGTCTTTGACGGGGCCATCGGATTTCAGTGCCACGAGCCGGTTGAAAAGGTCCTGCTTGGACAGGCCCGTCATCTTTGCCGCCTCGCCAGCCGCCTTGGCCGCCGGCAGGTCGCGGGCGAGATTGAGCAGAAGGGCATCAATGTCAGCCTCATCCGGCGCGTCACCTTCGACGGGCGGAGCGATGCAGACGACGACCTCGCCCTTCGGAGCCCCGGCTTCGGCGTAATGCGCGGCCAGTTCGGCCAGTGTGGCACGGCGGAATTCCTCAAACGTCTTGGTCAGTTCTCGTGCCACCACAGCCAGGCGTTCCACGCCCAGCGTTGCGGCCATGGCGGACAGGCTTTCGGCGAGGCGGCGCGGGCTTTCGTAGATGACCAGTGTGGCGGGTACGGCGCGCAGGGCTTCCAGCCGGGTGCGGCGCTGGCCATCGCGCGTGGGAAGGAAACCGGCAAAGAAAAACGCGTCCGATGGCAGGCCCGAGGCAGTGAGTGCCGACAGGACGGCGGATGCGCCAGGCACGGGAACGACGCGGATGCCCGCCTCCACGGCCTCACCGACCAGCCGGTAGCCGGGGTCGGACACCAGCGGCGTGCCGGCATCGGAAACCAGCGCCACCGAGCGTCCCTCCTTCAGCGCCGCAATGAGCCGGGGTCCGGCCTCTGCCGCATTGTGTTCGTGATAGGCAACGGTCTTGGCGCGGATGCCATAGCGGTCAAGCAGGATGCGCGTCGTGCGCGTGTCCTCGCAGGCGACGATGTCGGCTCCGGCGAGCGTTTCCAGCGCGCGGATGGTGATGTCGGCCAAATTGCCGATGGGTGTGGCGACGAGATGGAGTGCGGCCTCGGCAGCGCGTACCGGCACCGGTACGGCACCGATCATGTAGCCGCTGCGCTTCTCCCGCGTGGCATCTTCGTGATCGCCGTGCTTGACCATCGTTTGCGTATAACCCTAATGACGCCTTGAACAGGTAAAGCCCTGCCTGCGATGATGCCTGCCACGGAAGTGCGGCCTTATCAACCGCCGGATTTCCGGAAGGCGGGCGCTGCAGGGGGCGAACATGATTGGTTTTTCCAGTTTTTCGGCGCAGATGCGTCCGGCGCTTGCAGGCGTCGTGCTGGGTGCGACGCTGCTTGCGGCCTCCTGCCAGAATGTCCCGAACGGCTTTCCCGATCTCACCGCCGGCCTCAATGCCCGGCAACCTGCTCCGGCGGACCCGGCAGCGCAGGCGCCTGCCGTGCTGCCGCCTGCCAATGGTGAAGTGATCGGCGCGGGCCCGGTGCGCATTGCCATGCTCATCCCCAAGAGCGCACCGGGCAATGCCGGCGTGGCAGCCAGCTCGCTGCGCAATGCCGCGATACTCGCCATGGAGGATTTCGGCTCCTCCATCCAGCTCGTGGTGAAGGATACGGGCGGTGTGGCTACCATGGCCACCGATGCAGCGGGCGAGGCCTTCAACGAGGGCGCCTCGCTGGTGCTCGGTCCGCTCTTTGCCGGTAATGTCTCGGCGGTGTCGGGCGTTCTGTCGCCGCGCGGCAAGATGATGATCGCGTTTTCCTCCGACCGGACCGTGGCAGGGCCGGGCGTCTACCTGCAATCCTATCTGCCAGATGCCATGATCGCGCGCACGCTGAACCATGCCGCGGGCGCGGGCGTGAAGCGCATCGTGGCGATCGTTCCGGAGGGCCAGTTCGGGACGCTGGCTGAACAGGTGGCGGTGCGCACGCTGACGTCTGCTGGCGGGCAGGTCACCAAGGTCGTGCGTTACGCCTACGATGACGGCTCGGTAGAGCGCGCCGTGGACGAGGCCGCGCCCTTTGTGGCGGATGCCGATGGCATCTTCATTCCCGATGGCGGCACCTCGCCGGGCGCGCTTGCGGCTGCTTTTGCCCGGAAGGGCACACCGCTTGCCGGCAAGCGCCTGCTCGGCACGGCGCAATGGTCCGGCTCGGACCTTTCCAACCCGGTTTTCAACGGGGCCTGGTATGCCGATTCCGATACCAGCCGGCAGGGCGAATTCATCAGCCGTTACAAGCAGAAATTTGGCTCGGACCCGGTTCCCTTTGCGACTCTCGCCTATGACGCCGTGGCGCTGGCCTCAGGGCTGGCACGCAACGGCGGGACTTCCGCCTTCACCCGGCAGGCCATCGAGCAGCCCGGCGGCTACAACGGGTATGGCGGCGTGTTCCGCTTCCGCGCCGATGGCACGAACGAGCGCGGCTATGCGGTCTACGAGGTCGGACCCGGCGGGACGCGGATCGTCAGCCCAGCGCCGCGGAGCTTCACCGTGGGCGGGTGACGCTCAGCCGGTCCGGGCGAGTTCGCCGATCAGCGCATCCAGCACGATCATGCCGGATCGCGTCGCCCGGATGCGCGTGTTGCCGACCGGTTCAATCAGGCCTTCGCGCTGGAGCGTGGCAAGACGCCCGGCATCCAGCGGGGTTCCGCGCACGCGCTCAAGGCGCGTGACATCGAGCCCCTCGACAAGACGAAGGCCCATCAGCAGCATCTCATCGGCTTGGCTCGCGTGATCGAGAAGCTCGGTTTCCTCCGTGCCGCCTGCACCCGATTCCACCCGCTCCAGCCAGGTTTCGGGGTGGCGTGCGGCCATCATGACAAGCCGCTTGTCATCTTGCGCCAAGCGCCCGTGCGCGCCGGGGCCAACGCCCACATATTCGCCGTAGCGCCAGTAGGTGAGATTGTGGCGGCTTTCAGCGCCGGGCACCGCGTGGTTCGACACTTCATAGGCCGGAAGGCCGTGGCACCCGGTCACGTCCTGCGTCCGTTCGTAGAGGTCTGCGCCCAGATCGGGATCGGGTGTGGCGATCTTCCCGGCCTTCCACAAGGCATGGAAGGGCGTGCCTTCCTCAATGGTCAGCTGGTAGGCGGACAGATGGTCGGCGGCGAGCGCAATGGCCTCTTCCAGCTCGCGCTCCCAAAGGTCAACGGTCTGGCCTGGACGGCCATAGATCAGGTCGAAGGAAAGGCGCGGAAAGGTCTCGCGCGCAAGCCGTATTGCCGCCATGGCTTCGCCTGCGTCATGCAGGCGGCCAAGGAATTTCAGGTCGCGGTCATTGAGTGCCTGCACGCCGAGCGACAGGCGGTTGACCCCGGCGGCGCGGTAGCCGCGAAACCGCCCGGCATCGGCGCTTTGCGGATTGGCCTCCATGGTGATCTCAATGCCGTCCGGTACATGCCAAAGCCGCGCCACGGTTTCGAGAATCGCGGCGATGGTGGCCGGTTCCATCAGCGACGGCGTGCCGCCGCCAACAAAGACGGACGTCACCTGGCGGGGCCCGCTCAGGCGGCGCATCGCTTCCAGTTCCCGGGTGAAGGCGGCTGCGAAACGGGGCTGGTCCACCGGCTGGTGGCGGACATGGGAGTTGAAATCGCAATAGGGGCACTTGGCCGCGCAAAAGGGCCAGTGGAGATAGATGCCGAAACCGGGCGAGCCGTCGTCGCGGTTGATGCTCATTGCGCCCCGAGCTTGGCGCGCGCGAAGAGCGCGAAGGCCCGCGCACGGTGCGACAGGCCGAGATCGCCGCGGCCGGCTTCCCAGCCATGTTTCTCGGTGGCATCCATCTCGCCAAAAGTCTGTTCGTAACCGTCCGGCAGGAAGACCGGATCATAGCCGAAGCCGCGTGTGCCACGTGGCGGCCAGACCAGCGTTCCGTCCACCTCACCCCGGAAGAATTCGGTGTGACCGTCCGGCCAGGCCAGGCACAGCACGGCCACGAATCGGCCGGTGCGATCCTTCGGATCAAAGGCGCCGGCGGCCTGCATGCGCTCTTCCACATTGCGCATGGCCATGGCGAAATCGCGCGTGCCGTCGGCCTTCTGCGCCCAGTCGGCAGTGTAGACGCCCGGCGCGCCATCCAGCGCATCGACGCAGAGGCCGGAATCATCCGACAGGGCCGGAAGCCCGGTCGCTTTCGCGGCGGCGAGCGCCTTGATGGCCGCGTTTTCCTCGAAGCTCGTGCCAGTCTCCGGCGGTTCGGCAAGGCCCAGCTCGCCTGCCGACTTCGCGGAAAAGCCGAAGGGGCCGATCAGGTCGCGGATTTCGGCGAGCTTGCCGGCATTGTGGGTGGCAACGACGATCTCGCGCGTCTCAAGCGGGCGTGCCGTCATCAGCCGATTGCCATCTTCTGGAGATCGACAAGGCGGTTGATGCCCTTGCGGGCCAGATCCATCAGGGCGGCAAATTCGTCCTGCGTGAAGGCTTCGCCCTCCGCCGTGCCCTGGATTTCGACAATGCCGCCTCGGCCGGTCATGACGAAATTGGCGTCAGCCTGCGCGGAGGAATCTTCTGCGTAGTCAAGGTCGAGCACCGGCGCGCCGTTGTAGAGGCCGCAGGAAATGGCTGCCACGTGATCCTTCAGCACGTCCTTGACGCGGATCATGGAGCGGGCTTCCATCCAGCTCAGGCATTCGTGCAGCGCAATAAAGCCGCCGGTGATGGAAGCGGTGCGGGTGCCGCCGTCGGCCTGGATGACATCGCAGTCAACGGTGATCTGGCGTTCGCCGAGCGCGTCCAGATCGACCACGGCGCGTAGCGAGCGGCCAATCAGGCGCTGGATTTCCAGTGTGCGGCCGCCCTGCTTGCCGGAAGAGGCCTCGCGGCGCATGCGGTCACCGGTCGAGCGCGGCAGCATACCGTATTCCGCCGTCACCCATCCGCGCCCCGTGTTGCGCATCCAGCCCGGCACGCGCTCTTCCAGCGAGGCGGTGCACAGCACATGGGTGTCGCCGAACTTCACGAGGCAGGAGCCTTCCGCATGCTTGGAGACGCCGCGCTCAAAGAGGACGGCACGCATCTCGTCGGGCTGGCGTTTGGAGGGGCGCATGGATCTTTCCTTTGTCGGTGGGTGCAGATTGCACCCGTTGATGCTTCCGGCCTGCCCGGCCGGTTTGCCGCGCTTGTAGCGCCGGCGGCCCGGCGAGGCAAAGGTTTTCGGCCATGTCCGCAAGCGCGGCGGCGTTGAGTTCGCCCGCCCGCTGGCTATATAAGGAAGGGCCCGTGGCCAGACAGATGGACAGGATGAACAGGACCGAGACACCGCTGCAGGCCATGGACCAGCGCTCGCGCGAAATCTTCCGCCTGATCGTGGAGAGCTATCTGAGGGATGGCGAGCCGCTTGGCTCGCGCAACCTGTCGCGCCTGCTGCCTCACAGCCTTTCACCCGCCACGATCCGCAATGTCATGTCGGACCTGGAACTTCTGGGGCTGGTCTACTCGCCGCATGTCTCGGCCGGGCGGCTGCCGACGCAGGCGGGCCTGCGCTTCTTTGTCGATGCGTTCATGGAAGTCGGCGCGCTGTCGGAAGACGAGCGCAAGCTGATCGACGCGCAGGTGTCGGGCACGGGACGGGCAGGCAATGTCGAGCACATGCTGACCGAGGCGAGCCAGATGCTGTCGGGGCTGACACGCGGCGCGGGCCTCGTGCTGGCCACCAAGGCCGAAGCGCCGCTCAAGCACATCGAATTCATCCGGCTTGATCCGGGCAAGGCGCTCGCCGTGCTGGTCAGCCAGGCGGGCGACGTGGAAAACCGCATCATCGAGCTGCCGGCCGGTGTGACGCAGTCCCAACTTGTGGAAGCCTCCAACTTCCTCAACGCCCATGTGCGCGGGCGTACGCTTGGCGAGGCGCGTGGCGAAATCGCCCGCGTGATGGACGAAACGCGCGCCGCGCTCGACACGCTGTCGGCCGATCTGGTGCGCAAGGGCATCGCGGTGTGGGCCGGGGACGGCTCCGGCCTTCCGGCCCGCGTGATCGTGCGCGGCCGCGCCAACCTGCTGGAAAACGTCACCGCGCAGGCGGAACTCGACCTGCTGCGCCATCTCTTCGATGATCTGGAAACCAAGGAGGGGCTGGTGCAATTGCTGGACCTCGCCGAGGAAGGGTCGGGCGTGCGCATCTTCATCGGTTCGGAGAACAAGCTGTTCTCGCTGTCCGGCTCCTCGCTGGTGGTCGCGCCCTACCGCGATGCCGAGAGCCGGGTGATCGGGGCGCTCGGCGTCATCGGGCCGACACGGCTCAACTATGCGCGCATCGTGCCCGTGGTCGATTACACCGCGCAGGTGCTCAGCCGGATGATCCGTTGACGGCGCAAATGCCATTCTGCCCTTGATTTTCAGACGCCCAAGTTCGATATCCGGGCCACATTGACGACGACATGCGGACAGGACCCAAGGACATGAACGAAGGTTCCAACGACAACACCGGAATGGCTGAAGAGGCCATGGCAGCCGAAGCTGATGCAGCTGAAACGGCGGCGGCCGATCCGGTTGCCCTGCTTGAGGCTGAGAATGCCGATCTGAAGGACCGGCTGCTGCGGCTTGCCGCCGACATGGAAAACCTGCGCCGGCGCACCCAGCGCGACGTGGCGGACGCCAAGTCCTACGCCATTGCAGGTTTTGCGCGCGACATGCTGGGCGTGGCCGACAACATCAACCGCGCGTTGGAAGCCACGCCGGAAGAGGCGCGGCGCACCGAAGATGCCGGGTACAAGGCGCTGATCGAAGGCGTGGAAATGACCGGCCGCGACATGTCAGGCGCGCTGGAGCGCCATGGTGTGAAGCGGATCAACCCGGAAGGCGAGCGCTTCGATCCGAATTTCCATCAGGCCATGTTCGAGGTGCCCAACCCGCATGTTCCGGCCCAGACAGTCATCCAGGTGATGCAGGCCGGATACGTGATCGGCGACCGCGTGTTGCGCCCGGCGATGGTTGGCGTGGCGACGGGCGGCCCGAAAGCAGGCCAGACCGCCGAACCCGGCGCGCCGAACGCGCAGGCCGAAAAGGACGCCTGAGACGCCTTTCCGGCAGACGGACAGCAAAAAGCCCGCGCGATGCGGGCTTTTTTCATGCGGTGGAGACGTTCACGCCGATCAGGCGACCTGCTCGACCTGTTCCACTTCCGGGACGAAATGGCGCAGCAGGTTCTGGATGCCATGCTTCAGCGTGGCCGTAGAGGACGGACAGCCGGCGCAAGCCCCCTTCATGTGGAGGTAGACGGTGCCGTTCTCGAAGCCACGGAAGGTGATGTCTCCGCCATCCTGCGCAACTGCCGGGCGGACGCGCGTGTCGAGCAGTTCCTTGATGGTCGCCACGATCTCGGTGTCAGATTCGTCAAAAAACTCTTCGGAGGGCAGCGCTCCGGCGCCGGATTCGGCCTGAAGCATCACCGGCAGGCCGGACATGAAATGCTCCATGATGGCGCCGAGGATCGCGGGTTTGATTTGCTGCCAGTCCGGGCCGTCGCCCTTGGTGACGGTGACAAAATCATAACCGAAGAAGACACCCGTGACGCCCGGCACCTCGAACAGGCGCGCGGCCAGCGGCGACTGGTCAGAACCGGCGCCGGCATCCCGGAAATCCGCTGTTCCCTCGTCCAGCACGACCTTGCCGGGCAGGAATTTCAGCGTGGCCGGGTTCGGCGTGGCTTCGGTCTGGATGAACATGGGGTCTCTCCCGTCGGATGGTGCGCGATGCCGATGCGGCGCGGCGCCCAGCCCTTAGAACGATTCCAAATCTATGTCACGCGAGGCCGCGCTTCAAGGGCGGTGGGGTCCAAGGCCTATGCCAGGCTCTCGATGTCCTCGTCGGTGAGGCTGTGCGGCACCACCGTCACCGGGATCGGAAAGGGTGCGACCTTGCCGGCGATGGATGAAACGAGCGGGCCGGGGCCATCCGTGGAATTGCCTGCCGCCAGCACCAGGATGGCAATATCCTGGTCTTCCTCGATCAGCGCCTGGATTTCCTCGGTCTTCTTGCCCTCGCGCACCACCAGCTCGGCCTCCAGACCGATCGTCTGGCGCAAGCGCCCCGCATGGCTGTCGAGCGCGGAGCGGGCAGCTTCGCGTGCCTCCTCGCGCATGATCTGCTCGACACCGAGCCAATGCTGGAAATCACCGGGCTCGGTTACGAAGACGAGGAGCAGCGAGCCGCCGGTATTCAACGCGCGGCGCGCGGCATAGGCCACAGCGCGCTCGCATTCGGGCGTTTCATCGATGACGGCAAGGAATTTCCGGCGATGGCCGGCTTCATGACTGCGGCGGCGCGAAACCATTTGGGCCCCTGAGCAGGTGGATGACAAGGTGAACAATGCCAGCTTGCCCTGAAGCGGGCAAGCGCATCGGCTGCAGGCATCAACCGGTCAGCATGCCAACGATCTTGCGCACATCCTTCATGGTTTCCACCGCCATGGCTGAGGCCCGCTCGCCGCCGTCGCGGAGAACCTGGTCGATATAGGGCTTGTCGGTGGAGATGCGGCGCATCTCGCTTGCGATCGGGTCGAGCTTGGCAACGGCAAGGTCGGCCAGCGCCGGCTTGAACTCGGAGAACTGGCGTCCGCCGAAATCGGCCAGCACCTGTTCGCGGCTCATGTCAGCCAGCGCAGCATAGATGCCGACGAGGTTTGCGGCTTCCGGGCGGCCATCGAGACCGGCGATTTCGGAGGGAAGCGCATCGGGATCGGTCTTGGCCTTGCGGATCTTGCGCGAGATGGCCTCGGCATCATCGGTCAGATTGATGCGCGACAGGTCGGAAGGGTCCGACTTCGACATCTTCTTGGTGCCGTCGCGCAGGCTCATGACACGGGTTGCCGGGCCGCCGATCAGCGGCTCGGTGATCGGGAAGTAGCCGTTGACCGTCTCGTCGCCCACCTTCATCTCCACGCCGAGATTCAGGTCTGCGATGCGCGATGAATAGTCGTTGTTGAATTTCTGGGCGATGTCGCGCGTCAGTTCCAGATGCTGCTTCTGGTCGTCGCCGACCGGCACATGGGTGGCGCGGTAGAGCAGGATGTCTGCGGCCATCAGCGTGGGATAGGCAAACAGCCCGACCGACGCATTCTCGCGGTCCTTGCCGGCCTTTTCCTTGAACTGCGTCATGCGGTTCAGCCAGCCCATGCGGGCCACACAATTGAAGACCCAGGCAAGTTCGGCATGCTGGACGACGCGGCTCTGGTTGAAGACGATGTGCCTGGTGGGATCAATGCCCGCGGCCAGATAGGCGGCGGCCACCGAACGGGTGGCGGCCATCAGTTCGGCCGGCTCCTGCCAGGTGGTGATGGCATGCATGTCGACGACGCAATAGATGCAATCGTGGCTGTCCTGCAATTCGACGAACTTGCGAATGGCGCCCAGATAATTGCCGAGCGTGAGGTTGCCGGTGGGCTGCACGCCAGAGAAGACAAGGGGTTTGAAGCTGCTCATGAGGGTTGGTCCTGAAGCTGGTGGAGGGCTCCGGCGGAGCTTCACCCCGCTGGTAACAGGCGCCGCTTATGCCCGCAGCCCGCGCGGCTTGCAAGGGGTGCCGGGAGGCTGCGCGCGCGTCCGCCGGCGGCCATTGCCATCATGCGGCGCGGCGCCTGCGGCGCATGGCCCGTTTCAACTCGTCCCTGTCCAGCCCGCCAGTGGCGATCACCAGCCCGAAATAGACGATGGCCGCGAGGAGAATGACACCCAGCACGGCCGCGAGACGGATCATGAAGGACGGATCGGCAAAGGGCGCCGGCCAAGCCCAGGTGACGAGGAGGACTGCCGCGCCCATGGCCAGACCGGCCAGGACGATCATCGCAAGCCGGTGGCGCGTGGCCGGTGACGGGCGGAATTCACCGCGCCGCCAGAGCACAAGCGCGAGCAGCACCACATTGACCCAGGCAGAGATCGCCGTGGCAGCGGCTATGGCCACGTGGCCAAGCAGCGGAAAGAGCAGCAGCGAGAGCACGATGTTGACAGCAACGGAGACGATGGAAAACCAGAGCGGGGTCTTCATGTCCTCGCGGGCGAAGTAGGCGGGCTGGAAGACCTTGACCAGCACATAGGCCGGAAGGCCTGCGGCAAAGGCGGCCAAGGCCTGCGCGGTCAAAAGCGTGGTTTGCGGTGAGAAGGCGCCACGCTCATAGAGCAGGTTGACCAGCGGGCCCGGCAGGACCATGAAGCCGATGGCAGCGGGCAGGGTGAGCGCAAGGGCGAATTCCAGGCTGCGGTTCTGCAGGTGCTGGGCGTCCGCGTCATCGCCGGCGCGCAGCGCGCGGGAGAGTTCCGGCAACAGGACCACACCGATGGCAATGCCGATGACGCCGAGCGGCAACTGGTTGATGCGGTCGGCGTAGTTGAGGATGGCGATGGCCCCGTCCTGCGCGGAGGCGATGATGCGGCCGATCATGATGTTGATCTGCGTGACGCCGCCGGTGACCATGGCCGGTGCCATGAGGATCATCAGGCGCTTGACCTCGGGTGTCATGCGCGGCAGGCCGGGCCGGAGCGTCATGCCCTGCCGTGCCGCACCCCAGACCAGCAAGGCCAGTTGCACGAAACCGGAGGCAAACACACCCCAAGCCAGCCAGTAGCCGGTTTCTCGCGCCTCCACGCCTGACCAGAGCGCCAATGCGGTGACGCCCACCATGATCACATTGAGCAGCACGGGAACGATTGCCGCCAGAAAATAGTGGCGCAGGGAATTGAGGATGCCGGAGAACATGGCGACGAGCGACATGCAGAAGAGGTAGGGAAACATGATCCGCGTCATGTCGACCGTCATGGCAAACTTGCCGGGCGTGTCGGCAAAGAGCGGGGCGACGACCGTCGCGACCAGTCCGGGCATGAAGATCATGGCGAGCGCTGACAGGCCGATCAGCACCGCCGAGAGCATGGCCAGCACTTGTTCGGCAAAGCGGCGCGCCCGCTCCAGCCCGCCGCCTTCCACCTCCTTGGCGAAGAGCGGCACGAAAGCCGAATTGAACGCGCCCTCCGCAAACAGCCTGCGGAACAGGTTGGGGAAGCCGAAGGCGGCATAGAAGGCGTCGGCCACCGGCCCTGCGCCGAGCGCTGCGCCGATCAGCGCCTCGCGCACGAACCCAAGGACGCGGCTGGCCATGGTGGCCCCGCCGACGCTTGCAAACTTGCCGACCAGACTCATGGATGTTCCGCTCCCCTGAGGCCGGTCATGCGTTGCGTGCCGATTTCGGCGCCGGTGAGGCAGGCGCATCGCCCAGCACATCCTTGAGCCGGCTTTCGATGCGCCCCTGCCGGGTGGGGTTCTCGATCTTGTGACCAACCAGATCGGTCACGTAGAAGGTGTCGATCACCTTTTCGCCGAAGGTCGTGATGTGGGCTGATGCGATGTCGAGCGACAGGTCGGCCAGCGCGCCCGTCAGTTCGGACAGAAGGCCGGGACGGTCCAGTCCTTCCACCTCGACAACGGAGAATTTTCGCGACAGCGTGTTGCGGATTTCCACGACCGGCTTGATGTGAAAGGCCTTGGTGCGCTTCTTCGGCTTGGCCCGCTTCTCGATCATGTCGGGCAGGCGGGTCTTGCCCTGCAGGGCTTCCTCGATCAGACGGCCGATGCGCGCGGCGCGGCGCACCTCGTCCTCGTCCTGGTCGAATTCGCGGGTGATGAAGATGGTATCGAGCGCGCGTCCGTCGGAGGTCGTGAAAATCTGGGCGTCGACGATGTTGGCACCGGCCGCCGCGCAGGCCCCGGCGATCACAGAGAGCAGACGCGGGTGATCCGGTGTCAGCACGGTGATTTCGGTGATGGCCTCGAATTCGAGCGTGCGGACGGTGGTCGCCAGACGCTTGCCGGCCTGATCGGTCTGACGGAAAAATGCAGCGTGGCGCAACTGGTCTTCCAGATCCACGGCGAGAAGATAAGCCGGGTAATGAAGATCGCAATAGGCCTTGCGTTCCGGATCCGGCCAGCCGGACAGGCGGTCACACAGGCGCTGGCGGGCATATTCGACACGCTCCTTGCGCGAGGCTTCCGAGAAACCGCCGGTCAGCAGCAATTCGGTTTCGTAATAGAGCGTGCGCAACAATTGACCCTTCCAGCCATTCCAGACGCCGGGACCGACGCCGCGAATGTCACAGATGGTCAGCACCAACAGCATCTTCAGCCGGTCGACCGATTGCACCACGTCGGCAAAGTCCTCGATGGTCTTGCGGTCATTCAGGTCGCGCGTCTGGGCCACCATGCTCATGGTCAGGTGCTGCTCGACCAGCCAGGCCACCGTGTCGGTCTCGTTCTTGTCGAGACCCATGTGCGGGCAGATGCGCCGCGCGATGCGGGCACCGGCAACCGAGTGGTCTTCCGGACGTCCCTTGGCAATGTCGTGCAACAGTATGGCCACATAGAGGATGCGGCGGTTTGCCTTGATGTCGGGGATCAGCTTGTGGGCCAGCGGGTGCGTCTTGGCCTCGTCGCCCCGTTCCAAGGAAGCCAGCACGCCGATGCAGCGCAGAAGATGCTCGTCCACCGTATAGTGATGATACATGGAGAACTGCATCATTGCGACGATCTTGCGGAACTCGGGAATCAGCTTGCCCAGCAGTCCGGCCTCGTTCATGCGGCGCAGATGCAGCTCCGGATCGCGCCCGGTCAGCACATCCATGAAAAGCTCGTTGCCTTCCGGATTGCGCCGCAGATCGCGGTTGACCAGCTTCAGCGAGCGCGTGAGCAGTTGCATCGCATCGGGATGGTATTCCAGCCCATGCCGGTCTGCGAACCAGAAGAGGCGCACGAGATTGAGCGGGTCGCGATCGAAGGCCTGATGGTCAGCAATGTTGATGCGGTCATTGTCGATGATGAAATCGGAAGTGCCGGGCAGCTTGCGCTTGCGTCGCGTGAAGCCGGAAAACAGCCTGTTGATGCCGGGCGCCTGCTTGGCCTGCGCCTCTTCCAGCTCGGCGCAGAAGATGCGGGTCAGGTCACCCACATCCTTGGCTACCAGGAAGTAATGCTTCATGAAGCGCTCGACGAAGGAGAGGCCGGGCGTGTCGTGATAGTTCAGCCGGGCCGCCACATCGCGCTGCAGCTCGAAGTGCAGGCGTTCCTCGGCCTTGCCGGCGACGAAATGCATGTGGCACCGCACGGCCCACAGGAAATCGTCGGCACGGCGGAAGATGTTGTATTCCTTGCGGGTGAAGGCCTTGCCGACCAGTTCCTCGGCGGTGGCGACGCGGTAGTAATATTTGCCGATCCAGTAGAGCGTCTGCAGGTCGCGCAGGCCGCCCTTGCCTTCCTTGATGTTGGGCTCGACCCTGTAGCGGCTCTCGCCCTGCTTGGTGTGCCGCTCGTCGCGCTCGGCGAGCTTGGCAGCAACGAATTCCGCACCGGTGCCCTTGACCACCTCATTGTCGAAGCGAAGCTGCAATTCATCGAACAGCGCCTCGTCGCCCCAGATGAAGCGGGCTTCCAGCACGGCGGTGCGGATGGTGATGTCGGTGCGTGCGAGCCGCACGCATTCCTCGATGTTGCGGGTGGCGTGGCCGACCTTAAGCCCCATGTCCCACAGCATGTAGAGCATGTATTCGACCACCTGCTCGCCCCAGGGCGTCTGCTTGTAGGGAAGCAGGAACAGCAGGTCGATATCGGAGCCGGGTGCCAGCGTGCCGCGACCGTAGCCGCCAACGGCGACCACCGACATGCGCTCGGCCTGGCTCGGGTTCTTGGCGCGATAGACGTGGTGGATGGCAAAATCGTAGAGGACGCGGATCACCTCGTCCATGACATGGGAGATGCGCGCGGCGCAGGCTGTGCCCCCGCCATCGGCCAGCAGCATCGCCTCGGCCTTGTTGTGACCTTCCGTGAGCGTCCGCTTCAGGACGTCAAGAACGCCGGCGCGAACGTTCAGCGGCGAACCGTCGCCCCCCGTTTCAGTGGTCAGGGCGGTCAACTCCGCGCGCAGGGCGTCAGAGTCGATCATTTCATTGAGCTTGAAAGGGATTCGGGCCATGGCTTCCGGGCGGCGGCTTCAGGAGGGTCGCCCGGATATAGCCTGATTTGCCCGCCCTGCCTATGGCGGGCGGGCATTGGTGGGCGATTGCTCAGTTGCCGGCGTTGTAGGCCGCAATCACTGCCATGTTCACGATGTCGGAATCCTTGGCGTTCATCGGCACGATCTGCACCGACTTTTCGAGTCCGACCAGCAGCGGACCGATGACCATGGAGCCGCCCAGTTCCTGCAGCATCTTGGTGGCGATGGAGGCCGAGTGGAAAGCCGGCATGACCAGCACATTGGCCGGGCCCGACAGCCGGATGAAAGGATATTGCTCCATCAGCGACGGGTTGAGCGCGACGTCGGCGGCCATTTCGCCGTCATACTCGAAATCGACCCGGCGGCGGTCAAGGATCTGCACGGCCTCGCGCACCCGGTCGGAGCGCTCACCGCGCGGATGGCCGAAAGTGGAGAAGGCCAGCATCGCCACGCGTGGCTCGTAGCCCAGACGCCGCGCCATGCCGGCTGCCTCCTCGGCAATGTCGGCCAGTTCCTCGGACGTCGGCATGTCGTGGACGGCGGTATCGGCGACGACGACGTTACGGCCGCGGCAGAGTGCCAGCGAAATGCCGATCATGCGGTGGCCCGCCTTGGTGTCGATGACCCGGCGCACATCCTCCAGCACGGTGGAATAGTTGCGCGTGACGCCCGACACCATGGCATCCGCATCGCCCAGCGCCACCATGGCGGCGCCGAAATGATTGCGGTCATTGTTGATCATGCGCTGGCAATCGCGGAAGAGGTAGCCCTTGCGCTGGAGGCGCTCATAGAGGAACTCCGCATAGGCTGCATTGCGGTGCGATTTGCGCGCATTGACCAGCTCGATGCCCTGCTTGCCGAGATCGACACCGGCGGCGCGTGCGGTTTCCCTGATCTGGTCCTCGCGGCCCAGAAGGATGGCGGTGCCGAGTTTCTGGTTCACATAGGAGACGGCAGCGCGCATCACCTGTTCCTCCTCGCCCTCGGCGAAGACGACGCGTTTGGGCTGGCGGCGCACCCGCTCATAGATGCGCTGGAGGGTTGAGGCGATCGGGTCGCGGCGCGCCGAAAGCTGCTGGGCGTATTTCTCGGTGTCAAGGATCGGCATGCGCGCCACGCCAGTATCCATTGCCGCCTTGGCCACGGCCACGGGGATGGCCGAGATGAGACGGGGATCAAACGGAACCGGGATGATGTAGCTGGAGCCGAATTTCGGGCGCTGCCCGCCATAGGCCGCCGCCACATCGTCGGGCACATCCTCGCGGGCGAGAGCGGCCAGCGCATGGACCGCAGCGATCTTCATCTGCTCGTTGATGGTCGTTGCCCGCACGTCGAGCGCGCCACGGAAGATATAGGGGAAGCCAAGGACGTTGTTGACCTGATTGGGGTAGTCCGAGCGGCCGGTCGCGATGATCGCGTCATCGCGGATCTTGGCCACTTCCTCCGGTGTGATTTCCGGGTCCGGGTTGGCCATGGCGAAGATGACGGGGTTGGGCGCCATCTCGGCCACCATTTCCGGCGTCAGCGCACCCTTGGCGGACAGGCCGAAGAAGATGTCGGCGCCCTTCATGGCCTCGCCCAGTGTGCGCGCATCGGTCTTGACCGCGTGGGCGGATTTCCACTGGTTCATGCCGTCGGTGCGGCCCTGATAGATGACGCCCTTGGTGTCGCACAGCGTGACGTTCTCCGGCGCAAAACCCATGGCCTTGACCAGCTCGATGCAGGCGATCGCCGCCGCGCCCGCGCCGTTGCAGACAAGCTTGGCCGTCTTCATGTCGCGGCCGGTCAGGTGCAGGGCGTTGACAAGACCGGCGGCCGCAATGATCGCCGTGCCGTGCTGGTCGTCATGGAAGACGGGAATGTCCATCATCTCGCGCAGGCGCTGTTCGATGATGAAGCAGTCCGGAGCCTTGATGTCTTCCAGGTTGATGCCGCCGAAGGACGGGCCAAGGAAGCGCACGCAATTGATGAATTCGTCCACGTCGCGCGTGTCGACTTCCAGGTCGATGGAATCGACGTCGGCAAAGCGCTTGAACAGCACCGCCTTGCCTTCCATGACCGGCTTGGAGGCCAGCGCCCCCAGATCACCCAGGCCGAGGATGGCCGTGCCGTTGGAAATGACTGCGACCATGTTGCCGCGCGCAGTGTAATCGAAGGCGCGCGAAGGGTCTTCCGCGATGGCCTTCACGGGAACCGCAACGCCCGGCGAATAGGCCAGCGACAGGTCGCGCTGGGTGGCCATCGGCTTGGTCGGTGTGATCTCGAGCTTGCCGGGGCGGCCACGAGAATGGAAGTCGAGCGCTTCCTGCGGGGTGACCGACGGTCCCGCCTGGCGGGGCTTGGGGTGCATGGGCATGGCGTTTCCGGATATTTTTTTGTGGAGTCGTTCCGATAAGGCTACACATGAAGCCTGTAAATCGCCAAGCAGGAAAATCGGGCTCCTACATGCTAATTGTTGAAGCAACCCGCTGAAAAACCGGCCAAACAGGGCAAAAAGTGAACGAGAACGTACGGTACGCCGATCCACATGGTCTTGAAGCGCTTTCCTCGCCCGAAAGCCTGGCGACGGCCACGCCGATGATGGAGCAGTACATCGAGATCAAGATGGCCAATCCGGATTCGCTGCTGTTCTACCGGATGGGCGATTTCTACGAATTGTTCTTTGCCGATGCCGAAATAGCCTCACGTGTGCTGGGCATTACGCTGACCCGGCGCGGCAAGCACCTGGGCGAGGACATTCCCATGTGCGGCGTGCCGGTGCATGCCGCTGATGATTATCTGGAAAAGCTGATTGCGAGCGGCCACCGCGTGGCCGTGTGCGAACAAGTGGAAGACCCGGCGGAGGCGCGCAAGCGCGGCGCCAAGTCCGTTGTCCGGCGAGACGTGACCCGCCTTGTGACACCCGGCACGGTGACCGAGGACAAGCTGCTTGATCCTTCCCAATCCAACTACCTGATGGCGCTCGGCCGGGTGAAGGGCGATGGCGACGGTCTGGCGCTTGCCTGGATCGACATGTCGACGGGCGCGTTCCGCGTGGCCTCCACGGCGCCCGGCACGCTGCTGGCCGACATTGCCCGCGTTGATCCACGCGAGGTGGTCATGGCCGACACGCTGTTCCATGATCCGGCATTGCGCGCGGCCGTGGATGCGCTGGGGCGTTCAGCCAACCCGCTGCCGGCCAGCCTGTTTGACAGTTCCGGTGCCGAGGCACGCATCCGCCGCTTCTACGGCGTCGCCGCACTGGACGGTTTCGGGCAGTTCCAGCGCGCCGAGCTTTCCGCCATATCCGGCGTCATTGCCTATGTGGAAAAGACGCAAATCGATGCGCGCCCGCCGCTGATGCGTCCGGAGCGGGAGCAGGCAGGCGCAACACTGTTCATCGACGCGGCGACGCGAGCCAATCTCGAATTGCTGCGCACCCTGTCCGGTCAGCGCGACGGCTCGCTGCTGAAAGCCATCGACCGCACCGTCACCGGTGGCGGCGCGCGGCTTCTGGCGGACCGGCTGATGGCCCCGCTGACCGACCCGCAGGTGATTGCCGTGCGGCAGGCTTCCATTGCCTTCCTGATGGAACGCGACGAACTTGCCGCCGGGCTGCGCGTGATCCTGAAGGGCGCGCCGGACCTGCCGCGCGCGCTCTCGCGACTGGCCCTCGACCGGGGCGGCCCGCGCGATCTCGGCGCCATCCGCGCGGCGATGGAGGCGGGGCGCAAGGCCGCCGGACTGCTGGATTCGGCGGGTGACCTGCCGGACGAACTGGCGAAGGCGCGTAACGGTCTCGCCGCGCTGCCCGGCGCGCTGCACGATCTTCTGGCTTCGGCCTTGAAGGATGAGTTGCCGCTGCTCAAGCGCGATGGCGGCTTCACGGCGGAAGGGCATCACGGCGAACTGGACGAGATGCGTGCCCTGCGCGACCAGTCGCGCCGGGTGATCGCCCAGCTTCAGGCCGGGCTGATCGACGAGACGGGCATCAAGTCGCTCAAGATCAAGCACAACAATGTGCTGGGTTATTTCATCGAGGTGACGGCGAACCATCAGGACATCCTGGCCGGAACGCCGGAGGCAAAGGCGCGGTTCATCCACCGCCAGACCATGGCGAACGCCATGCGCTTCACCACGACGGAACTGGCGGAACTGGAAAGCCGCATTGCCAATGCGGCCGGCCGGGCACTGGAGATCGAACTCGCCATCCATGCCGGGCTGGTCGCCGAAACCGTTGCCGAGGCGGAGCGCCTGCGGGCCGGAGCCGAGGCGCTGGCGGTGCTTGACGTGTCGGCAGCGCTTGCCCGGCTTGCCGCACAGGAAAACTGGTGCCGTCCGCAGGTCGATGACAGCCTCGCGTTTTCCATTGAGGGCGGCCGCCACCCCGTCGTCGAGCAGGCGTTGAGGCGGCAAGCGGCAGACCCATTCGTCGCCAATGATTGCGATCTTTCGCCGGCTGACGGTTCCGGAGCCGGGGCAATCTGGCTGCTGACCGGTCCCAACATGGGTGGCAAATCCACCTTCCTGCGCCAGAATGCGCTGATCGCCATCCTTGCCCAGATGGGGTCCTGGGTCCCGGCGCGCGCGGCACATATCGGCGTGGTCGACCGCCTGTTCAGCCGGGTCGGCGCGTCGGACGATCTGGCGCGCGGCCGCTCGACCTTCATGGTGGAGATGGTGGAAACCGCCGCCATCCTGAACCAGGCCGGTGAGCGCTCGCTGGTGATCCTCGACGAGATCGGGCGCGGTACGGCTACGTTTGACGGCCTGTCGATCGCCTGGGCGGCGGTGGAATACCTGCATGAGAAGAACAAGGCGCGGGCGATCTTCGCCACGCATTTCCACGAGATGAACGCGCTGACCGCCAAGCTCGCCCGGCTGCACTCTGTCACGGTGAAGGTGAAGGAGTGGAACGGGGAAGTGATCTTCCTGCACGAGGTGGCAATGGGTGCGGCCGACCGGTCCTATGGCGTTCAGGTGGCCCGTCTTGCCGGACTGCCGGAAACCGTGGTGGAACGGGCACGCGAAGTGCTGGCGAAGCTGGAATCCGGCGAGGCGACTTCACAGGCCGCCCGGCTCGCAGACGACCTGCCGCTGTTCAACGTCACAGTGCGGCAGGAAAAACCAAAGCCGGCAAAGAACACGGCGCTTGAAGAGATGCTGGCAGCGCTTGCGCCCGACGAGATGACGCCGCGTGAGGCGCTTGAGGCACTTTACCGCCTCAAGGCCCTGACAGCGCCGGAGACATGAAGCCTATTGCTTGGGCGCGTAGTGCTGGAGATAGCGGTCGGCAATCCGCTCGACCGGCAGGACAACGAGCACATCCACCGTGCCGAAGTCATGGTCGATGACACAGCCGTCGCCCACCATGGCACCGAGACGCAGATAGCCCTTCACCAGCGGCGGTAGCGCGGCCAGAGCGGATTTCGCACTCACCGCTTCGGCCGGCATCATGTCCATGGCGACGTGGCGGGCGGACAGTGCGCTGACGCGCCATTCGTCCGTGGCCAGGCAATTCTGGTACAGGAAGGTGAGCGCCTCGGCATGGGCGGCGGGAATGGTGCCGGGCAACGAGGCGCAGCCGGTCATCACGTCGATGCGGTGATGGTTGCAATAGGCCCAGATGCCTTGCCACAGCAGTTCCACGGTGCGCTTGTGGCGATAGTCCCGCAGAACGCAGGAGCGTCCGAGTTCCAGGAAGCGGCGAACCGGGTGGCGGCGGATCAGCGTGTCGAGGTCGAACTCGCCAGAGGTATAGAAGCCGCCTCCAGCCGCCGCACGATCCTGCCGCAGAAGCCGGTAGGTGCCGACGATCTGGCGTGATTCGGGGCCTTCGATCGACGTATCGATGACAAGCAGGTGGTCGCAGATGGAATCGTAGCGGTCGGCGTCGCGCTGTTCCAGGTCATGAACCCGCTCCCGCTTGGCGCCCAGTTCGTCGAAGAAAACGCGGAAGCGGACTTCCTGTGCGGCGGCAATCTCGGCGGAATTGCGCGCAAGCCGGACCTCCATCGGCCCGATGCGTCCGAGAGTTCCGGCCGGTGTCGCCACTGCCGCAAAGGCTGAAGCCTGTTCCATCACGAAGGATGCGTTATGCCCAAATTCGCGGGCAATCAAGGTGGTCGCCATGGAGATCACTCCTTCCATCCGGTTTGCGCGGTGATTACAGGCCGATTGCAACATTCGGATGACAGGAAAGTGACGCAAAACGGGCGCCAACCGTCAGGCGTCAGGCGGCGGCACGGTCGCTGACGGTGGCCACCAGCATGGCAGGATCGAGCGGCTTGGTGAGGAAGCCGTTGGCGCCGTGGGCCAGCGCTCCGGCACGGGTTTCTTCCTGACCGTCGGCGGTCAGGACGATCACGGGCACCGGCGGCGAGCCTTGCGCCTCTTCGTGGGCGCGGATACGTGCGAGCACATCCAAACCGTCAAGCACCGGCATGTGAAGGTCCATCAGGATCACATCCCATCTGCGCCCATGCAGAGCCAGATCGACGGCCTTGCCGCCATCGCTGGCGATGGTGACCGAATGACCGGCGCGTGTGAGCGCTGCTCGGGCCAGCGTCGCATTGACCGGGTTGTCCTCGGCCACAAGAATGTCGAGACGGCGCGCAGCGCCTGCAAAACTGGAGGGGTTCGCCTGTGCGGACGGCCCGCTGATGACCCGGCCGATGCTTCCGCCTTGCGTGACGATGCGCAACAATGTGCGCCCGCGCACGGGGCGGGCAAGGAAATTCGCGTAGCCGGACGCACGGAATTTTTCCAGCGCCCCGCGATCGGCCGGAGTGATGAGGATGACCGCATTGGCCGTCCGGACGCCCGCAGTGGCGAGTTCGCCCGGCAGACCCTCATGATCGAGGGCCGAATCCACCAGAACGGCATCATAGCTACCCGGTGCGGCGCAGGCCGCGGCGACGGTGGCGTGGATCGTGATTTCTGCGCCCTCGGCCTGCAGGTTGGCCGCCAGCGCCCTGGTCTCCGGTCCCATGTCCTGCAGGATCAGGAAGCGGCGGCCCGAAAGCCCTCCTGCGCCGGTGTTGGGGGTCGCATCGCAGGGCAGCCGCACGGTGAAGACCGAACCGCCACCGGGACGTGGTGTCATCCCGATTTCGCCGTTGAGCGCCTCGACGATGCGGCGCGAGATGGCGAGGCCAAGCCCGGCGCCGCCATGCTGGCGGGTCGAGGTGCCGTCGGCCTGTTCGAATTCGTTGAAGATGCGCTCCCGGTCGGCTTCCGCCAATCCCTGCCCGCTGTCCTCGACGCGGATTTCCAGCATCTGGCCGCGCGGGCCCGATGTCATCCCGGCATGGATGGCGATGCCGCCCTTGTCGGTGAACTTGACCGCATTGCCGGCCAGGTTGAGCAAGACCTGACGCAGCTTGCCCGGATCGGTGACGAGCGAAGCAGGCACGCGCGGATCGACATGGCAGCCGATGCCTATCCCCTTTGCGTGGGCGCGGGCAGCCATGAGTTCCACCACGCTTTCGACCAGTTCGCGCATGTCGCATGGCTGGGGCGTGATGCCGATCCGTCCGGCCTCGATCTTGGAGAAATCGAGCAGGTCTTCGATCAGCGCCATCAGGGCATCGGCCGAACCCGAGACCGCGTCCACATAGGTTTTCTGTTCCGGCGACAGGCCCGTATCGGCCAGCAGCTTGGCCATGCCATGGATGCCGTTCATCGGCGTGCGGATCTCGTGGCTGACGGTGGCGAGAAAGCGCGACTTGGCCTGGCTGGCAGCCTCGGCGCGCTCGCGTGCCTCGATCAGATCGCTTTCGGCGTTCTTGCGGGCGGTGATGTCGCGGGCAATCGCGCGGTGGCTGACCTTGCCGGTCGATGTGTCGCGGGCCGAGTGCTCGATCCATGAGAACCAGCGGGTGCCTTCGGCCGTCTGCACGGCGACATCGGTCGAGGTCAGGCAGTCGCCGTCGAGAAAATCACTGTCGGCAGCCATGTCGACATTGATGCCGAGTGCACCGAGCCGCAGACCCGGCAGATCAGCCGCGCGCATGCCGAGCAGCCGCCCGAAGGCTTCATTGGCATAGGTGATGCGGCCTTCGCGGTCGCGGTGGACGACGAGGTCGCCCAGCGCGTCAATCAGGCCGAGGAAGCGGACTTCGCTTTCCTGCAACTCCCACATGCGGTCGGCGAGCGCCTCGTAATCCGCACTCTGGCGCCGTGCGGAGGACAGCGCAGATGCAATGCGCTGCCGGTCGGCGCGTTCGGCCAGCGCGGCCGCGGTGATGGATGTCACGCCGATCATCGCCAGCGCCAGAACAAGTGCAATGCCGGAACCGGTGAGGGACGCAAAGCCGGCCGCCATGAGGGCGGCAACCCCGGCTGCCGCAAGCAGACCGCCTGTCACGGTGACAGGCAGATCGGCCACGAACCGGTTGACGCGTGCGCCGCTGGCCGGTGCGCCCGTTCGCGCCCCGTCCCCCCCGGCGTCCATCGCGTCCGATCGGTTGGTTTCCCTGTCCATGAGGGAAGGCTACCGCAACGGAATTGATATCCGGTCAGGGGGATGATTCAAATTTTACCGATCCGGTGGTGCCGCTGTCACATGGTGACGACGACGCGCCCGCGTACCTTGCCCTCCACGATGGCACGTGCGGTGCCGATGATGTCATCGAAGCCGATCAGCTGCGAGAGCGCAGCGAGGCGGCCCGGCTCCAGATCGCGCGAAAGGCGCTGCCATGCCTCCAGCCGGAGCGCCTTGGGTGCCATCACCGAATCGACACCGAGCAGGGCAACACCGCGCAGGATGAAGGGCGCGACGCTTGACGGCAGGTCCATGCCCTGCGCCAGTCCGCAGGCGGCGACCGCGCCGCCATAGCGAGTCTGGGCCAGCACATTGGCGAGCGTGTGGGAGCCGGCAACATCAATGCCCGCCGCCCAACGCTCCTTGCCGAGCGGGCGGCCGGGTTCGGACAATTCGGCGCGGCCGATGATGGACGTAGCGCCCAGGCCCTTGAGGAAATCGGCTTCTTCCACGCGGCCGGTCGAGGCGATGACCTCGAAGCCGAGCTTGGCCAGCAGCGACACCGCCACCGTGCCGACGCCACCGGCCGCTCCAGTGACGACGACGGGGCCGGAAGAGGGCGTTATGCCGTAGCGCTCCAGTGCCATGACGCACAACATGGCGGTGTAGCCGGCCGTGCCGATGGCCATGGCATCGCGCGCTGCCATTCCTTCCGGCAAGGGCACCAGCCAGTCGCCGTTCACGCGCGCCTTGCCGGCATAGGCACCCCAATGGGTTTCGCCCACGCCCCAGCCGTTGAGGATCACCTTGTCGCCCGGCTTCCAGTGGGGATTGGAGGAGGCGGTGACGGTGCCGGCAAAATCGATGCCCGGCACCATGGGCCAGTGGCGGACCACGGGAGCCTTGCCGGTGATGGCCAGACCGTCCTTGTAGTTGACGGTCGTTGCCTCCACGGCCACGGTCACGTCGCCCTCCATCAGGTCGGCTTCAGTCAGTTCCGTGATGGCAACGGATTGCTTCTTGTCCTCGTCGCGCGAGACGAGGATGGCCTTGAACATGTCGGACATGGGACCTCCCGGAATTCTTGTCATCCGGAGACTAACCTGTGGCCGCCCCGCGTCAATCCGCCGATGGTGGCGGCGCCTGACGGCTGCGGCGCCAGTCCAGCGCCTCTTCCAGGATCACCAGCCCCGCGCCCACAGTGATCCAGGTGTCGGCGAGATTGAAAACGGCAAAGGACCAGCCGGGCGTGTGGAACAGGAAATAGTCGACCACGTAGCCGAGAAGCGCGCGGTCGATCATGTTGCCGAGGGCCCCGGCGAGGATCATGACGAAGCCGAGGCGGGCAAAGCGGTGGCCGCTCTTCGATTGCGCCGCCAGCCACAGCACGAAGCCGATGATGACAGCGCTGAGCGCGAGCAATCCGCCGGGACCGAAGCCTTCGAGCAGCGAAAAGGCGACGCCCTCATTGTGGGTGCGGAACAGCGAGAAGAAGGGCAGCAGGCCGATCTGCTGATGGTATTCCATGCCGGTTTCGACCAGATGCTTGACCCATTGGTCGAGCGCGACCAGCGCGACAAGCAGCAGCGCGTGGGACATCCATGCTCTCGCCAGCGTCATGTGCGCGGCTCCAGCGACAGGGCCGGGCGGCGGATTTCATAGAGCATGACAGCGGTTGCCACGGCGAGGTTGAGCGAATCGGCACGCCCGGCCTGCGGGATGCGGACTATCCGGTCGCAGCTTTCCGCGAGGCTTTCCGGCAGGCCTTGCTGCTCGTTGCCCATCAGCAGAAGAACCGGTTTGCCGGCAAAATCAACGGTGCGGTAGTCAACCGATCCCTTGAGATGCGTCCCGGCGACCAGCCCCGGCCAGCCCTTGCGCCAGGCGAGGAACTCCTTTTCGGTCGTGCGCGCAACGGGCACGGCATACACCGAACCCATGGTGGCACGCACGGTTTCCAGCGAAAAGGGATCGGTTGTCTCGCCGATCAGGATCACGCCCTTGGCGCCCACGGCGTCGGCGGTGCGCAGGATTGTGCCGAGATTGCCGGGATCGCGCACCCGGTCGAGCGCGATCCAGACATCGTCACCGGATGGGCGAATGTCCTTCAGCGCGACCAGCTGCTGGTCGAAGACGCCAACGACCATTTGCGGGTTGTCGCGCCGCGTGATGGAAGAGAGCACCTTCCCGGAGACTTCCAGCACGAGCCCGCCTTCAGCCACGGTACGCGCCGCGAGCTTCTGGATGTCTGCACGGTCCTTCACGTTCTTGGCAAAGACCAGCGTGCGGATACGCCAGCCGCGCTCCAGAGCGTCGATGACGAGCTTCTGGCCCTCGGCCATGAAAGTGTTTGTCTGATCGCGGAATTTCTTCAGCGACAGGGCCTTGATGTCCTTGACGATCGGGTTGGACAGGCTCGTGACTTCCTTGACCTGACCGGGCGCGCGGATGGAGGTGAGTTCGCCCATGGTTCTCACTCCGCGACCCAGCGGCTGAACAGCGAGGTGGAAAGCGCGCGGCCCGAGGATTGCTCGCGGATGACCAGTTCGCCCGATTCGAGCGCCCCGCCCATGCCAGCGAAGGTGTCGCGCATCAGGGCGTGGATGGCGAAGAAGGATGCGCGGATGGAATAGGCCGTCAGCACCACGGCAAGCGGCTTCGGCGTCAGGATGGAGCGGCAGATGTCGGCCATGGCGGGAAGCTGCTCGAAGAGTTGCCAGACCTCGCCCTTGGGGCCGCGCCCATAGGCGGGCGGGTCCATCAGGATGATGTCATAGGCATTGCCGCGCCGTTCCTCGCGCTCCACGAATTTCATCGCATCCTCGCAAATCCAGCGGACCGGCTTGCCGGTCAGGCGGGCGATCTCCTGGTTTTCGCGGGCCCAGCCGATAGCCTTTTTGGAGGCATCCACATGGGTGACCTCGGCTCCGGCGCGCGCGGCAACCAGCGAAGCCAGGCCGGTGTAGCCGAACAGGTTCAGCACCTTGACCGGCCGCCTTGCTTCGCGGATCAGGCCTTCCATGTGGCGCCAGTGGGTCGCCTGTTCCGGGAACACGCCGACATGGCGAAACGAGGTGAAGCGGCCGAGATAGTCGATCCCGTCATGCTTCATCGGCCAGGTCTCGCCGAGCGCCTGACGGGGGAAACGCCAGCGGCCCATGCCCTCTTCGTCGGTGTCGCCAGTGAAGACGGCATCCGCCTTCTCCCACTCGGAAGCGGGGAGCGCGGGCTGCCAGATCGCCTGTCCCTCCGGCCGTTCGATGCGATAGGGCCCGTATTGTTCCAGCTTGCGGCCGTTGCCGCTGTCGAGCAGGGCGTAGTCCTCACCCGGAAGTACTTCCAGGATGACGGGGAGGCGTTCGACAGGGAAGACGCCGCTGCGGCGCGGGCGCGCGGGCTGTGCGTTGCCGGCGGCAGGACGGGCAGGCCCGGCGTCAGACGCGCGCGATGGGGCCGGCGATGGTGCGGGGCCGGTCCGGTTGCGCGGCGTTGCGGGCTTGCCGGGCGGCTGTTTCGCCGGGGCGCGCGCGCCGTCCTTACGGGGTTTGTTCCTGTTGCCTTTCACGGGGCGGATCGCCTTTCAGCCGGGCGGACACTCGGCCGCCTCTCTGCCACAGGTGCCGCTTGCTGGCAACAAACGAGGTGGCGCACCGGTTGAATGTCACGGTTGACGGCGGCCGGATGGCGCGGCACTCTTGCAAACAGTGCGAGACCGGACCGGGGATCAACATGGCCGACACCTATCGGGAAAATGCCGCAACCGTGACCTTCTGGGGCCTGATGCTGTGCCTCGGACTGGCGATCATCGTCTATGTGATCGGCTGATCATCCAGCGCCTCGTAAACGGCAATGGCGGCGGCCAGGTCTTCCAGTGCGGCGCCGACCGACTTGAAGACGGTGATCTCGTCGGATGAGGTGCGTCCGGCGATCTCGCCGCGCGTCAACCCATGCAGGTCGCCCATAACCTGGTCGCGCGTCAGGGCGCCGGATTGCATGGCGAGCACGATGTCGCCGCCTTCCTTCAGCGCCCCGCCCAGCGTATCGGCATAGACGTTGCCACGCGCCATTAGCGCGTCGTCGCTTTCGCGCATGGCGGGCGTGAAGGCCCCCACCAGATCGACATGGGTGCCGGGCGCCACCAGATGCCCACGTACCAGCGGCACATCGGAGAGGGTGCAGCAGGAAATGATATCGGCTTCGCCTTGCGCCCCAGTCAGGTCTTCGGTGGCGCGCGCATCCATGCCCTTGTCACGCAGGGAGGCGGCCAGCGCTGCCGCCTTGTCCGGCGACCGGTTCCAGATGGTGACGGAGCGGAGCGGACGCACGCTTGCATGGGCGGCGGCCAGTTCACCAGCCAGCGCGCCGGCCCCGCAGATGAGGTGGCGGGTAGCGTCTGCACGCGCCAGATACCGCGCTGCCAGAGCCGAAGCCGCCGCCGTGCGCCGTGCCGTCAGGCGCTGGCCGTCAATGATCGCTTGCGGCGCACCGGTCTCGCCATCGAGCAGCAGGTATTGACCCATGACGGCGGGCAGGCCACAGGCATTGTTATCCGGGCTGACCGTGACGATCTTGATACCGATATGGCCCTTGCTGGAGGCGGAGCCCTTGGTGAAATCCGTCCAGGCCGGCATGAGGAGGAGCGTGCTCGCCGCGCCCTTGGCCCGCTCCACCGTGTGGTGGTGGCGCACCGGCTGAACCATGCCATCGCGAAAGGCGGCAGCCAAGACATCGACAAGTGTTTCGTAGGGCAGGAGCCGGTCAACGGTCGCGGCGTCAATGAAGCGCATGGTCAGCCGCCGGCAGGATCATCAGGCCTGCGGCGCGGGCAGGCCGGGACCGGCGGGCCGTGCCGGAATTTCGGCGGCGCGCAATTGCCGGACTTCGCGGTCGCGCTCGCGCGCCAGCTTGCGGTAGCGGCCCTGCTTCCACCAGGTGGCCATGGAGCCGAGCACCATGCCGATGCCAAGCGCGGCAAAAAGGTAGACGAAGAGCGGCAGGTGGATGGTCAGGAGCGCGTTGGCCCGGTTGAACGGATCGATGGTGAAGGGAACCGGATCGCGGTTTGCAACGGCCAGCGCGATCAGCACGATGGCCACAGGCACCAGAATGAGGACGGTCACGATACGGTTCAACATGGGTCCGGTCTTTTCCTTCTGGCGCGCGCCGGCAGCGCCCGCCAATCCTTCCTGTGCGCGCCCTGCACGCGATGGCTCATTCGGCGTTCAGCCGCTCGCGCAGTTCCTTGCCGGTCTTGAAGAACGGCACCCATTTTTCCTCGACATGGACCGATTCGCCGGTACGCGGGTTGCGGCCAGAGCGCGCCGGGCGGTTTTTTACCGAAAAGGCGCCGAATCCGCGCAACTCCACGCGGTTGCCCCCGGCAAGCGCATCGGTGATTTCATCAAAGATGGCGTTGACGATGTTCTCGACATCGCGCTGGAACAGGTGAGGATTCCTGTTGGCGATGATCTGCACGAGTTCCGATTTGATCACTTTCCGTCCCTTCAAAGCCTGCCCCGAAAACCTGGGCGCGCGAACCTTTATTGTCGTTATTATTCCGGGCGTTCCGGCGCCAGCGGCGAAGGTTGCCAGAGCGAGAGCAGACCGTCAAGGAAGACCCCGTCGCCGACCACGCGGCGAAGCAGCCGCTCCCCGGCCTGGTCGCGCCCGGAAAACCAAGCCTTCAGGCTTGCCACGGACAGCGGCAGCCCGCCAAGCGCGCCATCCCGACGCTTCTTCCATTCCACCACCTTCAGCGAAGCGTCCAGCCCCTTGCCGGTCAGCCAGTCCTTTGCCTTGTCCGGCCCGCCGAGTTCATCGACCAGCTTGCGGGTGAGCGCCTGACGGCCGGTGAAGACAGAGCCGTCGGCAAGCGCGCGCACCTCTTCGGCCGACAGCGGGCGGCGTTCGGTGACTATGCCCTCAAACCAGTCGAAACTGTCCAGGATCATGGCGCGCATCATCTCGCGCTCGGCCTCGGTCGTCTCGTTGAAGGGGGACGGCTCGGCCTTGAGCGGGGCCGACTTGATGGTGTCGACCTCGACGCCGATCTTGTCGAGCAGGCCCTTCACATTGGGGATCTGCACCAGCACACCGATGGACCCGACAATGGAGGACTGGCGCGCAACGATGTGGTCGGAGGCGCAGGCGATCATGTATCCCGCTGAGGCCGCCAGCGTGCCGACCTGCGCGACAACCGGTTTCTTTTCGGCCAGCTTGCGGACGGCCTCGTAAATGGCTTCGCCACCGGCCGTGGTACCGCCGGGCGAATCGATGGCCAGCATCACACCTTTCACCTGATCGGCCTTGGCCGCGCGTTCGATCAGGTCGATCAGCGCCTCGTCCTCGGTGATCGTGCCCTCGATGCGGATCTTGGCGACATGCGGCGAGGATGCCGCGCCGAGCGGACCGCCGGAAACGGCCCAGATGAGGGCGATCACCGCCAGCCCTGCCAGCACCAGCGCGGCAGCCCGCCAGAAGCTGACCCTGCGCCGCAGCCGCCGGCGTTCGATGATGGTTTCGCTATCCATGCGGCTCTCCCGGAATGTGGCTTCGCCGTGCCAAGCCTTTTCAAGTATCAGGGGCCAACTATTTGGGCCAAGACAGGACGGGGGGCAAGGGCGAAGAATGCCGCGCCCTGCGCCTCTTCCGGCCGGACGCGGCAGCTTTATCGAAAAATAACCATAATGCGCAATAATGAAGGCGACGACACGGAATGGGCCCGCCCATGCCGCATGCCAGTCTTCGGCATGACACCGCATTCGACAGGAGCCGAGCCGTGGCTGGCAGCATGGCCATGACGGGAAACATGACACCGGAGCACTCGGCCCATGGCCGGCCGGTGCAATTCACACCGCAGGCAGCCTTTGACGAGGCGCGGCGGCATTCCCGGCGTGTGCGCATCCTGAAGACTGCACTGCCCGTCCTCGCCGTCGCCATTGCGTTAGCCTTCATCGGTTATTCGTGGATCATCACCCCGGCCAAGATCTCGCTCGACCTTGCCGCCAGCGGCATTGTGGACGGCAAGCTGGTGATGGCCAGCCCGAAGCTCGACGGCTTCACCAAGTCCAAGCTGCCCTATACGATGACCGCGACCCGTGCGATCCAGGAATTCGGCAACATGGACCGCTTCGAGCTGGAGGGGATCACGGCGCTGCTTCCGGTCAGCGACAAGGTGAAAGCCGACATCAAGGCTGCCACGGGTGTCTTCGACAACAAGGCGCAGAAGCTCGACATTACCAGCCCGATCCGCATCGTGACCTCCGACGGCATGAATGCCGACCTCACGGATGCGAAGATCGACATCAAGACGGGCCGGCTGGAAACCGCCAAGCCGGTGGATATCCGGCTTGAGAACTCGCGCATCCAGGCCAACTCCTTTATCGCCGAGGATCAGGGCAAGGTTCTCATCTTCGAGAACAATGTGCGCATGGTGCTCCGCCCCGATGAATTGAAGAACCGCCAGAAGGCGCAGGACGAGGCAGCCAAGGCCGGCAAGCAGGCCACGGCGGCCGACAAGACCAGTCAGGACGTCAAGAAATGAATCGCATGACCGCAGCCTTCGTGGCGACGATCGCCCTCGCCACGACCGGAGCTCTCGCGCAGGAGCGCTCCACCGCCATGAAGATCGATTCCAAGAAGCCGATCCAGATCGAAAGCAACAGGCTGGAGGTCCGGGACGCGGACAACGTCGCCATCTTTACCGGCAATGTGGCCGTGCAGCAGGAAAAGACGCTGATGAAGTCAGCCGTCATGAAGGTCTTCTACAAGAAGAAGGAAGAGAAGAAGGACGGCGAGAAGGGCGCGAAGAAAAAGAAGGAGGGCGATGCCGAAAGCACCGACAAGGGTCAGGGCGCGGCCGACATCGACCGCCTGGAAGTTTCGGGCACCGTCTATGTCAAGTCCGAGACGCAGGAGGCCACCGGCGACAACGGCGTCTATGACATGAATACCGAGACGCTGGTGCTCAATGGCTTTCCGCACAAGCCGGTCGTGTTGACCGAGGGCAAGAATGTCATCATAGGATGCAGGCTGACGGTCAACACCAAGACCGGACTGGCCAATCTGGCGCCTTGTGCGCAGAACGGACAGCCGGGCCGCGTGAAGATGCTGCTGACGCCGGGCGACGCCCAGAAAAAGGATGGCGCAGGCGAGAAGAAGAAAAAGAAGAAGGCGGAATGACGATGGCCGCGTGCGGCATCCGGAATCAGGCGGACAGGCTCTAACCTTTGTCTTTCATGAAAAAGATCCTTGGCGGCAAACGCCCCGGACCGGCCGCGGGCCCTGCCGGCAATGCGCCCGACGACCGCTACAAGGGTACGCTGATCGCCCGTGGCCTGACCAAGAGCTACAAGGGCCGCCAGGTCGTGGGCGGGGTGTCTCTCGGCGTGCGCTCCGGTGAGGCGGTGGGCCTGCTGGGGCCCAACGGTGCCGGCAAGACAACCTGCTTCTACATGGTGACCGGGCTGGTGACAGCCGATTCCGGCACCATCGAGATCGACGGCAACGATGTGACCGCGCTGCCCATGTATCGCCGCGCGCGCCTTGGCATCGGCTATCTTCCTCAGGAAGCCTCGATCTTTCGTGGGCTGTCGGTGGAAGACAACATCATGGCGATCCTCGAAGTGGTCGAAAAGGACCGCCGGGAACGGGACCGCCAGCTTGATGCCCTGCTGGAGGAATTCCACATCCCGCATTTGCGGAAATCGCCCTCGATCGCGCTGTCGGGCGGTGAACGGCGGCGCCTCGAAATCGCCCGGGCGCTGGCCAGCCGTCCGAACTTCATGCTGCTGGACGAACCGTTTGCCGGCGTGGACCCGATCGCGGTTTCCGACATCCAGCAGCTGGTGCGCCACCTCACCTCGCGCGGGATCGGCGTGCTCATCACCGATCACAATGTGCGCGAGACACTCGGCCTGATCGACCGCGCCTACATCATCCATGCCGGTCAGGTGCTGACCCATGGGCGGCCTGCCGACATCGTCGCCAATCCCGATGTGCGCCGCCTCTATCTCGGCGAAGGCTTTACCCTTTAGACAGGCTCCGCTGATAGACCTGCTTGACAAGCAAGGATCAGGCCAAGTTTATATGACTGTCCGTGCGGACAGGTCATTCAGGACCGTGTGCAGCAGGTAAGGGGTCATGGCGCTTTCCGCCAAATTGCAGCTGAAGCAATCGCAATCGCTGGTGATGACACCCCAGCTGATGCAGTCGATCCGTCTTCTGCAATTCACTGCCGTGGAACTTGACCGCTTTGTCGAGCAGGAGATCGAGCGCAATCCGCTGATCGAGCGGGACGATGCGCGCGAGGACGCGGCCGAGGCGCCGCCGGTGGCGTCCGAAGCGCCTGAAGCGTCAGCGGACTGGATGCGCGAAGACCTCGAGTGGGATTCCGGCGAGATCGCGGGCAAGCTGGACACTTCGCTGGAAAATGTCTTTCCCGACGATCCCGGCAGCCGCGAACCGGTGTCCGCGCAAATGGATTCCAGCTGGAAATCCTCACCGGGCAGTGCCGGCGGCAGCAATCTGGAAGCCTTCGACCTCGACCAGATCACGGCCGCGCCGCAAACGCTTTCCGGGCATGTGCAGGAGCAGATCGCCCTTTCGATCCGCGAGGCCGGTGACCGCCTGATTGCCGCCGAGCTGACCGACGCGCTGGACGGAAACGGCTATTGCCAGGCGGATGCCGATGACATTGCGCTGCGGCTCGGCACCACGGCGGAGGATGTCGCACGGGTGCTTTCGCTCTGCCAGCAATTTGATCCACCGGGGATTTTTGCGCGTGACCTGGCCGAATGCCTCGCCATCCAGCTGAAGGCACTGGACCGCTACGACCCGGCAATGCAGGCAATGGTCGCCCATCTGGAACTTCTGGCACGGCGTGATTTCCAGGCTCTGAAGGGCCTGTGCGGCGTGGAGGAGGACGACCTCCTCGACATGCTGGCTGAAATCCGGGCGCTCGATCCCAAGCCCGGCAGCGGATTCGAGAGCGGCGTGGCCGATCCGGTCATACCCGATGTCACGGTCCGCGCAGCCGCCGACGGCTCGTGGTCGATCGAGCTCAACCCGGATGCGCTGCCGCGGGTGCTGATGGACCAGGCCTACGTAACGCAGGTGCAGGCCAATGCACGCACGAGCGCGGACCGCGAATTCATTTCAGAATGCCTGCAGAACGCCAACTGGCTGACGCGCAGCCTCGACCAGCGCGCCAAGACGATCCTGAAGGTCGCGACCGAGATCGTCCGGCAGCAGGATGCCTTCCTGGTTCACGGGGTTACCCATCTTCGCCCGCTCAACCTGCGCACGGTGGCCGACGCGATATCGATGCATGAGTCGACCGTCAGCCGCGTCACCGCCAACAAGTACATGATGACACCGCGCGGCGTCTTCGAAATGCGCTACTTCTTCACCGCAGCGATTGCCTCGGCCGAAGGGGGCGATGCCCACTCGGCCGAATCGGTGCGCCACCGCATCCGCCAGCTGATCGATGAAGAGGCGGCCAGCAATGTGCTGTCCGACGATGCCATCGTTGACCTTCTCAACAAGGCGGGCGTCGATGTGGCACGGCGAACGGTGGCCAAGTACCGGGAAGGGATGAACATTCCCTCTTCCGTACAGCGCCGCCGCGAGAAGCGGGCCAAGGCGCGGGCTGCCGTCTGACAGGGCTGAAATGCCAGGGCTTTCGCGGCTTTCATTGACATTGCGGACACAAGGTCTTAAACGGCGCGGCCAACGGGAAGGCCTGTCGCGGCGAGGGAGCGGCGGCCACCGTGGAAAATCCGCACGGACAATTCATGCTGTTGAGCACAATGCCTTGTGTGCGGCGGCAGCGGGTATAAAATCACGACCGTTGAGTTGGAAGAGAGGATTCTCCACATGACCCTGCGCATTTCGGGCAAACAAATGGAAATCGGCGATGCCTTCCGTATCCGGATCGAGGACCGGATCGGTGAGGCTGTCGAAAAATACTTTGACGGCGGCTTTTCCGGCCATGTGACCGTCGAGAAATCAGGCTCCCGCTTTGACGCAGATTGTGCCCTTCATATCGATACCGGCCTTGTCCTCCAGTCGACCGGCCGGGCGCTGGACCCGCAGGGCGCTTTCGAGGAAGCTGCCGAGAAGCTGGAAAAGCGGCTGCGCCGCTACAAGCGCCGGCTGAAGAGCCATCATCGCGACGCGTCCGATCAGGACATGGATATCGCCTACCGCATCATGGCACCGGTGGCCGATGAGGACGAGGAAGTGCCGGAGGACTACGCTCCGACCATCGTCGCCGAATCAACCGTTTCACTGGCACCGATGTCGGTTGCCTCGGCGGTCATCGAACTGGACACCAAGGACAGCCCGGTGTTCGTGTTCCGCAATTCCGCAAACGACCACGTCAACATCGTCTATCGCCGCGCCGACGGAAACATCGGTTGGATCGACCCCTCCGCCGGGTCGTCGGCGGCGCAATGAACCAAAGCGTGCCGGTGCGGGAGAACCGCGCCGGTGCGCGCCAGAAAGGCAAGCAGGATGGGTCTTGGAGATCTGGTGCCTATCGAAGCCGTTTACCCGGCGTTGAAGGCCAATTCCAAAAAGCAACTTCTTCAATTGCTGGCAGAAAAGGCGGCGACACTGACGGGCCTGCCGGAGCGTGAGATTTTCGACACGATCCTGCAGCGCGAGCGTCTGGGCTCTACGGGGGCGGGCAACGGCCTTGCCATTCCGCACGGCAAGCTGAACTCCGTTGACCGTATCACCGGCCTGTTTGCCCGGCTGGAAAGCCCGGTGGATTTCGAGGCCATTGACGACCAGCCGGTAGATCTCGTTTTCCTGCTGCTGGCCCCGGAGGGCGCTGGCGCCGACCATCTCAAGGCCTTGTCACGCATTGCCCGCGTCATGCGCGATCATGACACGGTGGCGAAGATCCGTGGCGCGGCGGATGCCAGCGCCATCCATACGCTGCTTGGCGGCGCGCCGATCACCCACGCGGCGTGACCGGTTCAAATATTTCGGGATCACGGGCGGCCGGCAGTGCCGCCCTTTTCGTTTTCGGGAGACGCCGTGGCGGCCGTCAGTGGACGTGGACCGCCGTCAGGTAGTTGCGCAATGCGCCGGCCATGGCAACCTCGCGTTCACCGGCCAGCAGGATCGGCTGGCCATCGGCGGCGAACAGCGTCCAGACATCAAGACCCGGCGCGATCTCGGCAATGCCGGGATAGCGTGCCAGCAGGTCATCGCTCTTCATCTTGCGGACATAGGCAACGGCGCCCTCGCCCAGATGGACGAATTCATCGCGGGTCAAGCCATGCAGGTCGAAAGGTTCAGTCATTTGGCAGCCTCCTTTCAAGAGGACTTCCTCCACAGGACAATCCCCTCACAGAGCCATTAACGAAGCGCTAAACGCCGCAGCTTCAGTCCTTCACGGAAATGGAAATCTTGCGCACCAGCCGTTCCGGCTCAGGCCGGTCCAGGTCGATGGCGAGGAGTCCGTTCTTCAGTTCCGCGCCCAGCACCCGCATGCCGTCGGCCAGCACGAAGGAGCGCTGGAACTGGCGGGCCGCGATGCCGCGATGCAGGAAGTCGCGCTCGTCCTCGTCGGCCTGACGGCCCCGGATGACCAGCGTGTTCTCCTCGGTCGCCACATCCAGATCGGATTCGGCAAAGCCTGCAACGGCCAGCGTGATGCGCAGGCGGATGGGCTCCCCATCAGCGGTGCGAATGCGCTCGATGTTGTAGGGCGGATAACCATCGCCATTCTTGGCGATGCGTTCGATGGTCTTTTCCATGGCGTCAAACCCGAGCAGCAGCGGGCTTGAGAACGGCGTCATGCGGGTCATTTCCTGTCCTCCGGGAGCGACAACTTGCAGCGGGACCCGTCTGGCATCCCGTCGCCTTCCCCTGATATGGTCCGGCGGCAAAACGGATTCAAGAAGGACGGTGTCATGGCAGGGCGGCAGAAGATCATCATCGACACCGATCCGGGGCAGGATGATGCGGTCGCCATCCTGCTGGCATTGGCATCCGAAGAACTCGACGTGCTGGGCATTTGCGCGGTGGCCGGAAACGTTCCGCTGCACCTGACCGAACTCAACGCCCGCAAGATCTGCGAACTCGCCCGCAAGCCGGAAACGAAAGTGTTCAAGGGCGCGGTGCGCCCGCTGTTGCGCCAACTGGTCACCGCGGAAGAGGTGCACGGCAAGAGCGGGCTGGACGGCCCCGACCTGCCGGAGCCGAAGATGGCGCTGCAGCCCGGTCACGCGGTGGACTTCATCATCGACACGTTGATGACGGCAACCCCCGGAACCGTCACGCTCTGCACGCTCGGTCCGCTGACGAACATTGCGCTGGCGCTCAACAGGGAGCCGCGCATTGCCCCGCGCATCCGGCAGATCGTGATGATGGGCGGCGGTTATTTCGAGCAGGGCAATGTCACGCCTTCGGCCGAGTTCAACATCTACGTCGATCCGCATGCAGCCGACGTGGTGTTCCGCTCGCATGTGCCGATCGTCATGATGCCGCTCGACGTCACCCACAAGGCGCTGACGACCCGTACCCGGATCGAGCGCATCCGCGCACTTGGAACGCCAGCCGGGAAGGCCACGGCGGAACTGCTCGACTTCTTCGAGCGCTTCGATGAAGCCAAGTATGGCACCGATGGCGGCCCGCTGCACGATCCCTGCGTGATCGCCTGGCTGCTGAGGCCGGAGTTGTTTTCAGGCCGCCATGTCAACGTGACCGTCGAGACCATGTCCGAACTGACCATGGGCGCGACCGTGGTGGATTGGTGGGGCGTGACCGACCGGCCAAAGAACGCGCTGGTGATGCGCGACATCGACGCCGACGGCTTCTTCGCGCTGCTGACGGAGAAGCTCGCGCTGCTCTAGCCGCCGAGCGCGGCGCGGACTTCGCTGACGTGCGGAATCGCCGGCTGCGCGCCGGGCTTCAGGCAGGCCAGTGATCCGGCCACGGCTGCGAGCCGCAGGGCCGCCTCCATCGCCAGTCCCTGTTCCAGACCCGCTGCCAGATAGCCGCAAAACGTGTCGCCTGCGCCGACCGTGTCCACCGGTTCGATCTTCGGCGAGGCAACCTCGATGCTGCCTTCCGGCGTCATGGCGATCACGCCATCGGCACCGAGGGTCACGATGATGGTGCGTCCGGTCCGGTGGACGAAGTTGGCCATCTGCGCTTCCCGTGTCGCGCCCAGCAGGCCGGCTGCATCGGCATAGAGGGCGAATTCGGTTTCGTTGGCGATGACGATATCGGCCTTGCCAACCAGCGGCGCCGCATCTGCAAGCCAGGGGGCGATGTTGAGCAAGCTGGTTCCGCCGGATGCCCGGCAGGCATCGAGCGCGGCGGCCACGCTTTGAAGCGGGATTTCGTGCTGGAGCAGGATGAGGCCGCCCGCCGAGGCCGCGTCGCGCGCCATGGCGGGTGTCACGCGGGCATTGGCGCCAGGCACGACGGCGATCATGTTCTCGCCGCCGCCGCCGACAAGGATCAGCGCCGTGCCGGTCGGTGCATCCACCCCGGCGAGACCCGACAGGCCCACGCCGCCCGGCCGCAACAGGGCCAGCGCTTCACCCGCGAAGCCGTCTGCGCCCACGGCGCCGACCATGCGCACCGATGCTCCGGCGCGCGCCGCGGCCAAGGCCTGGTTGGCCCCCTTGCCACCCGGCGCCGTCGAAAACGTGGTACCCGAAACCGTTTCGCCGGGGCCCGGCAAGCGGTCCACGGTGGCGATCAGGTCAAGATTGACGGAGCCGATGACGGTGATCACGGTTGCCTCGCTGGTCTTTTCCTCGCGCCTCGCGAACCCGCATTTGCGCCGGGCTGGACGATGCTGGCAAGAAAAAATTCCCCCGTCCTGTCACATCCCGCTGTGCTGTCTCGTCTTGCAGAAAAGGAGACATGACATGATGCGAAGCCTAATTTTCATTCTCGCCGCGCTGAACGGCATCAATGCGATCTTCATGCTGTTGGCCCCGCGAGTCTGGTACGCGCAGGTGCCGGGCGTGACCGAAACCGGCCCCTACAATAGTCATTTCGTGACCGACATTGCGCTCGCCTTTGCTGCGTCTTCGGCTGGTCTGGCGCTGGCAGGCCTTCGCCCGTCCCAAGCGGTTGCCGCGTTACTGGCACCTGCCGTCTTTCTGGGCGGGCACGGGCTGTTTCATCTGACGGCGACGGGCCACCATGGCCACTGGCTGCGCGACGGGCTGCTCGTCGTCTTGCCCAACCTTCTGCCGGTCGCCATCCTTTTCACGCTGTGGCGGAAGGCGGCACGATGATCCGCCTCCTGCTCAAACGCGCATTCGCCCGCTTCGGCGCGCGTCATGGCTACGACACCGGCTATCTTGCGCGTCTTGCCGATGCCGATCTTTCCGCGACGCTGAAGCTCGCCATGGCACGCAGCTTCCTTGAACATCGCGGACCACTGCCGCGCCCTGTCTGGCGCGCCGCGCAATTGCGCGCCGTGCTCCATGCCGATTGCGGGCCCTGCCTTGCGCTGGCAGCATCTCTTGCCAAAGAGGAAGGCATGGGGCGTGCGACAATTGCCGCAATCCTGCGCGGTACAGTGGAGACGGAAGACATGCGGCTCGCCGTCGACTATGCCGATGCAGTGCTTTCGGACGCGCCCGGATTGGGAGACATCGTGACGGCGGTGCGCAGCCATTATGGTGACGCCGGACTCGCGGCCCTTTCCATTGCCGTCGTCTCCGGCGGATTTTATCCTCTGTTCAAGCGCGGACTTGGCGAAGGCGCGTCCTGCCAAGCCGTCCTGAAGGAGCTGGAAGCAGCATGACTGAAGAACTCCGGCTTGCAGCCTTTCTGGCCGCGCGCCCACGGCTGTTGCGGCTCGCCTACCGCTATCTCCAGACGGTGAGCGAGGCGGAGGACGTCGTGCAGGACTGCTGGCTGCGCTTCAGCGCCGCCGCCATCCCAGACGATTGCGAGTCCTATCTTGCCCGCATTGTCACGCGGCTCTGCCTCGACCGGCTGAAGTCCGCCACGCATCGCCGGGAAACCTATGTCGGGCCATGGCTGCCGGAGCCCTTGGCCGGCGCGACGGAACCGGCCGGCGATACTGCGCTCGACATTTCCTTTGCCGTCATGCGGGCGCTGGAGACGCTGTCACCAGAGGAGAGGGCAGCCTATTTCCTGCACGACCTGTTTGATGTTCCATTCGCCGAGATCGCAAGCGAGCTGGGCATGACCCCTGCGCATTGCCGCAAGCTGGCCGGGCGGGCGCGGGAGCGATTGCAGTCGTCGCGGCAGCGCAGCAAGCCGGGCGACGCGCAATTGAGTGCCTTCCTGCAGGTTTTTCTGGAAGCCGTGCAGACTGGCAATGAAGAACCGCTGCGGCGCATGCTGGCTGAGGACGTTGAATTCGTTTCCGATGGCGGCGGCAAGGCGCTCGCCGCGCTCAACATCGTGCGTGGGCGCGATGCCGTCGCGCGCCTTCTGCTGGGGCTGGCCCGAAAGCAGTTGCGGGCCGGGCCGCCAATCGTCCGCCCGGTGCATTTCAACGGCATGGCAGGGCTGGCACTTCTGGAAGGCGAGCGACTGGACCAGGTGATGAGCTTCGATCTGGACGCGTCTGGGGCCATTGCCGCGCTCTACACAGTCCGCAATCCGGACAAGCTGGACAAGCGGCTTGTCGCCAACGGCCAGCCTTGAGTGGGTCAGGACGTTTCGCCGCCTGTCTGACCCGCTTCCCAGCCCAGCATGGCGCGCTTTCGCGTCAAGCCCCAGTGATAACCGGTGAGCGCGCCGGACTTGCCCAAAGCCCGGTGGCAAGGCACCACGAAGGAGAGTGGATTGGCGCCGATCGCGGCACCGACCGCCCGGCTGGCTTTCGGTTTCCCGATGGCCGCGGCGAGTTGGCCATAGCTTGCGGCGCCGTTCATCGGAATGCGCATGAGTGCCTCCCAAACGCGGACCTGAAAGTCCGTTCCGATCATCACGATGCGCAACGGGGTTTCCGGCGACCATTTGTCCGGATCAAAGACCCTTGCAGCAAACGGCGCGGTGCGTGCAGCGTCCTCCACGAACCGTGCATTCGGCCAACGGCCTGCCATGTCATCAAAGGCGGCACCCTCGCCACCCTCATCGGCAAAGGCAAGGCCACACAGCCCGCGCTCCGTCGCCATTATCAGCGCCTGTCCGAAGGGCGAGGGATGGAACCCCCAGGCGATCTCCAGTCCCGCACCGCGGCTCTTGTAGTCGCCCGGCGTGATTGCCTCGTGGGTCACGAACAGATCATGCAGACGGCCCGGACCGGACAGGCCAAGCTCATAGGCGGCATCGAGCAGCGGCGCACCGTCATCCAGGAGGCGGCGCGCATGGTCGAGCGTCACGGCCTGAAGAAAAGCCTTGGGGCTGAGGCCCGCCCAGCGGGTGAACAGCTTTTGCAGACCCGTCGGTGTCTCGCCCGTCACGGCGGCAAGCACCTCAAGCGAAGGCTGGTCGCGGAAATCGAGCGACAGTTTCTCGATCACCCGGCGGACGGTCTCGTAGTCGGTGCCCGACGGCGTGATGTCGCGGGAAAGAATGGGATCATGGGCAGTCATGGCTGGTCCTCCATGCCGCGACAGTGGCGCGGACGCCAAAGCCGCGCCACCCGAAACTTGCGCTCAGCCGCGCTTTGCGGTGGCCAGTGCCGTGGTAAAGGCCTTGGCAAAGCTGTCGCGGTCGTCGGGGTTCAGGAATGCGCCGATAGAGACATTGTTGCCGCCGCCCACGACATTCATGCCCGTCACGCCGATCTCGTCGTGGCGGGAAACCAGGAAGCGTGTCCAGAACGGGTTGAAGCGGTGTTCTTCCACGCGGCCAGACGGTGCCGTCTTGCGGATCAGCATGTCATGGCGCCACAGCCTGACTTCCTCGCGGGCCCGCGCGGCCCGGTAATTCCACTTGAAAGCCATCCAGAGCAGGATGACATCCAGCCCGAAAAAGCCGAAAACCGGCCAGGCACCCCTGGAGAGGAAAAACACGCCGGAGGACAGCCAGACAAAGGCGCAGATGCCCATGACGGCGAGAAAGCCCGTCCGTCCCAGCGAGCGATGGGGCGTCAGCAGCGCATCGAAAACCGGTTCTTGCGCGTCAACTGCGGTGGCGTGGCTCATGTCTGAAGATTATAGGGAAAAGATGTCTGACGGAAACATGAAAAAGGTCGCATCCGCCCGCCCTGCACGGACCGCGCGCGCGCGCAGCCGGTACAGCAAGGACGAGGTGCGCGAAATCTTCCGCCGCTTCTCGGTTCAGCGCCCGGAACCGAAGGGCGAGCTTGCCCATGTCAACCCGTTCACGCTGGTGGTGGCCGTGGCGCTGTCCGCCCAGGCGACCGACGCAGGCGTGAACAAGGCCACCAGGGAGCTGTTCAAAGTCGCCGACACGCCAGAAAAGATGCTGGCGCTCGGCGAGGAAAAGGTGGGCGGCTACATCCGCACCATCGGGCTTTGGCGCAACAAGGCGAAAAACGTGATCGCGCTGTCGCAAAAGCTGGTGGATGATTTCGGCGGCGAAGTGCCGCGCACCCGCGAGGAACTGGTGACGCTGCCGGGTGTCGGCCGCAAGACGGCGAATGTGGTGATGTCCATGGCGTTCGGCATCCCGACCATGGCCGTTGACACCCACATCTTCCGCATTGCCAACCGGCTGGGCCTTGCGCCGGGCAAGACGCCGGATGCGGTGGAGGATCAGCTGATGCGCATCGTGCCGGAAGACTATCTCTTCCATGCCCATCACTGGCTCATCCTGCACGGGCGCTATTGCTGCAAGGCGCGCAAGCCCGATTGCGAGGCCTGTATCATCGCCGACATCTGCAAATCCCCGGAAAAGACCTGCGACGTGCCTGCCGCGCTGGTGGAACTTCCGCCGCAGCTGATCGGGTGAGGTTCAGCCGCGCCCGCTTTCCACGGCGGCAAAACGCGGGTCGGAGGCCGACAGCATCTTGTGCAGGTGCACCATCATGGCGGCGGCGAACAGCGGCGTGGCAAGGTTCAGCACCGGCACCGACAGGAAACCCGCAATGACCAGACCGGCAAAAAAGACGGTGGTCGAATGCTTGCGCCGGAAAAGCTTTGCCTCGGCTTCCGGACGGAAGCGCATGGCAGCGAACTCGAAGAATTCGCGGCCGAGCAGATAGCCGTTGACGAGGAAGAAGGCGGCAATGTTGACGCCGGGCACCAGCAGCAGGATGAGCGCCACGATGTTGCCCGCGATGACCACGCCGAGAAATTTTGCCGCAAGAATGCCGGAGCGTAGCGCTGGCAGCGCCTTGCCGGGCCGGTCGGAGGGATAGTCCTCCTTCTCGACCACATCGGCCACATCATCGAGGAATATGCCCGCAACGATGGCGGTGACCGGGGCGACCAGCAGAGCCAGCCCCAATGCCAGCCCGATGCCAGCGAAGACGGCCGCGACAATGCCGAGCCAGCCTGCCCAGGCCGGCAGGCCCGGAAGCAGCGCATCGATCCACGGCAGCGCCAGCCACTCAAACAGGCCCTTCATGCCGAACCAGGCGGCGACGAGCAGCAGGATTGTCATGCCGATCGACTTGAAAAGCACGGCGCGGAATTCCGGCGAGAAGAGACGGCTGGCGGCCAGCCGTGCGGCCTCGATGATCATGGCGCTTTCTTTCCTGTCTTCCGGCGGCACCCACCGCACCCGGCGCAAATAGGAAGCGCGGGGTTCGCACGCAAGGCGATCTGATCTTGCAATGCAGCAAAAACCGTCTAAACCGGCCGTTGAAGCCATGCGGACGAGGGGAAAACCATGAGCCGGTACGACGTGCTTTGCATCGGGAATGCCATTGTCGACATCATCGCGCGCTGCGATGACGACTTCCTCGTTGCCAACGGGATCATCAAAGGGGCGATGAACCTCATTGATGCGGAACGGGCCGAAGCGCTCTACGCGGCGATGGGTCCTGCGGTGGAAACGTCCGGCGGCAGTGCGGGCAACACGGCGGCCGGTATCGCCTCGTTTGGCGGCCGAACCGCCTATTTCGGCAAGGTCAGCAATGACAGCCTGGGGCGCATCTTCACCCATGATATTCGTGCGCAAGGCGTGGATTTCGACACGCGCGCGCTGCCCGGCAACCCGCCGACCGCGCGTTCGATGATCTTCGTGACACCGGATGGCGAGCGGTCGATGAACACCTATCTCGGTGCCTGCATCGAGCTCGGGCCGGAAGATGTGGAAGCGGACAAGGCCAAGGCGGCGAAGGTTACCTATTTCGAGGGCTACCTGTGGGATCCGCCGCGCGCCAAGGAGGCGATCCGTCAGGCTGCCGCGCTGACTCATGCGGGCGGCGGCGAGATGGCGATGACGCTTTCGGACCCGTTCTGCGTGGACCGCTACCGCGATGAATTCCTCGAGCTGATGCGTTGGGGCACCGTCGATATCGTGTTTGCCAACGAGCACGAGCTGAAGTCGCTCTACCAGACCGCCGATTTCGGCACCGCGCTGGACGCGATCCGTGCCGATTGCAAGCTCGCCGCCGTCACCTGTTCGGAACAGGGTTCGGTGATCGTGCGCGGCGGCGAAACGTTCAAGGTTGATGCAATCACGATCGACAATCTCGTTGACACGACGGGTGCAGGCGATCTCTACGCGGCCGGGTTCCTCCATGGCTACACGGCCGGGCTGCCGCTCGGCACCTGTGGCGAGCTGGGGTCGCTGGCTGCCGGCATCGTCATCCAGCAGATCGGCCCGCGGCCGCAGGTGAACCTGCGCGATGCGGCGGTACAGGCCGGATTGCTCTGAGCCTTCAGTCGCGCAACACGTTGCGCTTCTTCAGTTCTTCCTCACTGCGACCGGGCCGGGCGCGATACCCCGGAATGCGCCAGCCGAACAGGAGTGCCCCGCCGCGCACCGCGAAGGCCGTCGCGATGCCGACCCCGGCCGAGGCGGCGAGCGGCAGCCCGGCCATGTCCAGCGCCGTGAAGACGGCAGCGCCCGCCATGGCGGCGGTCACATAGACCTCGGGCCGCATGAGCACCGAGGGTTCGCCGGCCAGCGTATCGCGGGCGATGCCGCCAAAGGCCGCTGTCAGCATGCCCATGACGATGGCGACGGTTGCCGAGCCGGTGGCAGCCAGGCCCTTGGCCGCGCCCATCACGGCATAGGCCGACAGGCCCGCGGCATCCAGCCAGAGGAGCCAGCGATAGCGGCTTTCCAACCGGTGAGCGGTGAAGAAAACCAGAATCGCCGTTGCTGCGCAGACAAGGATGTAAGCCGGCTCTCGCACCCAGAAAACCGGCGCCTGACCCAGCACGAGATCGCGCAGCGTGCCACCGCCCGTGCCGGTAATGACGGCGAAGAACAGGAAGCCGACAATATCGAACTGTCTGCGCGAGGCAGCAAGCGCCCCTGTGGCGGCGAAGACCGCGACACCGGCGAAATCAAGATACTGCAGCAGGGTCATGGCCGAGCCATGCCAGAAAGGGAAAGGCTTCGCAAAGAAAAAGGCGGCCTTGCGGGCCGCCTTGCGATGCTGCGATGACGCATCACCCTACTGGACGATGACCTTGGCGCCGACCGACACCCGGTTGTAGAGGTCGATCACATCCTGGTTCATCAGGCGGATGCAGCCGGACGAGACGTTGCCGCCGATGGAGTTCCACTCCGGCGAGCCATGCAGCCGGTAGCCCGTGTCGCCGCTCTTGTTGAAGAGATACATGGCGCGCGCGCCGAGCGGATTGCGAAGGCCTGGTTCCATGCCCTCGCGGTACTTGGCGAGTTTCGGGTCGCGGCCGATCATCTCGGACGGTGGGGTCCAGACCGGCCATTCGCGCTTCATGCCGATGCGCGCCGTGCCCGACCATTCGAAGCCCTTGCGTCCGACGCCGATGCCGTAGCGCATGGCCTTGCCTTCGGACATGACGAGGTAAAGGAACTTCTCGCGCGTGTCGACGATGACAGTGCCCGCCTTTTCCTTGGTGTCGTAGCGGACCATCTGGCGGTGATATCTCTGCGGGACACGGGAAATCGGGATGCGCGGCAGCTGGTAGCCGGAGTCCTTCACGATCCCGTAGGACGAGGAATAGGTCTGGATGGCCGTGCCGGAGCAACCGGCCAAGGCAGTCGTCAGGGCGATCGTCGCCGCGGCGGCAAAGGTCTTGAAGTTCATCGTGGGAAAATCCGTGTCCTGAATTGTGGCGAGCCTGCCCGATTCGGGCCATGTTTTCGACATCGCAGTTAATATCGTGATTTTATGGTTGCCAAGCAGTTAATGACGTGGCGGAAGCGCTAAAATGGCTTGATTCGGCTTCTATTGCATTTCAGTCACAATGTGCAGTGCAGCATAAAGTGAGGAAACGGTTGCCATGAACATCGGTGAGGCGGCAGAACGCAGCGGATTGCCGGCCAAGACAATCCGCTATTACGAGGATATCGGGCTGGTGGCACCGGGCCGTGCGGCCAACGGCTACCGGGACTATTCGGATGCCGACACGCACAGCCTGACCTTCCTGAAAAGTGCGCGGGGTCTCGGGTTCTCGATAGAGGAATGCCGCCAGTTGATGGCGCTCTACCGCGACCGGTCGCGCGCCAGCCAGGACGTGCGCGCCATTGCCATCGCCCATGTCGCCGCCATCGAGGCAAAGATCGCCGAACTGAAATCCATGAAGGCGACCCTCAACCGGCTGATCGGCGCCTGCCATGGCGATGACCGGCCCGACTGTCCGATCCTTGAAGAGCTCGCCACGGGGGAAGTGTCGTGAGAAACGGGAAGATCGTTGTTGCATCTGGGCTGGCATGTGCCCTTGCCGCCGGTTTGTGGGGCTGGACTGCCATGCGCGGGACGCGTGATGCCGCGCCCGCCGCGGGCCAGGACGTGGTGATGGTGTCCGTCCCGGCAACACTGTCTCCGGCAGCCACCACGGGCAGGGAGGCCTTCAATGCGAATTGCGCGGCCTGCCACGGGATCAACGGCGCGGGCAATGACGGCCACGGGCCGCCGCTTATCCACCGGATCTACGAACCCAACCACCATGGCGATGATTCCTTCCGCCTTGCCGCGCTGCACGGCGTGCGGGCGCACCACTGGCCCTTTGGCAACATGCCGGCGCAGCCACAGGTCAGCCCCGGTGAAATCGAGACCATCATCGCCTATGTCCGCGAAGTCCAGCAGGCCAACGGCATCCGCTGACAGTCACGCGTGCGTTCGCAGCGACGGGTTCACAAACGATTTTGTTCATGGCATGTTCCGGCCATGGCCTTGATGACCCATCCCATGCCGAATCCGCTTTCCGACGGACGCCAGTCCGAGCGGGCGCTTCTGGTGCGCCGGGGCGTGCAGCGTCTTTTCATGGACATGGGGGCCGTCATGCTGCCGGAGCTGACGCTGGTCAGCGGGCGGCGGGCAGACCTGATGGTGCTGACACCGAAAGGCGATTTCTGGATCATCGAAATCAAGTCGTCGGTGGAAGACCTGCGCGCCGACAACAAATGGCCGGACTACCGCGACTGGTGCGACAGGCTCTTTTTCGCCACGCATCCGGGGGTGCCGGACGGGATTTTTCCCGGCGAGGCGGGCTTCATCCTCTCCGACGGCTATGGCGCGGAAATCCTGAGGGACGCACCGGAACACAGGCTGGCCGGCGCGCGGCGCAAGGCCTTGACCACGCGATTTGCGCGCGCCGGTGCCCAGCGCCTCCTGATGGCCGAACTTGCCGGAATTTCCATCGAGCCGCTCGACGGCGACTGAAACTCAGCGCGGTGCCCGCTTGGCGAGGATGCGCTGAAGGGTGCGGCGATGCATGTTCAGCCGCCGCGCGGTTTCCGACACGTTGCGGTCGCAGGCCTCATAGACCCGCTGGATGTGTTCCCAGCGCACCCGGTCGGCCGACATGGGATTTTCAGGCACCGGGGCCTTTTCGCCGGGCCGGCTCGTCAGCGCGGCAAAAATCTCGTCGGCATCGGCAGGCTTGGCCAGATAGTCGATGGCGCCGAGCTTCACGGCGGTGACTGCGGTTGCGATATTGCCGTATCCGGTCAGGACGATGACGCGGGCGCCGGGGCTGGCCTCGCGGATGGCGGACACGACATCGAGCCCGTTGCCGTCGCCAAGGCGCATGTCGACGACGGCATAGTCCGGTGCGCCTGCTTTCACGAGTGTCAGGGCTTCATCCACGCCATCGGCGGTCGCCACCGCAAAGCCGCGGCTTTCCATGGCGCGCGCCAGCCGGGTTTGCAGCGGCTTGTCATCCTCGACAATCAAGAGCGTGGCGCCTTCAGGATCGACCGGCAGCATCTCGTCTTCCGTGGTCATGATCTCTTCCGTCCCGTCTTTCACGTATCGTGTCCTTAACATGTATTGCCTATGCACCAAATCCCGCTGACGCAACTTGCGCAGGATCAAATCGGGGCGGCTTGCGCATCGAACTCGACCGAGACGCGCGGCCAGCTCACCATCACCTCTGCGCCGCCGTTTCCCCTGGCATGGTTCAGGAAGTCCAGGTTTGCACCGGACCGCTCAAGCAGGGTCTTGGCAATGAACATGCCGAGGCCGAGGCCGCCCCCGGTCGAGCGGTCGCCCAGATGGCGTTTGGAGGTGTAGGGTTCGCCAATGCGGGCCAGGATGTCGGGTGCAAAGCCCGGACCGTCATCGGATATGCGGATGAAGATGCGCCTGGCATCCCACCCCCATTCGAGCTCGACTTTCGAGGAGGCGAAATCGACGGCATTTTCCACGAGGTTGCCGAGGCCATAGAGGATGCCGGGATTGCGCCGCAGCACCGGCTCCGAACCCGGACCTGGCTTGGGCTGCATGATGATCTCGGCGTCAAAGGCGCGATGGGGCTGGGCCACCTCGTCCATCAGCACCGACAGTTCCATGCGTGCGATGTGCCGCTCGCCCTCGCTCGACAGGCTGGTCAGCCGCCGCATGATCTCGCGGCAGCGCTGGCTCTGGCTGCGCACCAGTTCCACATCCTCGCGCAGCGGCGAATCTTGCGGAATCTCACGCTCCATCTCGCGGGCTACCAGAGCAATCGTGGCCAGCGGGGTGCCGAGTTCATGGGCGGCGGCTGCGGCAAGGCCGTCGAGCGCGGAAAGGTGCTGCTCGCGCTGGAGGACCAGTTCCACCGCGGCGAGGGCAGCGGCCAGCTTGCCTGCCTCGTCGGCGACGCGCCAGGCATAAACGGCGGTGAAGACAAGGCTGGAGACGACCGCCACCCACATGCCGGCAATGTAGAGAAACGGCATGTCCAGCGGCACGGTGCCGTGCCAGGGAAGCGGCAGGTGCTGGAAGGTGAGCAGCGAGGCGGCTGTCAGGACGATCGCTCCCAGCGCCATGGTAAGCCGCACGGGCAGCGACGTCGCCGAAACGATGACGGGCGCGGTGAGCAGGATGACGAAGGGGTTGGTCATGCCGCCGGTCATGTAAAGCAGGCCTGACAGTTGCAACACATCGAAGGTCAGCAGCCCGAAAGAGGGCCATTCCGCCAGACGGAAGGTTGGCGGGTAACGCAGGCCGAGAAAGATGTTGAGCCAGGCTGACAGGCCGATCAGCGCAAAGCAGAACAGCACGGGCAGAGGAAAACCCAGCCAGAAATGAACCAGAAGCACCGCTGCCGACTGGCCAGCCACGGCGAGCCAGCGCAGGCGAATCAGCGTGTCGAGGCGAAGGCGTCTTGCCGAAAGGGCATCATGGGTGCGGATGTCTTCCATCACCCTTTTATGCACAGGCGCCAGCGGGCCGCCAAGGGGCCGGGCCGCTCAAGACCGCGGCTTTGCGCGCGCGGTCGGCGGCGCGTTGGCCGGATCTTCCGGCCAGGGGTGTTTCGGATAGCGTCCGCGCATGTCGGCGCGGACATCGGCCCAGGAACCGGCCCAGAATCCGGGCAGGTCGCGGGTCGTCTGGATGGGCCGATGGGCGGGCGACAGCAATTCCAGCAGCAAAGGCACCTTGCCGCCGGCTATGGCCGGATGCTCCTTCAGACCGAACAGTTCCTGCACGCGGATGGCCAGGACCGGTCCGTTCTCCTCGTAGCGGATGGGCAGGCGGTTGCCGGTCGGCGCCTCGAAATGGCCCGGTGCCAGGTCGCCGATCCGCCGCTGAAGGTCCCATGGCACTCGGGAGAGCAGCGCATCATGCAGGACGGTCTTGAGTGCGGCCAGGGACGCCTGCCCGGCCATGAAGGGACGCAGCCAGTCTTCCAGTGCCGCTGACAGCGCGTCATCGGAGACATCCGGCCACGGTTCGCCGAGTGTCTGGTGCAGCCAGCCGAGTTTCTGGCGCAGGGCCCCGGCTTCCTTTCCGAAGGGAAGAACGGCGATACCGGCGGCGCGGATCGCTTCAATCATGGCGTCTTCGGCTTCGGGGCCCGAAGGAACTGGAAGCGTGCGCTCGGTCAGGACAATCCCTCCGATGCGCTCAACCGCGCGGGCGCGCAGGGCCCCCGTTGCGGCGTCAAACCGCGATTGCACCGTCCGCTCGATCCGTCCGTCCATCGCGTTGCGCAGGGTTTCCTCATCCAGCGCGGCCGCTGCAACAATGCGGGCATTCTGCGCGCTGCCGGTCATGTCGGCCACGACCAGGAAGGGCGCGGCTGCCAGCGGGTCGGTCTCATCGACCATGCCGCCGCGGCCATTGGCGAGCACGAAGCGGCCACGCGCGCCACGCGCCTTGGCGAGGCGGTCGGGATAGGCATGGAGCAGCAGGGCACCCGCTCCTGGCTCCGGCGGGTCTGCTGCTGCGGGCGCTGCATTGCGGACGGCCTGCCTGGCCAGGCTCGCGGCCAGCTTGCGGGCGGCATCGGAGCGCGGGCCACGCTCGCGCCCAAAGGCTTCCAGACGGCGCTCAAGGTCCACGGAGATGCCCCCGAGACCGCGCTCGGTCAAAAGCACCGCGATACGTGCTGCCTGTTCCGCCGCGCCCAGCGCCGCCGCCCTGACCAGCATGTGCGACAGGCGGACAGGAAGCGCGAGGCCACGCATGGCCCGTCCCTCCAGCGTGATCCGGCCTGTCGCGTCCAGAGCGCCGAGCGCTTCCAGCAGGCGGCGAGCTTCGGCAAGGGCGGCGAACGGCGGCGGGTCCAGGAAGGCAAGCGAGGCCGGATCGGCCACGCCGAAGGCCGCACAATCCAACAGCAGGCCGGTGAGGTCGGCCTCGAGGATTTCGGGTTGGGCATAGGGCGCAAGTGCTGCCGTCTGGCCCTCGTGCCATAGCCGGATGGCGGTGCCCGGTGCCGTGCGCCCGGCGCGCCCGGCGCGCTGGCCGGCTGCCGCGCGCGAGACGCGCACCGTCTCCAGCCGAGTCAGGCCGGTGGACGGCTCGAATTTGGGAACGCGGGCAAGGCCGGAATCGATGACCGTATCCACACCGTCAATGGTGATGGAGGTTTCGGCAATGGAGGTCGCCAGGACGACCTTGCGCGTGCCGGGCGCCGGCGTGCGGATCGCCTCGTCCTGCGCCCGCCCTTCCATGGCTCCGTAGAGGGGCGCAAGGCGCACATCCACGGGAAGCCGGGCTTCCAGCAGGGCTGCGGTGCGCGTGATCTCGCCCTGACCGGGCAGAAAGGCGAGGATGGAACCGGTGCCCGACGCCAGCGCCGCCCGGATGGCGGCCGCCATGGCCTCTTCGATGCGTCCGCCGGGATCGCGTGGTGCATGACGGATTTCCACCGGATAGGCGCGGCCTTCGCTTTCGATCACCGGCGCGCCTTCCAGAAGGCGCGCGACACGGGCGCCGTCCAGCGTTGCCGACATGACGAGCAGGCGCAAATCCTCCCGCAGGCCGCGGCGGATATCGAGGGCCAGCGCGAGGCCGAAATCGCCATCCAGCGAGCGCTCGTGGAACTCGTCAAAGATGACCGCGCTCACTCCGGAAAGTTCGGGATCGTCCAGCGCCATGCGCGCGAAAATGCCCTCGGTCACCACGAGAATGCGGGTGCGGGCGGACTGGCGGCTTTCCATGCGCATGGCATAACCCACCGTTTCGCCGACATCCTCGCCCAGCAGTGCTGCCATGCGGCGCGCGGCGGCGCGGGCTGCCAGACGGCGTGGTTCCAGCAGGATGATCTTGCCCGGCAACGCCCACAGCGCATCGAGCAGGTGCAGGGGCACAAGCGTTGTCTTGCCTGCCCCGGGCGGTGCGACGAGCACAGCCTGGCCGTTGCTGACCAATGCGTGCGACAGGTCCGGCAGCACCGCACTGACGGGAAGCTCCGGCAAGGCGGGCCTGTGCTCAGCCGCCATGGCCGACCTCGATGCATTGTCCCCCTGCTGCTTCCGCGTCGGTTCGATCATGGGTCACGAGAATGACCGGCAGGCCGCGTTCGCGGGCAGCGCCGAAGACAAGGCTGCGCATCTGGGCGCGCAAATCCGCGTCAAGCTTGGAGAAAGGTTCGTCGAGGAGCAGCATGCGCGGCGAGGACAGCAGCACGCGGGCCAGCGCCACACGCGCCTTCTGTCCACCCGACAGGGTGGCCGGATCGCGCGGACCAAAGCCGTCCAGCCCGATGCCGGCAAGGGCAGCCTCGGCCATTTCGTGCCGGGCTCTGGCCGGCCCCACGGCGGGAGGGATGGCAAAGAGCAGGTTTCCAAGCACCGACATGTGCGGGAAGAGCAGCGGGTCCTGGAAGAGGATGCCGGCATGGCGGGCGGCGGGCGCAAGCGCGGTGATCTCGGTTGCGCCGGACAAGACGCGGCCGGAAGCTGTGAAGGCGGGATCGAGGAAGCCCCCGATATAGGACAGGAGCGAGGATTTACCCGATCCGGACGGACCCATGACCGTCAGCACGGTTCCAGCCGGAACGCGGGCCGAAAGCGCCAGCAGCGGCCGCCCGGCCAGCGCGATGCGCACATCCTCCAGCAGCAGGTCGTCCGGTTGGTCCACGGCCTTCAGCCCCTCATTGCCCGACGGTTGCGCCATAGCAGTGCGGGAAGCGCCAAGGCAATCAGGAAGGCAACAGCCGGGAGGAGCATCTGCAGGAAGGCATAGACGCCGATGACGCGGCGGTTGCCGCCGGATGCCAGCGCCACGGCCTCGGTGGTGATGGTGGTCACCCGGCCTGCGCCGACCAGCACACTTGGCAGGTAGAGCCCGGCGGAGACGGCAAACCCGACGGCCACCGCCGTCAGCAGCGGGGCCAGCATCATCGGCATGCGGATGTGCCAGAAGGCCCGGCGCGGGCTGGCGCCCAGTCCGGCGGCAACGGCAAGGTAACGCTTGTCCCATGCGCGCCAGGGATCGGACAGGGAGAGGAATACATAGGGCAAAACGAAGACGAGATGGGCGACGACCAGAAGTCCGAGGCCGGGAACAAGGCCCGAGGCAACGGCGAGACCCTGAAGCCCGAACAGGAAGGCTACCTGCGGCACGACAAGCGGAAGATAGATCATCCAGGCCAGGTTCCGGCCGGCCGGCCTTTCCTCTTCGCGCCTCAGACACAGCACAGCGATGACCAGGGCAAGGGCGGCGGACAGGAATCCGGCGGCCAGAGTGGTCACCAGGGGCGAAGCGAGCCTAGGCAGAGCGCGGTGCCAGCTTCTGGCGGTCACATCCTGCGGCCAGGCATCCGGGAATTGCCAGAGGCCAGCCAAAGACCACAGGGCCAGAACAGCCATGCCGCCAAAGATGGCGGCTGCACTCGCCAGGGGCAGGACGGCCGAGGCCCATCGCGCGGAACGGTCGCGCTCCAGCCGCCATCCGGCCCGCTGCCAAAAGCCCAGGACAAGTGCTCCGGCCCGCTCGAGCGCCAGCCACAGCAGGCAGGCCAGGGCAGAAAGGCCAAGCTGGAGGAGGGCACCGGCAGAGGCCTTGAAGCGCATGACAAGGTCGGGATCGTTCATCCAGCCGAGCAGGCGCACGGCGAGCGGCGCGGGTGTACCCGGGCCGAGGATGGCGGCGACATCCACGACTGATGTGGAAAAGACCAGCACGGCCAGCACGGCGAGCCTGATCTGCCGGTAGACCGGCTGCCAGACCGTCAGCAGGAAACCGGCCATTCGCCCGTAGCCAAATCCCGCCGAAACCCGCACCGCGTCCGCCGGATTTGCCTGCGGCAGGGCAGCAAGGCTGATGAGGAACAGGAACGGGATTTCCTTGATCACCAGCCCGGCGACCAGCGAAAGCCCCATGGCATCGTTCGGAATGGCAGCGTCCGGCGGGACCGTCCAGCCTGTCGCCCAGGGCGAGACGAGACGGACCAGCCAGCCGGAGGGCGCGATCAGAAAGGCAAGGCCGAAGGCAGCGGCGGCATGCGGGATGGCGAGCAGCGGTGAGAGGAGATGGCGCAGGGCATTGAAGGCGCGCGTGCCGGACCACGCGGCCAGAAAGGCTGCGACCGCCAGTGTGGCGATCAGTGTTGCGGCCAGCCCTGTGAGAAGGCTGAGCTGGCAGGAGGCAGCCAGACCGGGCTCCGCAAAGAGGGCAACGAAGGCGGAGATGGAAAAATCCCTGCTGCCGAGGGCGGGCAGGTAACCGAAGGCGGGAAGGATGGTTCCGGCCAGCCCCGCCAGGACCGGGCCCGCCAGCAGGGCCACGGCGAGGACCGGACCGGCAGCCGCCAGTGTCAGCCAGCGCATGGGCGCGCGGCCTTGTGTTGGCCGGTCAGTTGGCAACGCCGTAGCGCCGGGTCCATTCCTCCTCCAGCCGGGTCATCCAGCTGGCATGCGGCTCAGGAACGGCAGGGCCAAGATCGGCTGGCGACAAGGTTGCCACCCCGAGGTCGAGCGTGTCGAACCGGGCACGGTCCGCCGCGTCGAGCTTGTCCATGGCGAGGATGGTCGGGTCGCCCCAGACATTCGGGTCCTGCTTGCGGGCCTGGGCTTCCGGCGACATCAGGAAATCGGCGGCGACGAGGGCACCGGCCCTGGCGTTGGCATTGAAGGGCACGGCCACGAAATGAGTGTTCGACAGGGTTCCCGCCGGAAAGACGAAGGAGCGCACCGTACCGGGCAATTCACCGGCTGCAATCGCAGCCGAGGCCTCGGCCGGATTGAAGGCGAAGATGATGTCGACCTCGCCATCGGCCAGCATCTGCTTCATGGCCGGATAGTTCTTGGGGAACTGCTTGGCCTGACGCCACATCAACGGATGCAGCGCGTCCAGCCAGGTAAAGAGCGGTGCGGTGACCGCGTCGAAATCATTCTCGACGACGGGTTTCTGCAGCACTGATGGATCAGCCACGAGCTCGCTCAGCGCCTGTTTCAGGAAGCTCGATCCAATGAAATCCGGCGGCTGGGGATAAGTGAACCGGCCGGGATGGGCGCGCGCCCACTCGAGCAGACCCGCCGCCGACTGAGGCATGGTATCGGCTGCGGTGTGCGCCGTGTCGTGGAAGAAGACCAGCTTGGCCATGCCCCAAGGGCTTTCCTGCCCGAGCGTGGGGATGGTAAAATCCACCGTAAGAGTGGGCTTGTGCTCCACGTCGGCATAGGCCCAGTTTGGGAGTTTATCAGCCCAGCCCGGCCCCATGAGCAGGCCTTGGCGCTGCATGGAGGCAAAGTTTTCGCCGTTGATCCAGATGAGATCGACCGAACCGCCTTCCGTGCGACCGGCCGCCTTTTCGGCAACCACCTTGGCGACGGCGGTCGCAGTGTCCTCAAGCTTCACATGGACGAGCTCGATGCCGTTGCGCGCCTTCAGCTCGCTGCCCACCCATTCGATATAGGCGTTGATGTTTTCCGAACCGCCCCAGGCATTCCAGTAGACCGTCTGGCCTTTCGCGGCTGCCAGAACAGAAGGCCAATCGGCCGGGTCGGGATCGGCCGCGCGCGACGGGGTTGAAAGGGCAACAGCGGCCAGAAGGGCTGCAAGCAGGGCTTTCACGAAATCGTCCTCCCTTCCGCAGGATTGCGGCTTTCACCCTTTGTGGCGGGAGGTGCGGGCGGGGTCAATCGCCGGGCGGTCAAAAGCAATCTCAACAGCGTGTGATGGGGCCGTGAGAATGCCGATTGCCGGGCATGTTCAGATCCCGTTCCCGCCCAGCAAAAGCGGCCGCCGGCGGAGGGGACCGCCGGCGGCCTTTCGGGGTATCGCTGCCTTGTCTCAGGCTTGCAGTTCCATGGCGCGGGCCTGTTCGCGCAGGAGGAATTTCTGCACCTTGCCGGTCGACGTCTTCGGCAGCGGCCCGAACACCACGGTCTTGGGCGCCTTGAAGCGCGCCATGTTCTGCTGGCACCAGGCAATCAGGTCGTCGCCAGTGGCCTTCGAGCCTGCCTTCAGCGTCACGAAGGCACAGGGCGTCTCGCCCCAGCGCTCATGTGGGCGGGCGACCACAGCGGCTTCCAGCACATCGGGGTGCTTGTAGAGGACATCCTCCACCTCGATGGAGGAGATGTTCTCGCCGCCGGAGATGATGATGTCCTTGGAACGGTCCTTGATCTCGATGTAGCCATCAGGATGCATGACGCCAAGGTCACCGGAGGCGAACCAGCCGCCGTTGAACGCCTCTTCGGTGGCCGAGGGGTTCTTCAGGTAGCCCTTCATCACATTGTTGCCGCGGATGAAGATTTCACCAATCGTCTCGCCATCGCGCGGGAGCGGCTCCAGCGTTTCGGGATTGGCGACCATCAGGCCCTCGGCCGAAATGGAACGGACGCCCTGACGGGCCTTGAGGCGCGCACGGGTGGAGGCGTCCTGCGCATCCCATTCATCCTTCCAGGCGCAATAGACCGACGGGCCGTAGGTCTCGGTCAGGCCGTAACCGTGGGTGACGTCGAAACCCAGCGCCTCCATCTTCTCGATGATCGCAGCAGGCGGCGGTGCGCCGCCGGTCATCGCCTTGATGCCGGCATGCAGGCCGTTCTTCAGTTCGGCCGGCGCATGGACCAGCATGGCCAGCACCACGGAGGCTCCGCAGAAGTGGGTGACCTTCTCCTGCTTCATCAGGCGGAAGATCGGCTCGTCGCGCACGGCGCGCAGGCAGACAGCCGTGCCGGCGGTCGCCGCCAGGGTCCACGGGAAGCACCAGCCGTTGCAATGGAACATCGGCAGGGTCCACAGATAGACCGGGTGCATGCCCATGCCGAGCAGCATGATGTTGGAGAGTGCGTTCAGGTGGGCGCCGCGATGGTGATAGACGACACCCTTTGGGTTGCCGGTCGTGCCGGACGTGTAGTTGAGCGAGATCGCATCCCATTCATTGGCCGGAAGCTTCCAGTCAAACTCCGGATCGCCACCAGCCAGGAACTGCTCATAGGTCATCTTGCCGATACGCTTGCCGCCGGCATAGGTCGCATCCTCGATGTCGATGACGAGGCAATCCGGGTTTCCGGCCATGTGGAGCGCCTGTTCGACGACCTCGGAAAATTCCGGATCGACGAAGAGAACCTTCGCTTCGGCATGGGTCAGAATGAAGGCGATGGCCTCGGCATCAAGGCGCGTGTTGATGGCGTTGAGAACCGCGCCGGCCATGGGCACGCCGAAATGCGCCTCGAAGATTTCGGGAATGTTGGTCGCCATGATGGAGACGGTCGTTCCCTTGCCCGCGCCGGCGCCCTGCAAGGCGGAAGCGAGACGGCGGCAGCGCTGATAGGTCTCGGCCCAGCTGCGCCGCACATCGCCATGGACCACGGCGAGACGGTCTGGGTAGACACCTGCGGTGCGCTCGATAAAGCTGAGCGGGCTCAGCGGCACATGGTTGGCTGGGGTCTGGTCCAGCCCCATTTCATAGATGTCGGATGTCATCTTGTCTCCTGAACTCGTTCATGCCGGGCAGCCGGCAGGGTTGATCACGCGTTGGCGAGACGCTGGGCGCGCGAGGTGGTCTTGACCATCGCCTCGCCCTCGACGACCACTTCGCCGCGCACCGAGCAGATGGTGGTCAGCACGGCACGGCTCTTGTCGCGGTTGATATCCTTGATGGTGACGGTGGCGTCCACCGTGTCGCCGGGGCGCACCGGGCCGACAAAGCGCATCTGCTGGGACATGTAGATGGTGCCCGGCCCCGGCAGGCGATTGGCGATGGCCGCCGAAATGGTGCTGGCCGTCAGCATGCCATGGGCGATCCGCCCGCCGAACGGCGTGGTGCGCGCGAAATTCTCGTTGATGTGGATGGCGTTGTTGTCACCCGAGGCGCCTGCAAAAAGGATGATGTCGGCCTCGGTGATCGTCTTGGAGAAGCAGGCAGACATGCCCACTTCCAGATCCTCGATGTCGTAGCCGTTAAGTTCGTTCATGATGGGCTCCTCCGCCGGTGACCGGCACGTCACATGTTGGGATAGTTCGGACCGTCACCGCCCTGCGGCGTCACCCAGGTGATGTTTTGAGATGGGTCCTTGATGTCGCAGGTCTTGCAATGCACGCAGTTCTGGAAATTGATCTGGAAGCGCGGACCGCCGTCACCTTCCAGCACCTCATAGACGCCGGCCGGGCAGTAGCGCTGGGCCGGTTCGTCATAGTCAGGCAGGTTGACGCGCAGTGGCACTGTCGGATCGGCGAGGCGCAGGTGGCAGGGCTGGCTTTCCTCGTGGTTGGTTGCCGAATAGGCGACGTTGGTCAGCCGGTCGAACGAGATGGTGCCATCGGGCTTGGGATAATCGATGTGCTTGAAGCGCGACGCCTTGCCGGTCGCCTCCGCATCGCTCTTGCCATGCTTCAGCGTACCGAACAGCGACAGGCCGAACAGGCTGTTGGTCCACATGTCCAGCCCGCCGAGACCGAGCGAGACCAGCATGCCCCAGCGCGACCACATGGGCTTGACATTGCGTACCGGTTTCAGGTCGCGTGCGACCGGACCGGTCTTCAGCGCCGTGTCATAGGCGGTCAGCTCGTCACCGGAACGGCCGGCAGCAATCGCCTCGCAGGCCGCATCGGCGGCATGGATGCCGGACCACATGGCGTTGTGATTGCCCTTGATGCGCGGAACATTGACCAGCCCGGCACCGCAGCCGAGGATGGCGACGCCGGGGGCGACGGTCTTCGGAATGGCCTGCCAGCCGCCTTCAGAGATGGCGCGCGCGCCATAGGCCACCCGCTTGCCGCCTTCCAGGAGGTGGGCCACCAGCGGATGATGCTTGAAGCGCTGGAATTCCATGTAGGGGAACAGGTGCGGGTTCTCGTAGTTCAGGTGAACGACGAAACCGACGCAGAGCTGGTTGTTCTCCATGTGATAGACAAAGGAGCCGCCACCGGCATTGCCGCCGAGCGGCCAGCCCATGGTGTGGGTCACCGTGCCCGGGCGGTGCTTTTCCGGGCTGATCTCCCAGATCTCCTTCATGCCGAGGCCGAATTTCTGCGGGCCGCTCTCCTTCTGGAGGCCGTATTTCGCCAGCACTTCCTTGGTGAGCGAGCCGCGCACGCCTTCGGCCAGCAGCACGTATTTGCCGCGCAGTTCCATGCCGGGTTCGTAGGCCGGACCGGGCGTTCCGTCGGCCGAGAGTCCCATCTCGCCGGCCACCACGCCAATCACTTCACCGGCCTCGCCGTGCACCAGCGCCGAGCAGGCCATGCCTGGGAAAATCTCGACGCCAAGCGCCTCGGCCTGTTCGGCAAGCCACCGGCAGACATTGGCCATGGAGACGATGTATTTGCCGTGGTTGGACATCAGCGGCGGCATCGGCCAGTTCGGGATGCGCAACTGGCCGCCCGCCCCGATGAGGTAGAACTCGTCGCGAACGACTTCCTGGGTCACCGGCGCCCCGAGGTTCTTCCAGTCCGGCAGAAGGGCATCCAGGCCGGCCGTGTCCAGCACGGCGCCCGACAGGATATGCGCGCCGACTTCCGACCCCTTTTCAAGCAAAACGACCGACAGGTTGGCGTCACGCTGCTTCAGGCGGATCGCGGCGGCAAGGCCCGAAGGCCCGGCGCCGACGATCACGACGTCATAGTCCATGGCTTCGCGCGCGACCGGGGCCTCCATCACGCGACGACCCCAAGGTCTTCACGGGTGAGCGCAAGGATATCGCCCGCCCCGCCGATGGCCGACAGCTTGGAGGCCTGCGCCTGCGGGAAGACCTGCGTGCGGTAGAACTCGCACATGCGCAGCTTGGAAGCGAGGAAGGCATCGGCTTCACCGCCAGCGATCCGGCGTGCGGCAGCGGCAGCTGCATCGGCCATGGCCCAGGCACCCATGCAGACACCGAAGGTCTCCATCACCGCGACAGCCGAGGCGTGGGTTTCAGCGACATTGTTGTGGGCGCGCGTCAGCAGCCAGTCACGGACTTCCGCGATCGTGGCCATGGCCTCGGTGACCATCGCCTTCTGGCCGGCCCAGTCCACGCCGTTGCCTTCGAGGCCGCCGAGACTGGCCAGCGAGACCTGCATGTCTTCCAGCAGTTCCCCGACCGCCTCACCCTTGTCGCGGATGATCTTGCGGCCGACGAGATCGAGCGCCTGGATGCCGGTGGTGCCTTCATAGATGGTGGTGATGCGGGCATCGCGAAGATGCTGGGCCGCGCCGGTTTCCTCCACGAAACCCATGCCGCCATGGACCTGGACGCCGAGCGAGGCGGAGACGTTGCCCATCTCGGTCGACCAGGCCTTGACCACGGGGATCATCAGGTCGACGCGGCGCTGGGCACGCTCGCGGGCGGCGCCGTTCGGCGCACGGGCGGCGACATCCAGCGCAGCGGCAGCGCGGTAGGCAAGCGCGCGCGCCGCCTGGGTGCGTACCTTGATGAGGCCGAGCATGCGGCGCACATCGGGATGCTCGATGATGGTGACCGAGCCCTCCTGGCCGGGCGCGGAGCCCTGCTTGCGCTCTGCCGCATAGGCGGCGGCCCATTGGCCGGCATGCTCGGCAATGCCGATGCCCTGCAGGCCGACGCCAAGGCGGGCCGAGTTCATCATGGTGAACATGTACTGCAGGCCCTTGTTCGGCTCACCGACGAGATAGCCTGTCGCGCCGCCCTCGTCACCAAAGACCAGCGTGCAGGTGGGGCTGGCATGGATGCCGAGCTTGTGCTCGATGGAGACGCAGCGCACATCGTTGCGCGCGCCAGGTGAGCCGTCCGCGTTGAGCAGGAACTTCGGAACGACGAAAAGCGAGATACCCTTGACGCCTTCCGGCGCGTCAGGAAGCCGGGCCAGCACGAGGTGGATGATGTTCTCCGCCATGTCGTGTTCGCCGTAGGTGATGAAGATCTTCTGGCCGGAGACCAGGTAGTGGCCGTCCTTCGGCTCCGCCTTGGAGCGGATGGCGGCGAGGTCCGAACCGGCCTGCGGCTCGGTCAGGTTCATCGTGCCGGTCCATTCGCCGGTGACGAGCTTCGGCAGGTAGGCGGCCTTCAGTTCGTCGGAGGCATAGTGGCTGACGGCCTCGATGGCGCCCTGCGTCAGCAGCGGGCAGAGCTGGAAAGCGGTGTTGGCGCCGTTGAACATTTCCTGGATGCAGGCATTGACGGCGGCGGGCAGGCCCATGCCGCCATGTTCGGCTGAGGCGGTCGGGCTGTTCCAGCCCATCTCGACGAGCTGGCGGTAGGCATCGGCCCAGCCTTCGGGCGTCGTCACCTCGCCATCGGAAAAGCCGAGGCCCTTCAGGTCGCCAACACGGTTCAGCGGGGCGAGAACCTCGCCGGCAAAACGGCCGGCTTCTTCGAGGATCGCCGACACCATGTCGGGCGTCGATTCCTCCAGCCCCGGCAAGTCGGCGAGGCCGGCAAGGCCGCACAGGTCTTCCAGAACGAACATCATGTCCTTCAATGGTGCTTCATATGGCATGGTCTTGTCTCCCGGAACGGATCAGAGTTTGCCTGTCAGGTCTGGCACGGCCTGGAACAGGTCTGCGACGAGGCCGAAATCGGCGACCTGGAAGATCGGTGCTTCCTCGTCCTTGTTGATGGCGACGATGATCTTGCTGTCCTTCATCCCCGCCAGATGCTGGATGGCGCCCGAAATGCCGACAGCGACGTAAAGCTCCGGCGCAACGACCTTGCCGGTCTGTCCCACCTGCCAGTCATTGGGCGCATAGCCGGCATCGACAGCGGCGCGCGAGGCGCCGACGGCTGCGCCGAGCTTGTCAGCGAGCTTTTCGATGAGGGCGAAATTGTCTGCCGAGCCGATGCCGCGTCCGCCGGAGACGACGACGCGGGCAGAGGTGAGTTCGGGACGGTCGGAGACGGCAAGGCGGTCTTCGACCCAAGCCGACAGAGCGGGTCCGGCCAGCGCGGGCACGGCTTCCACGGCTGCCTTGTTGCCGCCTGCGGCAGCCTCGAAGCTGGCAGTGCGGAACGTGATGACCTTCTTGGCATCACGCGAGCGCACGGTCTGGATCGCGTTGCCGGCATAGACGGGGCGCTCGAACGTCTCGGCATCGACGACGCCGGTCACATCGGTCAGCACCATCACATCCAGCAGGGCGGCAACGCGCGGCAGGATGTTCTTGGCATCGCTGGTGGACGGGGCCACGACATGGCTGAAGGCACCGGCGAGCGAGACAACGAGATCGGCCACCGGCTCGGCCAGCCGGTTGGCGTAGGCGGCATCATCGGCGCAAAGCACGCGCGAAACGCCTGCAATCGTAGCGGCTTCGGCCGCGGCAGCGCCCGCGCCCTGACCGGCGACCAGCACGGTCACATCGCCGAGTTTGGCAGCAGCGGTCACGGCCTTGGCCGTGGCGGAGTGAACGAGACCGGCCGGACCGGTTTCAGCGAGAAGAAGGACAGCCATCACAGAACCCCCGCATCCTTGAGTTTGGAAACCAGTTCGTCGACGGAAGCGACCTTGATACCCGCAGCGCGCGCGGCAGGCTCCGCCGTGCGGACCACCTCAAGGCGCGGTTTCAGGTCCACGCCGAAGCTGTCGGCTGCACGCTCGTCGAGCGGCTTCTTCTTGGCCTTCATGATGTTGGGCAGCGAGGCGTAGCGGGGCTCGTTGAGACGCAGGTCCGTGGTGACCACGGCAGGCAGGCTGACGCGCACGGTCTGGAGGCCGCCATCCACCTCGCGGGTGACTTCCGCCGCACCATCCGCGATGGCGAGCGCGCTGGCAAAGGTCGCCTGGCCCCATCCAAGGCGCGCGGCGAGCATCTGGCCGGTGGCGTTCATGTCGTTGTCGATGGCCTGCTTGCCACAGATGACGAGCGAGGTCTGTTCCTCTGCGACTATGGCGGCGAGGATGCCCGAGACGGCAAGCGGCTCCAGATCGGCATTCACGTCGTCGCCCGTGACCACCAGAATGGCCCGGTCGGCACCCATGGCAAGTGCCGTGCGCAGTGTTTCCTGCGCCTGGCGCACACCGATGGACACGGCGATGATCTCGCTGACCTTGCCGGCTTCCTTCAACCGGATGGCCTCTTCGACGGCGATCTCGTCGAACGGGTTCATCGACATCTTTACGTTGGCGAGTTCCACGCCGGAACCGTCGGCCTTCACGCGCGGCTTGACGTTATAGTCAATGACGCGCTTGACAGGTACGAGCACCTTCATGATGGGTCTCCTGCAAATCGTGATTGGGGCGGCCGGCCGCGACCGGCCGGCCTTTTCGTCAGAAGGACTTGCGCATCAAGGCGCGCAGCTCGCCGACCACGCCGCGGCGGAAGGCCAGCACGCAGACGACAAAGATGACGCCAAGCACAACCGGCACCCAGGCGCTGAGCGGTCCCTGCGCCAGATAGTTCTGGAGCGTGATGATGACTGCCGCGCCAACTGCCGGTCCGGGGATCGTGCCGAGACCGCCGAGCAGGGTCATCAGCACCACCTCACCCGACATGTGCCAGTGGGCGTCGGTCAGCGAGGCGAGCTGGAAGACCACCGTCTTGGTGGAACCGGCGAGGCCCGCCAGCGTTGCCGAGAGCGTGAAGGCCAGCAGCTTGTAGTTCGAGATGTCATAGCCCAGCGAAATGGCACGGTTCTCGTTGTCGCGGATGGCGCTCAGCACCTGCCCGAAGGGCGAATTCACCGCGCGCGAAACGATGAAGTAGCCGATCACGAAGATGGCGAGGACAAAATAGTAGAGATTGAGATTGTCCTGCAGGTCGATGAAGCCGAGCGCGGTGCCGCGCGGCACGCCCTGCAAGCCGTTTTCGCCACCGGTGAAGGGCGCGGTGATGAAGAAGAAGTAGACCATCTGCGCCATGGCGAGGGTGATCATGGCGAAGTAGATGCCCTGGCGGCGGATGGCGATAAGGCCGATCAGAAAGCCCAGCGCGCCGGCAGCCAGCGTGCCGGTGAGGATGCCGAGCTCGGTCGGCAGGCCCCATTCCTTCAGCGCATGGCCGGTGATGTAGGCGGCGCCGCCGAAGAAGGCGGCGTGACCGAAGGACAGCAGGCCGCCATAGCCGAGGATCAGGTTGAAGGCGCTGGCAAACAGGGCGAAGCACAGCAGCTTCATCAGGAAGACGGGGTAGACGACGAAGGGGGCGGCGAGGAGTACCACGGCCGCGATGATGTATCCCAGACGGGCGTTCATGACGGGTCTCCTCAGGCGCTCTTGCCGAACAGGCCGGCGGGGCGGAGCACCAGCACGATGGCCATGACGACGAAAATGACAGTGGACGAGGCTTCAGGCCAGAAGACCCGCGTCAGCCCCTCGATGACACCCATGGCAAGGCCGGTGACAATGGCGCCCATGATGGAGCCCATGCCGCCGATGACGACCACGGCGAAGACGACAATGATGAGGTTGGAGCCCATCAGCGGATTGACCTGCGTGATGGGGGCGGCGAGCACACCGGCAAAGGCCGCCAGCGCGACGCCGTAGCCGTAGGCCAGCGTGGTCAGCAGCGGCACGTTGACGCCGAAGGCCTGGAGCAGTTTCGGGTTTTCCGTACCGGCTCGCAGGTAGGCGCCGATCTTGGTGCGCTCGAAGATGAACCAGGTGGCGACGCAGGCTGCGAGTGCCGCGACGACGACCCAGCCGCGATAAAGCGGCAGGAACATGAAGCCGAGATTAATACCGCCGGAGAGTGCCGCCGGGGTCTGGTAGGGCAGGCCCGACGAGCCGAACAGCTTGACGAAGGTGCCCTCGATGACCAGCGCGAGACCGAAGGTCAGGAGCAGGCCGTAGAGATGGTCGATGCCGGCGAGGCGGCGCAGCAGAAGGCGGTCGATGACAATGCCGAAGGCACCGACGATCAGCGGGGCAAGGATCAGCGCGCCCCAGTAATTGATGCCGAGAAACTGCAGCAGGCCGAGCGTGACAAAGGCGCCCAGCATGTAGAGTGCCCCATGGGCGAAGTTCACGATGTTGAGCAGGCCGAAAATGACGGCAAGCCCCAGTGAGAGCACGGCGTAGAAGGCGCCGTTGATCAGGCCGATCAGCAACTGGCCGAACAGCACCTGTGGCGGAAAGCCCAAGAGGTCTTGCAGCATCTCGTTTGATCCCGGTTTTGTTGTCCCGCGATGGTCCGCCGGGCGCTGACGCGTCCGGCGGACCGGTTCGGCATTACTTGGTCGGGCAGGTGCTCTCTTCGAGCGTGCCGTAGGCTTCCTCACCCGGGATGGTGCGCAGGATCTTCAGGTAATCCCACGGAGCGGTCGATTCCGACGGCTTCTTCACTTCGGCGAGGTACATGTCGTGGACCATGCGGCCATCGGTGCGCAGCACGCCGTTGGTGGCGAACATGTCGTTGACCGGGGTTTCGCGCATCTTGGCGAGCACGGTCGCGGTGTCATCCGACCCGGTGGCCTCGACGGCCTTCAGGTAGTGACGGACGGCCGAATAGGTGCCGGCCTGCACGCCCGTCGGCATCTTGCCTGTGCGCTCGAAGAACTTCTTGGACCAGGCGCGGGTCTCGTCGTTCATGTCCCAGTAGAAGGCGACCGTCATCTGCAGGCCCTGCGCGGTTTCCAGACCGAGCGCGTGCACGTCGGAAAGGAAGACCAGCAGGCCGGCGACCTTCTGGCCAGCCTGCACGATGCCGAATTCCTTGGCAGCCTTGATGGCGTTGATGGTGTCAGCACCAGCGTTTGCCAGACCGATCACCTTGGCGCCGGAAGCCTGGGCCTGCAGCATGAAGGACGAGAAATCGGTGGCCGGGAAGGGATGCTTGGATGCACCCAGCACCTTGCCGCCGGCGGCTTCAACAACCTTGGTCACGTCCTTCTGGAGGGCTTCACCGAAAGCGTAGTCGGCGGTCAGGAAGTACCAGCTATCGCCGCCTTCCTTCACCACGGCCGAACCGGTGCCAACGGCCAGAGCGCGGGTGTTGTAGGTCCAGTGCAGGCCGGTCGGGATGCACTTGTCGCCGGTCAGCGGCGACGAAGCGGCGCCCGAAACCAGCGCGATCTTGTTCTGCTGCTTGGCAACCTCGAAGACGGCCAGAGCGACCGAGGTGGTGACCAGTTCGGCGAAGGCGTCGACGCCATCGGTATCACCCCATTCGCGGGCCTTGTTGGCGGCGATGTCGGCCTTGTTCTGGTGGTCGGCCGTGACCAGCTCGATGGTCGCATCACCGATCTTGCCGCCGAATTCCTCGATGGCCATTTCAGCAGCGACGACCGTGCCCTGGCCGGACACGTCGGAATAGGTGGCGGACATGTCGGTCAGCAGGCCGATCTTGACCTTGTTGTCGCTGATTTCGGCGGACGCGACCGATGTCATGAGCGCAAGCGCGGATGCGCCGGCGAGCAGGAGTTTGGAAACGTTCATTTTTTCCTCCGGGTGGGTATGGGTTTCAGACGCTGAGATACTCGTCAAAGACGTGCTGCTTTTCCTCGAGCTCGTCCTTGCGAATGACTGCGGCGATGTGGCCGTGATCCATGATGAAGTGGCGGTCAGCGACCGGCGCGGCAAAGCGGAAATTCTGCTCGACCAGCACGACGGTGTAGCCGCGCTTCTTCAACTCGATCAGCACATCACCGAGCTTGTCGACGATGACCGGGGCAAGGCCCTCGGTGATCTCGTCGAGAAGCAGGATATTGGCGCCGGTGCGCAAGATGCGGGCCATGGCCAGCATCTGCTGCTCGCCACCCGACAGGCGGGTGCCCTGGCTCTTGCGGCGTTCAGCCAGGTTGGGGAACATCTCGTAGAGTTCCTCCACCGACATGCCGCCCTCGGCCACCTTGGGCGGCAGCATCAGGTTTTCCTCGACATTGAGGCTGGAAAAGATGCCGCGCTCTTCCGGGCAATAGCCGACGCCCAGATGCGCGATCTGGTCGGGCGAGGAACGGATGATTTCCTTGCCCTTCAGCACAATGGACCCGGTGCGGCGCGGAATGAGGCCGATGATGGAACGCAGCGTCGTGGTGCGGCCCGACCCGTTGCGCCCGAGCAGGGTGACAAGTTCGCCCTGGTAGACCTGAAGGTCGATGCCGTGCAGCGCGTGGCTTTCGCCGTAGAAGGCGTGCAGGTCGCGGATCGAGATTTCCTCGATCATCTCCGAGACATGCTGGCCGCCCAGTTCGTGATTTTCGCTGGCGTAGCTCATGCCGCTTTCCCCATGTAGGCTTCCTTGACGCGCGGGTCCTGCGAGACGGTGCGGTAGTCGCCCTCGGTCAGCAGGGCGCCGCGCTGGAGCACGGTGATCGTGTCGCACAGCGTGGAGACGACGCCGAGGTTGTGTTCGACCATCAGGATGGTGCGATTCTTGGCGACGCGGCGGATGAGCTCGGTCACCAGTTCCACGTCCTCGCGGCCCATGCCCTGCGTCGGTTCGTCGAGCAGCATCATTTCCGGGTCCATGGCGAGCGTCGTGGCGATCTCCAGCGCGCGCTTGCGGCCATAGGGCAGATCGGCAACCACGGCGTCGGAGAAGCGGGCCAGGCCGACCATCTCCAGCAGCTCGTCGGCGCGGCCATTGAGCTTGTTGAGCGAACTGACGGACTTCCAGAAGTGGAAGGAGGTACCGAGCTTGCGCTGCAAGGCCACGCGCACGTTTTCACGCGCCGTCATGTGCGGAAACACCGCCGAAATCTGGAACGACCGGATGACGCCCATGCGGGAGATTTCAGCCGGCTTGGCGAAGGTGATGTCGCGGCCGTTGAAGGTGATGGTGCCGGAGGTCGGGGTCAGGAACTTGGTCAACAGGTTGAAGACGGTGGTCTTGCCGGCACCGTTCGGGCCGATCAGCGCATGGATTTCGTGGCGCCGGATGTTCAAGTCCACCTTGTCAACGGCGGTAAAGCCCTTGAATTCCTTGGTCAGGCCGCGCGTCTGAAGGATGTATTCGCCGGGGGAAGTCATGGTTGCAGCGTTCCCTTGATACGGGTTGTTCATCGAGGCGAAGCGAAAAGACCGGGGAGAGCACGTCCTGCCGGGCGGCCCTCCCCCGAGTTGCCTTGGGAGGATCAGGCCTTTTCGTCGAGGTCCCTTGCCCGTTCGCGCAGGACGAATTTCTGCACCTTGCCGGTCGAGGTTTTCGGCAATTCGCCGAACACGACCGTCTTGGGCACCTTGAAGCGCGCCATGTTCTGACGGCAGAAGTCGATGATGTCGGAGGACGAGACCTCCTTGCCGGGCTTCACCTCGACAAAGGCGCACGGCGTCTCGCCCCACTTCTCGTCCGGGCGGGCCACCACCGCAGCGACCATCACGGCGGGGTGCTTGTAGAGCACGTCCTCCACTTCCACCGACGAGATGTTCTCGCCGCCGGAGATGATGATGTCCTTTGAGCGGTCCTTGATCTCGATGTAGCCATCGGGATGCATGACGCCGAGGTCACCGGAGGCAAACCAGCCGCCGTTGAAGGATTTCCCGGTGGCAGAGGGGTTCTTCAGGTAGCCCTTCATGACGTTGTTGCCGCGCATGAAGATCTCGCCGATCGTCTGGCCATCGGAGGGAACCGGCTCCAGCGTGTCGGCATCGGCAACCATGAGACCGTCCAGCGCGACGTTCTTCACACCCTGGCGGGCCTTCAGCTTTGCCTTGGCTTCCGGCGTCTCGACGTCCCACTTGTCCTTCCAGGCGCAGACCACCGAGGGACCGTAGGTCTCGGTCAGACCATAGACGTGAGTGACATCGACGCCCATGGCTTCCATGGCCGCGATCACGGCGGCGGGCGGCGAGGCACCGGCCGTCATGACCTTCACCTTGTGGGAGAAGTCCTTCAGCTCGTCGGGCGCATTGGCCAGCATGTTGAGCACGATGGGTGCGCCACAGAAATGCGTCACCTTCTCGTCGCGGATGAGCTGGTAGATCGGCTCCGCGCGCACGGCGCGCAGGCAGACGCAGACACCGGCATTGGCGGCAATGGTCCAAGGGAAGCACCAGCCGTTGCAATGGAACATCGGCAGGGTCCACAGGTAGCGCGAATGATGCGGCATTCCCCAGGTGACGATGTTCGAGAGCGCGTTCAGCGCTGCACCGCGGTGGTGATAGACGACACCCTTGGGATCGCCCGTGGTGCCCGACGTGTAATTGAGCGAAATGGCATCCCATTCGTTGGCCGGAAGGGAATAGGCGTAATCGGCATCACCCTCGGCCAGCAGGGCATCGTAGGTGATCGAACCGACCAGCGAGCCACCCTCGAATGTCGCGTCCTCGATGTCGACCACGAGGATGTCGCTGCGGCCGGTGATGCGCAGGGCGCGCTCGGTGACCTCGGAGAACTCCGGATCGACGAAGACAGCCTTGGCTTCCGCATGCTCGAGGATGAAGGCAATCGCCTCGGCGTCAAGACGCGTGTTGATGGTATTGAGGACCGCTCCCGTCATCGGAACGGCGAAATGGCACTCGAACATTTCCGGGATGTTGGCCGCGATCACCGAAACGGTGTCACCCTTGCCGAAGCCGCGCTTGGCCAGCGCCGAGCCAAGCTTCTTCATCCGCTCCCAGGTTTCACCCCAGTTGCGGCGCACATCGCCATAAACGACGGCTGGCAGTTCGGGATAGACCGAGGCGGTGCGCTCGGCGAAGGAAATCGGTGTCAGGGACACATGGTTTGCATCGGTCTGATCCAGACCGATATCATAGATATCGGCAGATGCCATAAAGTCCTCCCAGCCGGACAATGAACTCCGGGGTCTCCCTACCCCAATTCCGGCGCGAGGAAGCTTTCACGGTCACATTGCGGAACTTTGCGGCAATTGTATCCAATTGTGACAGACGAGCGGCGGGGCTTGGGTTTTGGATGAACGTGGTGAATCCTGCGCGCGGCCCAGCCGGGCCAAGGAGGAAATCGATGGTTGCGTCCACCGGGAGCGAGGCTGCCAACACCACCCATGTGCTGGAAGGTCTGGAGCATCTTGACCAGGGCATCACGATTTTTGACCAGGATTTACGGATGGTCGCATGGAACCGCAAGTTCCTGGAAATGTACAACTATCCTGAGAGCCTTGCCTTCGTCGGCGCCGAATTTTCCTCCTTTATCGCCTACAATGCCGCGCGCGGGGAATACGGCCCCGGGAAGGCCGAGGAACAGGTCTGCGAACGCGTCGAAATTGCCCGGAAATTCCTGCGTCACCGGTTCCAGCGCACCCGCCGGGACGGCAGTACGATCGAGGTGGTGGGCACGCCGTTGCCCAATGGCGGCTTCGTTACAACCTACACGGATATTTCCGACATCACCCGCCAGCAGGAATGGCTGCAAACGCTGGTGAGCCAGAAAACAAGCGCGCTGCAATTGAGCGAGGAGCGCCTGCGCATCGTCGCCGACGAGGTGCCCGCCGGCATCGCCCATATCGACCGGGACATGACGATCCTCTACGCCAACAAGCGCTTCGCCAATGCCTATCGCCGGACGCCGGAAGAGGTGACGGGCCTCAATGCCAACGATGTGCTGCATCCGCGCACGATGGCCGAAAGCGCGCGCTTCTTCGAGCAATCGCGGCGCGGCGCCCAGGTGGACTTCGAGATGCGGCTGGAACTGCCTGGCGGCCGCTTCAAGGATGTGCGCACCCTGCTGCGCCCAGAAAAGCCATCATCGGGCGAAGTGATCGGCTTCTACCTGCTGTCCATCGACGTGACGCGACGCAAGTCCACCATGTCGGCGTTGATGCGCTCGCAGAAAATGGATGCGCTGGGACGCATGGCGAGCGGTATTTCGCATGACTTCAACAACCTGCTGACCATCATTCTCGGCAATCTGGTGCCACTCAGTGAGCATTTGAGCGATCCGGTGCTGGTGGAGGAATATCTCGCGCCTTCCATCTCTGCGGCGCGGCGCGGATCCGAACTCACCAAGCGCATGCTGTCGCTGGCCCGGCGCGAGCAATTTGATCCGGTGGCCACCAATATTGGCGAGGCCGTGGAGGAAACCTGCAAGCTGCTGCGCTCCTCGCTGCCGCATAGCCTGAAGATCGTCGAATCCCAGTCGCACAACCTGCCTCCGGCGCTGGTGGACCGATCGCAGCTGGAAATGGCGCTCTTGAACCTGGCGCTGAATGCGCGCGATGCCACATCCGGCTCCGGCACGGTGACGATTGAAACCTCGCTTTGCCGCCTTGCCGCCGAGGATGCCGAAACCTTGCGCATCACGGCGGGCGACTATGTGCGCATCCGTTTCAACGATGACGGCTGCGGCATGTCGCAGGAGCATGCGGAGCGCATCTTCGAGCCCTTCTTTACCTCCAAATCGGCCGGGGCGGGCTCCGGACTCGGGCTTTCAATGGTATACGGCTTCGTCCAGCAATCAAACGGCGCCATCTGGGTGGACAGCGAGCCGGACAAGGGATCGCGCTTCACCATCCTGCTGCCTGGCGTGGACACGGCCAAACCTGCCGGCAAGGCGCGCAAACCGGTGCCGCGGCGCCGGACGCGCGGCCTTGAAGGCAAAGAGCTGGTGCTGCTGGTGGAAGACGATCCGGATGTTCGCCGCATCATCCGGCGCAAGATCGCAGAACTTGGCCACAGCCTGCTGGAAGCCGGAGATGCGGACGAGGCGCGCCGGCTTCTCGCAAAGAACCGCGACATCGCCATTGTCATCAGTGACGTGGAGATGCCGGGTTCGATGAACGGCATCGGGCTTGCCGCCCATGTGCGCGAGAGGCGGCCCGGAACCGCGATGATCCTGATGAGCGGCAGCACGAGCATGGTGGCATCGACCTTGACGAACGGCCTTCCCTTCCTGAAAAAACCCTTCACGCTGGAAGCGCTTCAGGCGATTCTTGCCGAGGTCACCGGGAACCAGCAAGCAGGAGCGGCAAAATGAGCTCTACCCTGATTTACCTGCTGGAAGATGATCCCGACATTGCCAAGCTTATCACCCGTACCGTGAGCCAGCACGGCTTTACCGTGGTCTCGTTGAAGCGCATGGCTGACTTCGAACGGGAAGTGCGCCGCAAGATTCCCGATCTGTGCCTGATCGATCTCATCCTGCCGGACGGTGACGGGCTGAGCGTCATCACCCATCCCCTGCTGCCGAAGTCGGTGCCGCGTATCGTTGTTACCGGACGCGGCAATCTGACCGACCGTATCGTCGGCCTTGAAATCGGGGCGGACGACTACATCGTCAAACCGTTCGAGCCGCGCGAACTCGTGGCGCGCATCCGTGCCGTGCTGCGCCGTTGCCAGCCCGCGGCCGCGAGTGCCGATGAATCCGAAACGCAGCCGGTTCGCTTCGGCGATTGGACGGCGGATCTGGATGCCTGCACCCTGACCCACCGGGACGGCGGCGTGACCAAGATGAGCGCCTCGGAAACAGCCCTTTTGGCAGCCTTCATCCGGTCCGCCGGGCGCATCATGAGCCGCAGCCAATTGCTCGACGCCATCTGCGGGCGCTCCGAAGAGCCGTTCGACCGAAGCATGGATGCCCGCATCAGCCGGTTGCGGCGCAAGCTGCGCGACGATCCCCGCTCGCCGCAAATCATCCAGACGGTCTACGGATCAGGCTATATCTTCACGCCGAAACCGGTGTGAAATGCCCGGAATGGGGTGCAGGGACCGGCACAAATGCCAACGGCGCAAGTGCCCGCTTGCGCCGTCCGTCCTTGCATCGGGAAAATCCGGAGTTTCCGCTTTGGCGCACCCGACAGGATTCGAACCTGTGACCTCTGCCTTCGGAGGGCAGCGCTCTATCCAGCTGAGCTACGGGTGCCAGGCGGGGAAAGGAACCCGCGCGGACTGCGTGGACTTCCGGCCGGAAGCAACACAATCCCCAGCCTTCTAGCGGATGGGTGCGGCGGCTTCAATGCGGAAATGCGCCAAGGGTGTTTGCTGACCGCGGGAAGCGGCGGACGCGCTCACAGCTTGCGCAGGGCGACTTCCTCAACCAGGTGATCGGCTCCCTTGCGCAGGATCAGGTCGGCGCGCGGGCGTGTCGGCAGGATGTTTTCCTTCAGGTTCCGCAGGTTGATGTTCGACCACAGCCCCTCGGCAATGGCGCGAGCAGCATCGTCCGGCAATTGCGAGTAGCGGTGGAAGAAGCTCTCGGGATTGGTGAAGGCCGTCTTGCGCAGCCGCATGAAGCGGTCGACATACCATTCGTGGATCATGCCTTCGTCGGCATCGATGTAGATCGAGAAGTCGAAGAAATCCGACACGAAGGGCACGGCGGTGCCGTCGCCGGGCAGGTCGCGGGTCTGGAGAACATTGATGCCCTCGAAGATCAGGATGTCGGGCCTGTCGACGATCTGGAAGCGGCCTTCCAGTACATCATAGGTGAGGTGCGAATAGAGCGGCGCCTGCACGTTGGAGCGGCCTGACTTGATGTCGGACAGGAAGCGCAGCAGCGCGCCAACATCATAGCTTTCCGGAAAACCCTTGCGGTCCATCATGTTCTGGCGGCGCAGTTCGGCATTGGGCAGGAGGAAGCCATCGGTGGTGACAAGATCCACCTTCGGGCTGGACGGCCAGCGGGCCATCAGCTCCTTGATGATGCGCGCCGTGGTGGATTTGCCCACCGCCACCGAACCGGCAATGCCGATGATGAAGGGGGTTTTCACCGCGTCATCGACATTGAGGAAGTGCTTGCGCTGGGCAAACAGCAACTGGCTGGCCTCGACATGCGACGACAGCAGACGCGACAGGGCGAGATAGATGCGCCGTACCTCGTCGAGGTCGATCGGGTCATCCATGGAGCGCAGGCGCTCCACTTCATCGGCGGTCAGGGTCAAGGGCGTGTCAGCACGGAATTCAGACCAGCGCGCGGCCGTGAACATGCGATAGGGCGAATAGGTTTCGCTGGCGTTCAACTGGTCCATCAAACGTCCCGTGTCCCGTCGTCGGCCTATTCCCTGCGGCCTGCCTTCTCGGCGATCCCCGATTGGCCGGTCCGCTTCTCCAGTTCCGCCATGACCGCTGCAAGCGGCACGTCAGCCAAGGCCAGAACAACGAGCCAATGATAAAGGAGGTCGGCGCTTTCGGAAATAATACCTTCGCGGTTGCCTGAGACCGAAGCAATAACGGTTTCAACGGCTTCCTCGCCCAGTTTCTGTGCGGCCTTGTCCATGCCCTTGGCAAAGAGTTTCGCGGTCCAGGAATTGGCGTCCCCGGATCGGCCGCGCGTGGCGACGATCCGTTCCAGGTCCGCAAGGGTGAAATCAGTCATCGGGCAGTCCTTTCGCGCAGCCTTGCCTGCTTTAGCGGTGCGGATCGAGCCGCATCGGCAGTCCGGCAGCCGCCATGTAGTCCTTGGCCTCGGCAATCGTATAGGTCCCGAAATGGAAAATCGAGGCAGCAAGCACGGCCGTCGCGTGGCCGTCGCGGATGCCTTCCACCATGTGGTCGAGATTGCCGACGCCGCCTGAAGCGATGACCGGCACATGCACGGCGTCCGCAATGGCTCGTGTCAGCGGTATGTCGTAGCCGGCCTTGCTGCCGTCGCGGTCCATGGAGGTGAGCAGGATTTCGCCCGCGCCAAGATCAACAACCCGCCGCGCGAATTCCACCGCATCGATGCCGGTCCGCTCGCGCCCGCCATGGGTAAAGATTTCCCAGCGGTCTGCCTCGCCTGCCCCCGACACTTTCTTCGCGTCGATGGCGACAACGATGCACTGGTTGCCGAACTTGTCGGCGGCCTCGGCCACAAAATCAGGGTTCTTCACGGCTGCGGTGTTGATCGACACCTTGTCGGCACCGGCCAG